>CANEGK010000057.1 GCA_947427035.1 uncultured Clostridium sp.
TCCCCAGGGCTGCCGTGTCAATCTTGTTGCTCACAGGATTGACGCTTTTTTATTTTCAATAAATTGTGAAGCACCTTTTGGGGTGCTTTTATTTTTGTCAAACTCTAAAAAGTGTATTTTCTAAATTATACACTATTATTTTATTTAAGTCAATAAATATCACTAATTGATTTGTGTAAAAATACAAAATATATATTGTACAATATAGCAAATAAGGTGGTGAGCAGTATAGAGAAGGATGCGTTTGCACAACGATTAACGAAATTACGTATGGAAAAAGGCGTTTCGGCACGGGATATGAGCTTATCCATTGGACAAAGTGAGAATTATATTAATTCTATTGAGAATGGAAAAAGCTACCCTTCCATGGCAGGCTTTTTCTATATCTGCGACTATTTAAATATTTCACCACAAGACTTTTTTGACGAAGGAATACAAGTTCCGGCAAAACTGAATGAACTTTTACAAGAAGCAAAATATCTAAATTCTCAGCAACTTGAGCACCTTATTGCAATAATAAAAGATCTTAGAAAATGTCAAAATAATTAGACAATTTCTTCAAAAAAAGCACCTGCCACCAGGTGCTTTTTTGATTTGCCTTACTCTACGGATAAAAAGAAAACTTTGTTGTTCTTTTGTAACCGAACAAAAGAACCAAAAATCGGCACGGGGGGCCCGTAATGGCTCGCTCCGCTTTGGTCGTGGCCCCCCGTGACCCCCCATTGACAACCTTCTACATAGGTTTAACCGCCAGATTGGCCACAGCGAAGTACGGGCTGGCCCAGCGGTTTTACATGCGTAAAAGTTCGTCAACGGGGGAGCCGCGAGGGGGCACGACCCGGGCGGAGCCGCCACAGCCGGCCCCCTCGCGTCGCTTTTTGGTACTTTTTGTCGACACAAAAAGTACGAACCCCCCTTCCCCCCTTTTTCTGTCCATTCATCACTGCAAAAAGAAATATGCCGCCGCCAAAATACCCAGTCCCGGCACAACAAAAACCCACCGGGCGCGGCCCCGCACCCAGACGGCGACAGCCAGCAGGGCAAACCCCGCCGTCGGTGCAAAACACCACAGCTCGGAAAGCCCGCGTTCCAAACTGCGCAGCGCCGCCCACAGACAGCAGGGCGCCGAACACAAAAGCAGAGCAATGCTCGCACCCGCATAGGACATAGCCGAGCGCGTGACAGTTCGCGCGACGGTATCGGGCGTCTTTTTGTCCATGCTGTACCCCTCCTTATTCCGGTGCTTTCAGCGATTCAACCATGCTGATGCGCCGCAGCGTGCGGTGCATGACAAGGTTGACAAGCAGTGCGAATACCATGGTCAGCACAGCCGAAAGGACAAACGAGACCGGCGAGATTTCACGGCCGAACATGACCATGTCGACCTCGGCCGTCTGCACGACAAAAGCGTGCAGATAAACACCCAGCCACAGGCCGCACAGCATCCCGACGAAGGCCAGCAGATTGGTTTCACGGAAGATATAGCCCGCGACCTCCTGCCGGTAAAAGCCCAGGACCTTTATTGTAGCCAGCTCCTTTTCACGCTCGGCAATGTTGATGTTGGTCAGGTTGTAAAGCACGACGAGCGCCAGCACGCCGGCCGAGAGGATGATGATGCCGACAATGGTATTGATGCTTTGCAGCATGTCGATAAAGCTGTCGCGCACCGTGTCGTTAAACTGCACGCCGGCAATGTTGTTTTCCGCCAGCAGACGCGTTGCCAGCGCGTCGCGCTCTTCTTCCGCTTCGGCGGCGGTCACGGCGAGCACAGACGTGTATTCAGGCGTTTTACCAAAGGCCGCGCGGTAGCCCTCTGCCGTCAGGTACACATAGCTCTGCACATAATTTTCCACCACGCCGGTGACGGTGACGGCAGCGCGCTCTCCGTCGGCATCCTCCAGCTCAATGGCATCACCCGTTTTTACTCCCAGGCGGCTGGCCAGCTTTTCCGTAATGACGACGGCGTCCGGCCCTTCAAAGGGTACCGGGGCGTGCCCTTCACGCACGCGCAGCGTGATGAAGTCGGGCAGCCGCTCCTGTTCGCGCGGAATAAACAGGGTGGTCTCGCCGCGGTAGCGGTCGGTCGACGCGTGGCCGGCTTCCATATGCACAGCCAGCGTCCGCTCGAAATCGTTCCCGGACAGCAGGTTGCCCACGCGAAAATCATTTATGTCGTCGCTGTCATGCCGCATGGCGACGATGACGTTGTAATTCCACAGCTCGCCAAACTGCTTGCCGACAATGGCGTTGATGCTGTCGCGCAGGCCCAGGCCGGTCAGCAGCAGCGCCGTACAGCCGGCGACGCCGAGCACCGTCATGAAAAAGCGCTTTTTGTAGCGGAAAAGATTGCGCGCCGTCACCTTGTGCGTAAACTTGAGCCGCCGCCAGATAAAAGGCAGGCGCTCGAGGAAAATGCGTTTGCCGGCCTTGGGCGCTTTGGGCCGCATGAGCAGCGCAGGCTGTTCGCGCAGGCTGCTCATGCAGGCCAACAGCGTGGCGGCCTGCGCGCAGGCAATAAGGGCGAAAGCCGATACCAGCGCGTACTGCGGATTGAGACGATAGACCAGCGGCGGCAGCGTATACAGAATGCCGTAGGCTTTCCAGATGACTGAAGGGAAAAGCCGCAGGCCGATGGCCAGGCCGATGGCGCTACCCAGAAGGCTGGCCAGCCCGGCATATAAGACGTATTTGAGCGTGATGACGCCCGCGCTGTAGCCCAGCGCTTTCAGCGTTCCTATCTGAGTGCGCTCCTCTTCGACCATGCGGGTCATGGTGGTCAGCGTCACCAGCATGGCGACCAGGAAGAAAAAGAAGGGGAACACCCTGGCGATGGCCGCCACCTTTTCGGCATTGCTTTCAAAGGAGACATAGGCGACGTTTTCGCGGCGGCTGAGCACATACCACTTGGGGGTCTCGATTTTAGCGATCTCTGCCTCGGCGTCGCGGATCTGGTACTCGGCGTCGAGCAGCTTTTCATCGGCTTCGGCCTTGCCGGCTTCGTATTCCCGCTCGCCGTCGGCCAGTTTTGTCTTGGCCTCTTCCAGCGTTTGGCTGCCCGAAGCGATGTCGCGTTCGGCCTGCGCCAGCTGCGCTTCGGCATCGGCGATTCCCGTTTCGTAAGCGGCGCGGCCTGCTTTGAGCTGTTCATGCCCCTCGTCCAGCTGCGCACGCGACTGCACAAGCTGCGTGTGCGCGGCGTCCAGCTCGGCGGCGCCTGCCTCGTACTGCGCCACGCCGGCGTCATACTGATCCAGAGCGGCCTGCATTTCTTCGTTTACCGGCAGGCCGGCGGCGATTAAAACCCGAATCTGATCGATTTGCGGCTTGGCCTCGTCAAGCGCAAGCTTGGCTGCGTCGAGATCGGCCTTTCCCTCGTTATAGCGCGCCAGACCGTCGGCGTATTCCTTTTCGCCCGCTTCCAGCTGGGCGGCGCTTTCGTCCAGCTGCGCCTTTCCGCTGATTTTCTGCTGCTCCAGCGCGGCACGGCCGTCGCGCAGCTGGGTGCGGGCGCGGCTCAAATCGCGCTCGCCAGCGGCAATTTCAGCGCGGCCGTCCAGTATTTCCTGCCAGGCGTCTTCCAGTTCCTGTTCTGCCTCGGCCTTCTGGCTTTCAAACTCGTCGCGGGCGCTTTGCAGCTCTTCCTGCGCCTGTCCAATGATCTGTGCGCGGCGCACGCCGGGCTGGGTTTCCGCCAATTCTTCCAGTCGATCAACGACAAGATCGACCGAATCCTGATAGGCGCCGGTAAAAGCCTGAAAAGCCTCGGCTCCTTCGACGGACGCGTAAATCTCGGTATAATAATCAAAGGAAAACTGTTCCATGGGCACAAACAGAATCATGCCCAGCTTGCCGTTGCCGATGGACGCCTGCTCGCGCTCAAGCGACATATAATACGAACAGGCCGCAATGCCGGTCACCGTCAGATCGGTCTGGCTGACGGTGTCGTCCAAATCCGTGTTGTCCGGTGAGAAGGTCAGCTTTTTCCCAATCTCCGTGCCCCCAAGCGGCACCTTTTCGAGCAGAACCAGGCATTCTCCCGCTTTTTGGGGAAAGCGCCCGTCCAAAAGCTCGATCTGGTTGAGCCCGCTTTTTTCCTGCTGGGCCTGCATGTCAACGCCGTGGACACGGGCGGCGACGGTGTCGCCGTCCTCCAGCTGCACCAGCAGATCAGCGCTTTTGCCGCCCTCGGCCCGACCAATTCCTTCGGTCTTCGCCACGGCCTCGACATCCTCCGGGCAAAAGCCCATGGTCGACAAAAGCCGGATGTCCATCAAGCGGCTTTCATCGTAATAAGCGTCGGCCGAAACGCGCATGTCGGGCGTTGTCGACAACAGCCCGGCCAAAAAGCCGACCCCGAGCGCCGTTATGCAGAAAATAGCCAGAAACCGGGAGCTCGAGCCGCGAATTTCACGCCAGATGATGCGAAAATAATTTTTTTTCACTACCACTCAATCCTTTCCACCGGAGTTGGATCGGGGTTGAGCTCGCTCTTTTCCGCTCTGCCGTTTTTGATGTGGATGACGCGGTCGGCCATAGCGGTAATGGCCTGATTGTGGGTGATGACGACAACCGTTTTGCCGCGCTGGCGGCAGGTCTGCTGCAAAAGCCCGAGCACCGCCTTGCCCGTCTGGTAATCGAGCGCGCCGGTCGGCTCGTCGCACAGCAGGATCTTGGGGTTTTTGCACAGCGCGCGCGCAATGGAAACCCGCTGCTGCTCGCCGCCCGAAAGCTGTGCCGGAAAATTGTCCATGCGGTCGGCCAAGCCGACCTCGCGCAGCACCTCGCGCGAATCGAGCGGTTCGCGGCAGATTTCACTGGCCAGCTCGACGTTTTCCAGCGCCGTCAAGTTCTGGACCAGATTGTAAAACTGGAAGACAAAGCCGACGTCATAACGGCGGTATTTCGTCAACTCGCGGGTGGAAAAACGCGAAATCTCGGCGCCGTCCAGCAGGATGCGCCCCTCGTCGCAGGTGTCCATGCCGCCCAACATGTTGAGCACCGTTGTTTTCCCCGCGCCCGAAGGGCCGACAATAACACAGAACTCACCTTCGCCGATTTCAAAAGAAATGTGATCGGCAGCGGCAATGCGGTTCGACCCCATCTGATAATACTTGCACACCTTTTCAAACGTGATAAAGTTGCCCATTGCTCCTGCCCCTTCCTGCCTGTCTCCGCAATATAGATAAAACAAGACCGCACGAACACCCTATCGCGCGGCCGCTGCGCTGAAGCAAAACAGCTTCGCCCACTTCGCATTGAATTGCTTTAAGTATACCCCAGTCTGCCCCCAAAGATCAAGGCGGGTTTATCCCCCGCAGCGCGCGCCGGCGCATATCTTTACAAAAATTTAACGCTTTTCCCATTGGGGCCTTCCTTTTCTTGACTTTTTCCGACCCGACCTCTACAATAAAAGCAAGGGCGCGCCGGGGGCCTGTAAAGCCCTGCGGCCGCAGGCGGGCGCAGGGCTGAATCCTATGAATCGCGCGGCGCCTGCCTCGGGCCTTTTGCACGGCCGCCCGGTGTGTTTTTGTGAAAAGGTAAAGGAGGATGCATCATGCCCACGGATTCATCTTATATTCAGATTGAAGACATTCTGCGGCAGGACCCCGGCGGGCGCGGCCTGATGGCCGGCCTGCCCCATGAACGTCTTTCGCAGCTGGCCGGCGAACTCGAAAACGCGCAGCGCGTTGTCATTGTCACCGGCTTCCCCATCACGGGCTGCGGAATCGGCGAAACCGACGGCCCTCCGGGCGCCGTCAACCTGGCTGCGCTTTTCCGCACGCTGGGCAAAGAAGTGCGCCTGGTCACCGACCCGCTGAGCCAGGCGCTTGTCGCCGCCGGGCGCGACCTTCTGTGCCCCGGCGTGCCTGTTGAATGCGCCCCGCTCGAAGGGGGCGGCGATTTCTGCCGCGCGCTGCTCGGACGCTTTGACCCGACCCATGTCATCGCTATCGAGCGCCCGGGCAAGGGCCGCGACGGGCATTTTCACAATGCCCGCGGCGAATGTATCGACCACATGGTGGCCGACACCGATCCCCTGCTGTGCGGCGGACGCGCTGTCACCATTTCCATCGGCGACGGCGGCAACGAGCTGGGCATGGGCGCGCTGCGCCCCTATATTGAAGCCGGTGTGCCCCACGGCGCGCTGGTGTGCGCCGACTGCCCGGCCGATTACACGCTGGCCGCCGGCGTCTCCAATTGGTGGGGCTGGGGTGTTGCAGCGCTGATGTCGCGCCACCTGGGCCGCGATCTGCTGCCCACCGACGAGCAGGAGACGGCGCTTTTGTCTGCCGTTGTGCACGCCGGCGGGGTTGACGGCGTCACCCGCAGGCGCGAATGCACCGTCGACTCGCTTTCGCTCGAACAGAATCTTGCCGTTTTGCGCGCGCTGCGCGCCTTGACCCGCCAAAAAGAGGAGGTTCCGGTATGACCATTTCAAACGGTTTTGATCCCCACACGCTCAAAAACGCTGCGGCCGTGCGCGAATATTTCCGGCAAAACCCCGCCCCGCGGCCCACGGCTGGCCTGGCCGACGGCTGCGCGCAGGCCAACCTTGTCATTCTGCCCAAAGAATACGCATATGATTTCCTGCTTTTTGCCCAGCGCAACCCCAAAGCCTGCCCGGTACTGGAAGTCACCGAGCCCGGTCAACGCGACCTGCCCTTTCTCGCGCCGGGGTGCGATATCGCGCGCGACATTCCAAAATACCGCGTGTACAGAGACGGTGTTCTGGCCGACGAGCCGCTCGATGTCGAGCAGCTGTGGCGCGACGATTTTGTCAGCTTTCTCATCGGGTGCAGCTTTTCCTTTGAATGGGCGCTCATGCGCGCCGGCGTGCCCGTCCGCCATATCGAAGAAAACCGCAACGTGCCCATGTACCTGACCAACATCCCGTGCAAAAGCGCCGGCGTCTTTTCCGGCAATATTGTGGTGTCCATGCGCCCCATTCCGTCGCGCCTGGTGCCGCTGGCCGTGACGACGACGGCGCAGATGCCCCGCGTTCACGGCGCGCCCATTCACATCGGCTGTCCGGCCGACATCGGCATCGCCGACATCCATCAGCCCGATTTCGGCGACGCCGTCACCATCAACCCCGGCGAGCTCCCGGTCTTCTGGCCGTGCGGCGTGACGCCTCAGGCCGCCGTCATGCGTTCAAAGCCTTCCCTGGCCATTACCCACGCGCCGGGCTATATGCTGGTGTGCGACGTGCAGAACGCCGACCTGATGGGGCAGTAGGCCCCGAAGCCTGTATTTTACAGAAACAGAAAGGAAGATTGCCCATGCCCCGCGTAGATCTCAACTGTGATTTGGGCGAAAGCTTCGGCGCCTATACCATCGGACTGGACGCTGAGGTCATTCCCCACATTTCCTCGGCCAATGTCGCCTGCGGCTGGCACGGCGGCGATCCGCTCGTCATGCAGAAAACCGTCGCTTTGTGCCGGCAGAACGGCGTCGCCGTCGGCGCGCACCCGTCATACCCTGATCTTCTGGGCTTTGGCCGCCGCGCTATGAGCGTCACGCCCGACGAGGCGCGCGCCTATGTCAAATACCAAATCGGCGCGCTGCGGGCCTTTTGCCAGGCGGAAGGGCTGGAGCTCCAGCACGTCAAGCCGCACGGCGCCTTGTACAATGCCATGGGCCGCGACCCTAAATTGGCTGAAGCGGTATGCCGCGGCATCAAAGACTGCGGCGGCGGTTTGATCGTCATGGCTCTGGCTGGCAGCGCCGCCGTGCGCGCCGCGCAGGAGCTGGGACTGCCCGTCGCGCAGGAGGTCTTTGCCGACCGCGCTTATGAAGAAGACGGCTCGCTGGTCGACCGCCGCAAAGAGGGGGCCATGATCACCGACGAGGCCGAGGCCATTGCGCGCGTTGTCCGCATGGTGACCGAGGGAAAAGTGGCGGCCATCACCGGCAAGGAGCTTTCCATTTCGGCCCACTCGGTCTGTGTCCACGGCGACGGGCCCAAAGCCCTCGATTTTGTAAAGAGCATCCGCGCCGCGCTTCAGCAGGCGGACGTCGACGTCGCGCCGCTGCGCGAGGTGCTGTAAATGGCGCGTTTTTTACCCTGCGGCGACAGCGCCCTGACCGTTGAGCTGGGGCGGGACATCTGCCCCGAAACCAACGCCCGCGTCACCGCGCTGTGCCGTATGCTGGACGAGGCGGCGCTGCCCGGCGTGTGCGAACTGGTGCCCGCCTACTGCGCGCTGACCGTGCAGTACGACCCGGCGGTTTTGCCGGCCGCAAAGCTCATCCCCCTGCTCGAAGGCTTCTGTGCCCGCCTCGACGGCGCGCAGGTGCAGTCCGGCGGGCTGGTCGAGCTGCCCGTTTTGTACGGCGGCTTCTGCGGCCCCGATCTTTCCTTTGTGGCGCAGCACGCCGGCATGACGGAGCAGCAGATTATCGACATACACAGCGCAGCCGATTACCTGATTTACATGCTGGGCTTCACGCCCGGCTTTCCTTACCTGGGCGGCATGGACGCCCGCATCGCCGCGCCGCGCCTCAGTTCGCCGCGCGTCAAAATCCCGGCGGGCAGCGTCGGCATTGCCGGCGAGCAGACCGGTGTTTACCCCATCGCCTCGCCGGGCGGCTGGCAGATCATCGGGCGCACGCCCCTGAAACTTTTCGACCCCGGGCGCGAGCAGCCCTTTTTGCTGTCGGCCGGGCAGACGGTGCGCTTTGTACCCATTGACGAGGCGGAATACCGCCGGCTGGGGGGGAGTGACGAAATATGCTGACCGTTTTGAAAGCAGGGATGATGACCAGCGTGCAGGACGGCGGCCGTCTGGGCTGGCAGCGCTTCGGCGTACCGGTCTGCGGCGCGATGGATTTGGGCGCGCTGGCCGTCGCCAACATTCTGGCCGGCAACAGCGAAACCGAAGCGGCGCTCGAGCTGACGGGCGCGGGCTGTACCGTGCGGTTTGAAAGCCCCAATATCTTCGCCATTTCGGGGGCTGACTTTTCGCCGCAGCTCAATAAACAGCCCATTGAGACAAACCGGGCTTATCTGGCAAAAAAAGGCGACATTTTGCAGCTCGGCTTTGCCAAAAATGGCTTCCGCGGCATTTTGGCCGTCGCCGGCGGGTTCGATTTGCCGGCCGTCATGGGCAGCCGCTCGACCTATGTCAAAGGCGGCTTCGGCGGGCTCTGCGGCCGTCTTTTAAAAGACGGCGACGTTTTGCCCTTCCGTGATGCGCAGCTCTGGCTGCCCGACCTTGGAAACCGCCGCGCCGACCTGCCCGCCGCACCGGGCGACGCGCCCATTCGCGTTGTACTCGGCCCGCAGCAGGACAGTTTCTCTCCCCGCGGGATCAAAACCTTTTTGTCCGGGACCTATACCGTCACTGCCAAAAGCGACCGCATGGGCTACCGGCTTCAGGGGCCGGCCATTGAATACGCACAGGGCAAAGACGGCAATATTATTTCAGACGGTATTGTCATGGGCGCCGTGCAGGTGCCGTCGGGGCAGCCCATCGTCATGATGGCCGACCGGCAGACAACGGGCGGTTACGCCAAAATCGCCACCATCATCACGCCCGATCTGGGGCGTATGGCGCAGTTGGCCGCCGGGCAGAAGATCCGTTTTGCCGCCGTTGCGCAGGACGAGGCTGAAAGTCTTGTGCTCGCCTGGCGCAGGCAGCTGCGCGATTTGCGCGCGCAGCTTGACGACGTTGAAGTCCTCTGGTAAAAAGCCGGAGCGCAATCAAAAGGCGGCCCGCAGGCCGCCTTTTGTCTGCTGAGCGGAAAACCTTCTTTTTTCTTTTTTTATTCTGTGGTACAATATCGGGTGAATAACGCCCGTCTATCCATTTTACATGGGGTGAATCACATGTCTCATACGATCGCCGCCTGTTCGAGCGGAGCGCTGCCCTGCGCCATCGGCATTGTCCGCCTGTCGGGCGACGATGCAGGGCGCATTCTCAACGCGCTTTTCAGGCCCCGCGGCTCCTCTTCCATAACAGACAAACAAACCTGTCATCTGCATTACGGAAAGCTGCTGTCCCCGTCGGGCGAAACCGTCGACCTGTGTCTGGCGGCCTTTTACCGCGCGCCGCGCAGCTATACCGGCGAGGATATGGCGGAAATTTTCTGTCACGGTTCGGCCGCCGTTGTCGAAAGCACGCTGCGCCATGCCTTTTCGCAGGGGGCCCGTCCAGCCCAGCCGGGCGAGTTCACGCGCCGCGCCTTTTTAAACGGCAAGATGGGATTGGTCGAGGCCGAAGCTGTGGCCGATCTGCTCGATGCGCAAAGCGAGCGCGAAGCGCTCAACGCCGCCGCACAGCTCGACGGCGCCATTGGCCGCCCTCTGCGTGACCTGCGCGCCGAATTAACCGGGCTGACCGCTCATTTTTACGCTGTCTGCGATTACCCGGACGAGGACATCGACCCCTTTGAATATCAAAACGCACAGGCCGTGCTGCTGCGCGCCGAACAATCGCTTGCGCGCCTGGCCGACGGCTTTGAACGCGGCAGCCTTTTGAAATCGGGCTTTCCTGTCGCCGTCGTCGGCCGCCCCAACGCCGGCAAATCATCCCTGTTCAATGCGCTGGCCGGCTCTGAGCGCGCCATTGTCACCGCCGAAGCGGGCACGACGCGCGATGTTCTGGAGCAGCCGATCGCCCTTTCGGGCGGGCGGGTGCTGCTCATGGATACAGCGGGCATTCGCACACCCGAAGGCGAGGCCGAGCGCATCGGCGTCGAACGCGCCCTGCGGGCGGCGCAGCAGGCGCGGGCCGCCCTGTGGGTTTTTGACGGTTCACAGCCCCTGCCCGTTGAGCCGGAAGAACTGCCCCAGGCGCTGCGCGGCAAGCCGTGCGCCGCTGTCGTCAATAAAAGCGATCTTCCTCCGGCCTTTGACCCGGCCACCCTCGCGCCGCGGTTTGACGCTCTTTTTACGCTGTCCGCCAAAACGGGCGAAGGGCTTGACGCATTGTGCGAATGGCTGAGCGGGCTCATCCCCCCCGCCGCCGAAATACTGGTGACCAGCCCGCGCCAGGCGGCGCTTTTGCGCCAGGCGCTGGAGTCGGTGCGCGCCGCCCTCGCTTCGGCGCAAAGCGGCATGACGGCCGACGCTTTCCTGCTCGACGTCGAGCAGGCTATCCGTCTGCTCGGCGAAGTGACGGGCGAGGATGTTTCTGCTGACATTATCCACGAAATTTTTTCGCGCTTCTGTGTGGGAAAGTAAGTCCCCTGCCCATACAGCGCTTTTCCCTGACTTTAATTTTTCCACAGCGGAGGATATTTTTGTGAATTACGACGCCGGAACCTTTGATATTGCCGTTGTCGGCGCAGGACACGCCGGCATCGAAGCTGCGCTGGCCGCCGCGCGGCTCGGTGCGCGGGTTTTGTGCCTGTGCACCTGTCTTGACGCCGTCGGCAACATGCCGTGCAACCCCTCTATCGGCGGTACGGCCAAAGGGCAGCTTGTGCGCGAAATTGACGCGCTGGGTGGTGAAATGGGCCGTGCGGCCGACAAAACGGCCATCCAGTTCCGTATGCTCAACCGCGGCAAAGGCCCCGCCGTCTTTTCGCCCCGCGCGCAAAACGACCGCATGGCCTACCGCAGCGTCATGAAAACCACCCTTGAAACCTGCCCCGGGCTTATTCTGCGGCAGGGAGAGGCTTCCGAAATTCTGACAGAGGATGGGCATGTCTGCGGCGTCCGCCTGGTGGGCGGCGCGACCTACCGCGTGCGCGCCGCCGTTTTGTGTACCGGCACCTTTCTGGGCGGGCGCACCTTTACGGGCGATGTTATCCGTGACATGGGCCCCGACGGGCTGATGAACGCGTCGGCCCTGACCGCCTCGCTGCACGCGCTGGGGCTGGAAACCCGCCGTTTTAAAACGGGGACGCCGCCGCGTGTCGCGGCGCACAGCGTCGATTTTTCCGATCTGGAGCCGCAGTCCGGCGACGACAACCCGCAGGGCTTTTCCTTTTACTCCGACGTCGTGCCGCGCAATGCTGTGCGCTGCTGGCTGACCTGGACCAACGCCGAAACCCACCGCGTCATCCGCGGCGCGCTTGACCGTTCGCCGCTTTTTACCGGCGTCATCGACGGCGTCGGCCCGCGTTACTGCCCTTCGATTGAGGACAAGGTCGTGCGCTTTGCCGACAAAGAACGGCATCAGCTCTTTTTAGAGCCCTGCGGTGAAGAAAGCGGCGAGATGTATGTGCAGGGGCTTTCCACATCGCTGCCTGAAGACGTGCAGGTGCAAATGCTCCGCACCATCCGCGGGCTGGAGCACGCCGAAATCATGCGGTCCGGCTACGCCATTGAATACGACTGCCTGAACCCCCTCTGCCTTGACGCCCGTCTGGCCGTCAAAACGGTGCCCGGCCTGTTTGCCGCCGGCCAACTGTGCGGCAGCTCGGGGTATGAAGAGGCGGCGGCGCAGGGGCTGGTCGCCGGTGTCAACGCCTTTTTATATGTGCGGGGCCAGCCGCCCTTTATCCTGACGCGGATGGACGGGTATATCGGCACGCTGATAGACGACCTTGTCACCAAAGGGACCGACGAGCCCTACCGCATGATGACCTCGCGCTCGGAATACCGGCTCGTCTGCCGGCAGGACAACGCCGATCTGCGCCTGATGGAAAAGGGCCGGGCGCTCGGCCTGGTGCCGCCCGGGCGCGCTGAAAAAGCGCGGCAAAAGGCGCAACTGACGGCAGAGGAACTCGCGCGGCTCAAAAGCACCGTCGCCCCGCCGAGCGAGGCGGTCAACGCCTTTCTGCTTTCATGCGGGACAAGCCCGCTGGCCCTTTCGGGCGCCAGCCTGCTCGATCTTCTGCGCCGGCCGGAAATCAGCTACAGCGCTCTGGCTGCAATCGACCCGAACCGGCCGGACATTCCGCGCGAGGTCGGCGAGCAGGTCGAAATCGCCGCCAAGTACGAGGGTTATATCCGCCGGCAGCAGCGCGATATCGAAGACATGCGCCGGATGGAAGAGCGCGTTTTGCCCGAGACCATCGATTATCTGTCCATCCCTCTGCTGCGCACCGAAGCGCGGCAGAAATTGCAGCGCATCCGTCCGCGCACGCTGGGGCAGGCCGGGCGCATTTCCGGCGTCTCGCCGGCCGACATCGGCGCGCTGATGGTCATTTTGTCGCAGATGGAGGAAACCCCATGAGCTTTTGTGAGATTATCCGGCAGGGCCTTGCCGAATGGGGCCTGCCCCTGCCCCCCGGCGCGCTCGAGCGGCTCGAGCGCTTCTGCGGTCTGGTGCTCGAAACCAACCGGGTCATGAACCTGACGGCCGTCACCGAGCCCGACGCTTTTGCCGTGCGGCATGTGCTCGACAGCCTTTCGCTGCTGACATGCGCCGGGCTCGAAGGCAAGGCCATCATCGACATCGGGACCGGCCCCGGTTTTCCCGGAATGCCGCTCAAACTGTACGATCCGACGCTTGACATCACCTTTGTCGACAGCACGCAGAAGCGCATTGATTTTATTATCAAAAGCGCCGAAGCTCTCGGCGTTTCAGTTACCGCTCACGCTGCCCGCGCCGAAGAACTGATCAGCCGCAAAAACATGCGCGGGGGCTTTGACGTTGTTTTGTCGCGCGCCGTCGCGCCGCTCAATGTCCTGAGCGAGCTGTGCCTGCCTTATCTGCGCACAGGCGGCCTTTTTCTGCCGCTGAAGAGCGACAACGAGGCTTTTCAGGACGAGCTTGCGCAGGCCGGGCGCGCCATTAAAACGCTGGGCGGCACGCTTCGGCGGCTGCACCCTTATACCCTGCCAGGTGTCGAAGGGCAGAAATGCGTCGTATGCATTGAAAAAACCGGCGGCACGCCGCCCAAATACCCCCGCCGGTTTGCAAAAATCAGCCAAAGCCCCCTGTAAGCCGGGGCGCTGAAAGGAGAAAAAGAGATGAAAAAAAAGAGTAAATTCCTGTCCGAGTTCAAGCAGTTTATTTCGCGCGGAAACGTCATGGACATGGCAGTCGGCATCATCATGGGCAGCGCCTTTACCAACATTGTCAATTCGCTGGTCAACGACCTTATCATGCCGGCGGTCGGAATGCTTTTGGGCGGGCTCAACTTTTCCGACCTCAAAATCGTGCTGTCGCCCGCCGTCGGCGACGTGGCCGAGGTCGCCCTGTATTACGGCAGCTTTATTCAGAAGACCATTGATTTTCTCATCATCGCCCTGGCCGTATTCTGCATGATCAAGGTTCTCAACCGGCTCCACCGCAAAAAAGAGGCCGAGGCCGCAGCAGAAGCGCCCGCACCCGTCGACCCGCAGGTTGAGCTGCTGACCGAAATCCGCGACCTTTTGAAAAAGTAATGGACAGGCCCTGCTGTTTTATCGTCGGCGCCGGGGACTTTGACGGCGCGTATTTCTCTCCTGCCGCAGGCGACCTGGTCATTGCAGCCGACGGCGGGTATGCCCATCTGACCCGCCTGGGCGTTGTGCCCGATATCGTACTCGGCGATTTTGATTCGCTGGACGCGGTGCCCGACCACCCCTGCGTGCTGCGTCACCCCACCCGCAAAGACGACACCGACATGGGCCTGGCCCTGAAAACCGGTCTTGAACGCGGATATCGCTCTTTTGCGCTTTTCGGCGGGCTGGGCGGCGCACGGCTTGACCACACGCTGGCCAATATCCAGTCGCTTGCATGGTTGTGCACGCAGGGGGCGCGCGGAATGCTGGTAGGCGGCGGCCGGGTTGTCGCCGCGCTGGAAAACGGCGCTATGGCCTTCCGGGAGAGCTGCCGGGGTTTTCTTTCGGTGTTTTGTCACGGCGACAGCGCGTCGGGCGTTTTTCTGCGCGGGCTTAAATACCCGCTCGACAATGCGACGCTCAGCTGCCGGTTCCCCCTTGGCGTCAGTAATGAATTTCTCGGCATCCCCGCCCGCGTGGAGGTGGAACGCGGCCTTTTGATCGTCACCTGGCAGGGCGGGCCGGAGGATGTACAGTTTTTGGAGTAGAGAGTTCTTTTTTAAAGAACCAAAAGGGTTTTAGATTTGTTCCCCCTTACGGGGAAGAAGAGGGTTTCGTACTTTTTGTGTCGACAAAAAGTACCAAAAAACGACGCGAGGGGGCCGGCTGTGGCGGCTCCGCCCGGGTCGTGCCCCCTCGCGGCTCCCCCGTTGACGAACTTTTACGCATATAAAACCGCTGGGC
>CANEGK010000058.1 GCA_947427035.1 uncultured Clostridium sp.
CAGGGCCAAGATAGAAAATTATATTGCCTCTTATCCCAAATGTAAAGGCATAACCGAGCCGGAAAAACAATTTTCCCACGGCAGGTCTATAAAACCAAAACCGGTCAGAGCCTGTTTCGTTCCCCCCATTCACACATTCCATCCAAAACCGGCATGAGGGATTTTCCCCGCTCCGTCAGGCTGTACTCCACTTTAGGCGGAATCTGAGGATATTCTTCCCGGTGCACCAATTGGTCAGCCTCCAGCTCTTTCAGTGCCGAGCTCAGGGTTTTATAGGAAATATTTTTGATATATTTCTTCATCTCGTTGAAGCGCACGACCTTAAACTCCATTAAAGTATAGAGAATGGTCATTTTATATTTTCCGTTGATCAAAGACAGGGTATAGCTGAAGCCCGTGTCGCTGAGGCATTCCTGCGAGATGCAGCGTTCATTCATAATACGCTATACACTTCCCTTTAGGTAAGTATTGCACCTTTATGTGCGTACTTGCTTTTCATTCAATTCTTGATACAATCATACTATCGGGTGCAGACAAAGTCAAGCCCGCAAAGATAGGAGGTATTTTACATGCATAAAAAGATCGTTGTTATCACCGGCAGTCCCCGCAAAAAAGGCAACAGCTTTGCCATGACAGACGCATTTATCCAGACGGCAGAGGCCAAGGGACATACTGTCACCCGTTTTGACGCTGCTTTGAAAAACGTAGGCGGCTGCCGGGCCTGTGAGACCTGCTTCAAAACCGGAAAAGCCTGCTCCTTTGACGATGACTTCAACGCGATTGCCCCTGCTATCCTGGAAGCTGATGCTGTGGTATTTTCCATGCCTGTGTACTGGTATTCCATTCCCGCCCAGATCAAGGGCGTCATTGACCGTCTGTTCTCCTTTGTGGTAGGCGGTAAGGATATCGCGGGCAAGGAATGCGCCGTCATCGCCTGCTGTGAAGAAGATGATCTGTCTGTATTCGACGGTGTGCGTATTCCTATGGAACGTTCTGCCGCGCTGATGAAGTGGAAAATGGTCGGCGAGGTGCTGATTCCGGGCGTGTTGAATGCCGGCGATATTGGAAAGACAGACGGCTGCAAACAGGCGGCGGCCCTGGCCGAGAAGTTTTAAGGGAGGATAAAAAACCATGCCTAAAAAAATTGTCATTCTCAACGGCAGCCCCCGCAGAAAGGGCAACACTTCCGCGCTGGTCAACGCCTTTACCGAGGGTGCGGAGAGCGCCGGCCATACCGTAACAGAATTTTTTCTGGGCGGCATGAATATCCATGGCTGTAAAGGGTGTTTCGGCGGCCACAGCAGCAAAGAATGCCCCTGCGTCCAGCGGGACGACATGGACAAAATCTATCCGGCGGTGCGGGAGTGCGACGTGATTGTGCTTGCCAGCCCGCTCTATTACTGGAATATGAGCGGCCAGCTCAGAACTGCTGTCGACCGCCTGTTTGCTCTGGAAGAAGGGGATGGGAACCTTCTTCGGGGGCATGGCCGGGCTTCTGCCCTGCTGATGGCCGCCGAAGGGCACGATTTTGAAGATGTCGTTCTCTACTACAACCATCTGATGGAGCATTTGAAGTGGAAAAACCTAGGCCAGATTCTCGCCGGCGGAAACGGCGGCATTGAAGATATTGCGGGAAAGCCTGAAATATCTGCCGCTTATACGTTGGGAAAATCCGTAAGCTGAACCGGCACAAAACTGCCGCACAGCAGTAAAAAGGTGTACGAACAGCTCAATTTCCAAGTAGCCGCTTTGAAGAATCAGAGCCTTCTCTTTTTATACTTATAGAGGGCAGTAAAAATTTACTTGGCAGAAAATATCACATTGGGCCGGAAAGTAAAATTCCGTACAACAAACAGCGGCATGAAACCCAGACATTCAAAAAAAGAATGCTTGATTTCATGCCGCCATCTTATTATGGTGCGGATGAAGGGACTTGAACCCCCATGAAGTTGCCCTCACATGGACCTGAACCATGCGCGTCTGCCGATTCCGCCACATCCGCAAGTGCAAGAATCATTATATCCGCTCTCCCCCTATTTGTCAAGGCTTTTTTGCAATTTTTTTGGTTTTTTTATACGGCGCATTTTCAGGCAAAAAATTGTGTGTATGTCAGCTGTTTTTCAGCACGACGCTTTCAATGGCGTCGGCGATATCCTCGCAGCGGTCACAACATTTTTCCAGCCGGTCGTACAGGGTTGTCCACGCGACGACGCTGACAGCATCCTTTTCCTCGGCGTACAGGCGATGCATGGCCGCGGTATACAGGGCGTCGCCGTCCTCTTCCAATCGGTTGATTTCAATGATTTTGTCGCGCAGCGTCTCCGATTTGCGGAAATCACGGAACTCATCGACGGCATCTTTCAACGCGGCGCAGCAGCGCGCGATGACCTCGACAAACTCGACGGCGTCACTGCGTATGGTTTGAATGTTGAACATGTAAAGCCGCAGCAGAACATCTTCAATGGCATCCGTCAAATCGTCGATGGACGTGGCCAGCTGCATGATATCTTCGCGCTCAATGGGTGTGATGAATTCTTTGAGCAGGTGGCGCGTCAGCACATGACGGACGCTGTCGCCGGCGTGTTCGATTTCGTGCATGGCCTCAATATGCTGTTCGAGCTGGGCGGGCGAATAATCGGCGAGAACCCGGCCGAGCATATCGGCCGCGCGGCAGGAGCAGGATACCCCTTCGGAGAACATCGCGAAGTAATCGTTTTCTTTTTTGCGTGCCATCGGTAATCCTCCTTAAAAAATCCACATAAACAGTTTTGCCATACAAAAACCAATCAGACCGCAGCCCGGAAAGGTCATCACCCAGGTCAGGATCATTTCGCGGACGACGCCCCAATTGACGGCCGACAGCCGGCGCGACGCGCCGACGCCCATAATAGCGGCCGTTTTTGTATGGGTCGTTGAAACGGGAACGCCTGTCAGAGACGATAAAAGCAGGCAGGCCGCAGCCGCTGTGTCAGCTGTGAAGCCCTGGTATTTTTCCAGCTTGACCATATCCATGCCGACCGATTTGATGATGCGGTAGCCGCCGATGGAAGTCCCCAGCGCCATGACAGCGCTGCACAGCACCATCAGCCAGATCGGTATAATGAAATTGCCTGTGTGGCTTTGTCCGTTGGCCAGAAAAATGCCGAGCGTGAAAACGCCCATAAACTTCTGCCCGTCCTGTGCGCCGTGCATGAAGGCCATGGCCGCGCCGCTCGCCACCTGTGCCTTTCCAAAGAAATGGGTGGCCCGCCGCCGGTCGGCGCCGCGGCACAGCCATTCAACCAGACGGGTGACCAGCCAGCCGGCGCCAAAGCCCAGGGCCGTCGAAAGCACCAGCCCGTAAATGACCTTGAGCCATTCGCTGCCGTTGACGCCCGACAGCCCGCCGTGAAGCGCAATGGCCGCGCCCGACAGCCCGGCGATGAGTGCATGGCTTTCGCTGGTGGGAATGCCGAAACGCCACGCCGTCGTCGACCACACGACGATGGAGAAAAGAGCGGCGCACAGCGCGACGAGCGCGTCGCCGGCATCGCCGCCGAAATCGACCATGTGGTAAATGGTCGAAGCGACACTGGCGTTGACCATCGTCATGATCAGAACGCCCAGGAAATTAAAGACTGCCGCCATTGTGATGGCGGCGCGCACGCCGATGGCGCGTGTGGAAACGCAGGTGGCGATGGCGTTGGGCGCATCGGTCCAGCCGTTGACCAGAATGACGCCGAGCGTCAGTACAACGGTGATGCACAGCGCCGGATTGGTCGCCAGCTGCGCCAGAAAGTCTGACAGAGCAATGGTCAAAGAAACCCGTCCTTTCGCTGAAGCAAATTAAAAATGCCGAACGATCCCAATTAACATTATACAGCAAATATGACGAAAGCCAATAGGGCCGCCGGCAAAATTTGATTTATAGGAGAAATATATCAACAACCTCTTGAGGATAAAAACCGCCCCTTTTTCCAGGCGGAAGAGGGTGCGCCGGCCACAACCGCAGGACTGCCAAACTCTCATACGGCCCGATGTGGCCGAAAGCTTTGTTTTTGTCTACAGGTATGTTATACTGAAAGCAAAAAGGAGATGTTTTCCATGAATTACCGTACGCTGGGCAAATGCGGACTGCGCGTCAGCGAGGTCGGGCTGGGCGCCGAGCATCTGGAAGGGCTTTCGCCCGAGCAGGTTTTCGCCGTCGTCGACCGCGCGCTGGCGTTGGGCGTCAATATCATTGACATCTTTATGTCCGAACCGCAGGTGCGTTCTAATATCGGCCGCGCGCTGGAGAGCCGCCGCGATCAGGCGGTTTTGCAGGGACATATCGGCGCCGCGTGGCTGAACGGACAGTACACCCGCACCCGTGACGCCGAACAGTGCCGCGTCTTTTTTGAAGATTTTCTCACCCGGCTGGGTACCGATTATGTTGACATCGGAATGCTGCATTATATCGACGAGCAGGATGATTTTGACCGGGTCTTCGGCGGCGATGTTTTGCGCTATGCGCTTGAGTTGCGTGAAAAGGGAGTCATCCGCGCTCTGGGCATGAGCTCGCACAACCCGGTTGTCGCCCGCAAAGCGGTCGAGACCGGGCTGCTGGACGTTTTGATGTTCAGCATCAACCCTGCGTACGATGTTATGCCGGGGGACGCTGCGCTTGACAGCCTGTTTGCGGCCGACAGCTATCGCAGCGGCGATTTGCACGGCATGGAGCCGGCCCGTGCGCTTTTGTACCAGACGTGCGCTGCGCGCGGGGTCGGCATCACCGTTATGAAGCCGCTGGCTGCCGGCGCTCTGCTGTCGGACAAAACCTCGCCCTTCGGCCGGGCGCTGACGCCGGCGCAATGTATTCATTACGCGCTGACGCGGCCGGCAGTCGGCAGTGTTCTGGTCGGCTGCCGCACGCCGGAAGAGGTCGACGCTGCCGTTGCATATGAAAGCTGCACCGAAGCGGAACGCGACTATTCCGCTGTTTTGAGCAAAGCCCCGCTCTTTTCCATGGAAGGCCGGTGCATGTACTGCAACCACTGCCTGCCCTGCCCGTCACAAATCGACATTGCGGCAGTGGGCAAATATCTGGACATAGCGCTGCTTAGCGACGGCAAGGCGCCTGCGACAGCGGCCGGGCACTACAGCGCGCTGAGCGCCCACGCTGGCGATTGTATCGAATGCCGCAGCTGTGAGAGAAACTGTCCCTTCCATGTGCCGGTCGTCGACCGGATGCGCCGCGCCCGCGAGATTTTCGGGCAATAAACAAATTGAATTTTTTCCGCACTCCCTCTTGCAAAGCGTCGCATGATGTGCTAATATAATAGAGCCGTCTGTTTTGCGGCGTTTTGTGCGGTCATGGCGGAACAGGCAGACGCGTACGTTTGAGGGGCGTATGGGCAACCGTCCGGGTTCAAGTCCCGGTGACCGCACCAAACCCAGATAATCCGAACCAAATCTTCCCTGTGGGAGATGGGTTCGGATTATTTGTTTATTTTGAGAGGTTTGAGGATACCCATTTCAGAAACGGTGTGGTCAAGCGGCCTGAGTCCAAACCAAGGGGGCCGAGAAAGCCCAAAAAAGCGAGGGGGAAACAGGCATGAAGAAACTTATCAGCTGCGAGTTCAATATGGATACCGCCTGCGTGGAATTACGGTTTTCTGACGGGAGCATGATCTCCATCGACTGCATCGCCGTTGAAAATGAAGTTGCCGACAACCTGTACGAGCGGTCAGAATTAGACTACCTCATCTACAACGCGCCTCTGGAGTATGCCGACTTGATTCTGAACGGTGATCCAGAACGATACCTGAAAGCTGTCACAGAGTATAAACCGTTTGAGAATTAGACATAGCAAGTGGTGGGGGTCAAAATGATCCCCACCACTTGTTTCTATGTAGAGGGCAACGGTCATGGCCGTTACCCGAAATATTTTAAGTATCGTTGTCTTGTGTCTGAGTCTGTTCCCGCTGCGCTTTCCATTCGGCAAACTCCCTCTGACCCGCTGCGCTGTCATAGTAGGCGAGAATGTCCGGCAGGATACACCGCGCAATCTTCTCAATTTCGTACTGCGGGATGTCGGTGTGGTTGATGAGTTTCTTTCTTCTCCCCAAAGGCACGCCCCCTTTCTGCTGAAAAATAAAAGTGCAGACACAATCCGCCCCGCAGGGCTTATGGTGTCTGCACTGTATTTTATGTAAGTTTATTTTAGCATAGGGGATGGGCAGTGTCAAGCCTTTGCAAAACCGCTTATAGTGGCTACATTCTGGAACAACTCACGAACCCTTTCCTGTAGTGCCGACAGGTCGGAGAGGTATTACCAGTATGCAACGATGAAATTATGAAAGAGTCTACAAAATTACTCCATTATTGAGTCTGCTGAAGTGCAATAAAATTATTGTGTAAACAATACATCCCATTTTTCTTGGAAAATGAACATTGAAATGTTGAATATTTCACGAAACTGTGATATAATCAATCATCTATAATTTGGGAGGTATCGGCATGGCTGTGAGTTATAAGCGGTTGTTGCACATGATGATTGAAAAGGATATTTCAAATGCACAGTTAATGCGCGATGCAAACATTTCCGCAAACATCATCACCAAGTTAAAAAACGGTCAGTATATTGCCTTGGACAAGGTCGAGAGTATTTGTGTTGCTATGGCGTGTACACCGAACGATATTCTGGAGTTTGTTCCGGATCAAAAATGATCTGTAGATAGGGGTAAAAACATGGCTGTTAAAAAGAGCGAATTATACAGTTCCCTGTGGGCGAGCTGCGATGCTTTAAGAGGTGGCATGGATGCCTCCCAATACAAGGACTACATTCTTACCCTTCTGTTTGTGAAGTATGTTTCTGACAAGTTTACAGGTGAAGACTATGCCGACATCGAAGTGCCAGAGGGTGGCAGTTTTGATGATATGGTCAAGCTGATCGGCAAAAAGAACATTGGCGAGGGCATCAATAAAGTTATTGCAAAGCTGGCCGAAGCCAACAATCTACGCGGTGTTATTGACAAGGTGTCCTTTAATGACCCGGATAAGCTGGGTAAGGGCGAGGAAATGGTCAAGAAGCTGAGCAAGCTGATTGAGATATTTCGCCGCCCTGAACTGGATTTTTCCAAGAATCGTGCCGAGGGCGATGACCTGATTGGCGATGCCTATGAATACTTGATGCGGAAATTTGCCACTGAAAGCGGCAAGAGCAAGGGACAGTTCTATACCCCAGCAGAAGTGTCCCGTATTCTGGCAAAAGTGATTGGCATTTCCCATGAGACCAGACCGGAAGCAACCATTTATGACCCTACCTGCGGCTCTGGTTCGCTCCTCATCCGAGCCTTGAACGAGGCCCCCATCGCATTGTCCGGCTATGGTCAGGA
Source organism: uncultured Clostridium sp. (assembly GCA_947427035.1). Lineage (GTDB taxonomy): Bacteria > Bacillota > Clostridia > Oscillospirales > Butyricicoccaceae > Ventrousia. The sequence goes on from CANEGK010000058.1 coordinate 7,356, forward strand.
AAAGGATACAACTACGGCAGGTCTTGCAAAAATGAACGCCGTGCTGCACGATTGGGCAACGGCTATCATCGTATCTGGTAACACATTCTCTGACCCTCAGTTCTTTGAGGATGGCTCTGATGAGACCGTCTTGCGCCGCTTTGATTACATCGTGGCCAACCCTCCATTTTCTATCAAGAACTGGACGGACGGCGTGAAAGAATATGGCCGCTTTGATGGCTATGGTGAGAGGCCGCCCGAGAAAAATGGCGACTATGCGTGGCTGATGCATATTCTAAAATCTTTGAAGAGAACCGGTAAAGCTGCTGTTATTTTGCCCCATGGTGTTCTGTTCCGCGGCAACGCTGAAGGTGAAATCCGAAAGGCGCTGATCAAGACTGGGTACATCAAGGGCATCATCGGCCTGCCTGCAAATCTGTTCTACGGCACTGGTATCCCTGCTTGTATTATAATCATTGATAAGGAATATGCGGACGAGCGCACTGGAATTTTTATGATCGACGCCAGCCGTGACTTCGTAAAAGATGGCAATAAGAATCGCCTGCGGGAACGGGACATTTATAAAATCGTCACCACATTTAACGAGCAAATCACAACCGACCCCCATTACGCCCGTTTCGTTCCCATGAGCGAGATTACTGGGAAGAACGACTATAATCTGAATATTTCCCGCTATATCGGATCCGGTATTGCCGAGGATTTGCAGAGTATCGAAGCCCATTTGAAGGGCGGTATCCCCGCCTACGATGTGGATGGCATGAACCGTTATTGGACTATCTTCCCCCATTTGAAGGACAAGTTGTTTTCCGTTCTGCGAGATGGCTTCTACCAGTTAAATGTTCCAAAGGATGATATTCACAACGTTATTCACGATGACGTGGAGTTCTCTGCCTATGCCGACAAGTTGGACAGCGCCTTTATGCAATGGCGTGATGCGGTGGACGGCGAACTGCGGAATATCAACGCCTATGTGGAAGCCAAGGAACTCATTGCCCGGTTGGCAGAGCGCATTCTGACCCAGTTTGAAGGCGTGGAGTTAATCGATAAATATGATGTATACCAGGTGCTTTTGGCATATTGGCTGGAAGTCATGTCTGATGATGTGTATGTGGTGATCCACGATGGCTATGAAGCCGGACGAGATCTGAGCTATGAATATGTAGTTAAAACTCGCAAAGAAGGAGACGAAACCATTATCGAGGTCACAGATAAGGTAAAAAGCTGGGATGGCAAACTGATTCCCAAAGGGATTATGATCGAAGCATATTTCTCCGAAGAAACAAAAGCTATAGACGCTGCCGAAGTTATTGTTGCGGATACCCAGGCTCAAATCGATGAAATGTTGGAGAGCGCCGAGGAGGGTTCTGCCATTGCGGAATTGATGGATGAAAAGAGCAAGGTGTCTGTTAAGGCACTAAAAGCCGCTATCGATAATATTCGCAGTAAAATCCAGTCCAAGGAACTGTCCGAATTAGCTGCGCTATTGAGTGCGCTGCCTATGAAAAAGAAGGAACTGGATGCGTATTTGGCAAAGCATCCCATTTGTCAGTCTGCAAATAATAACAAGAGCAATGTGAACGCCAGCAGTATTAAGGCCCGAATGGCAGAGCTCCGCGCCACAACGCCCGTGCCGGAAATGTATGCGGAGGATTACGAGCAGCTGATGACACTGCAGTCCCTTATGACCAAAAACGATGAGCAAAGCAAGCTGGTCAAGGCACTGAAAGCCGCCTTGGACGAAAAGCTGAAAGAAAAGTATGCGGTTCTGACGGTGGAGGAGATCAAGGAACTACTGGTCAACAAAAAATGGTACTATTCCATCTATGACGGCATTGATGCACTCTATGTGGCGATTTCCCATAACATCACTGATCGGGTCATAGAGTTGGCAGAACGCTATGAGGACACCCTGCCGGAACTGTCTGATTCAGTGGCAGATTATGAGGCAAAGGTAAAATCTCATCTGGAAAGGATGGGATTTGTATGGTGAACACAGAGTGGAAAGAGTACCACCTAAGAGATATTGGCCCCTTCAAAAAAGGATCAGGTATCAGCAGAGATGAGTCGAGTACTGGGAGTATCCCAGCTGTCCGATACGGTGAAATCTATACTACACACCACAATTATGTTCGTCAATATAAATCACACATATCGGGGGAAGTAGCACAGCGAGCGTTGCGGGTAAAGTACGGAGATATCCTATTTGCCTGTTCGGGGGAAACCAAGGAAGAAATTGCGAAATGTGTTGCTATCGCCGATGAAAAAGAAGTATATGCAGGTAGTGATATTATCGTATTATCACCTACGCTAAAAACCGACCCCATTTTCTTGGGCTATATTCTAAATACTGCCGATGTGATACAACAGCGGGCACAACTGGCCCAAGGTGATGCTATTGTTCACATTTCTGTTCCTGCGATACAGAGCATAGTGATTGCGATGCCAGAATATGAGGAACAATGTAGAATAGCGGCAGCCCTCTCCGATATTGATGCTCTAATCACCAATCTGCAAAAGCTGATTGCAAAGAAAAAGGCTATCAAGCAGGGCGCTATGCAGGAGCTACTGACAGGAAAGCGGAGATTACCGGGATTTGATGGTGAATGGGATAATGTGGAGATTGGGGAAAACGGTTATTTGCTCAGGGAAAGCATCAATCCCCAGGTTATGCCCCTTAGTATGTTTTCAGAATATAGTATGCCAGCGTTTGATGACGGAAAAAAGCCGAACCGAGTTGCTGGGGCGGATATGCATAGCAATCGAACTGCAATTTCTGGAAATGTTCTGCTATTCAATAAACTGAATGTTCGACAAAAGCGAATATGGCTTGTTTGTGCAACAGAGAAAAATGCCATATGTTCATCAGAATTTTTACCGTATTGCTCAGATGCAATCAGCCTACGCTTTTTGGCGCACGTTTTAGGGACCGAGGAAGTTACAGCATATTTTATCGGAGTTTCTACCGGAACATCAAATAGCCAGAAACGAATCACCCCTGCGACATTTTTAGAATATTCGCTTTATGCTCCCTTAGAGATTACTGAGCAGAACGCCATTGCCGATGTACTGGATGATATGGATCGAGAAATCAACAAACTGACACTAAATCTGCTAAAATTGCAGAATATTAGATCTGGCATGATGAGTGAATTGCTTACCGGGCGTATTCGATTGCTGTAAGGAGTGAATAAACAATGAAAGAAAAAGATAGATTCGTGGAGGCAAAAGAAACAGCACAAGACCTTGGAGGAGCTATGTTAGAAGTTGGAACAGCTACGATCCTTGATAATCTCCCGGAGCTTGGTATTGCCGCCGCTGGAATAATTGAGAATGAGGCTGTTGGCACAGTTGTTAAAACGCTAACCAGTGGACTTCTTGGAGCTGTTGCTCCTTCTCTTTTAGGCGTAACGCTGTCTTTTCAACAAAAGCGGTTTGAAAGAAACATGGTAAAAATGTTAAACGCTGTTGTGCAAAAACAAGGCATTATTGAGCAACGGCTGAATCAGCTTGAACCAGAGGTGCGCCAGAAGTTTATTGATGGCCCGTATCGAGATGTGTTATTCGATAATATTATTGCTGAAAACCAAGAACAGAAGGTACAAGATAATATAAATGGATATATCAATTTGATGGGCCCCGAAAACCCAAATGATGATGTGGTATTCACCTTTTTCCACACTCTTTCTCAAATGAATGAATTAGATATTCGAATTCTTAGGCTATATCGTCCTTTGTATGGAGCAGACGAAGAAAATCGTGAAAATTTCATGGATGTTATGAGGGAAGAAAACATCGATGAATCTCAGTACAATTTCATCAGAGAAAAACTATGTAGATTAGGTATGCTTGATAGTAAAAATGAAGCGAATCGGGATGAGAATCTTGATGTACTTGGGAAAACCATCACTGAACTTATTAAGCAGCTCTATTCTAAAAAGCCCAAGGAAGTTAAAGCACCAAAGCTGAAAAGAATTACCCGTTCCGAATCGTATAGTTTAACTCGCCTTGGATGGCAGTACTTAACCTTTATTGATGACCCGCAATAAAGACGCTTGACCGTTTGATGGGATGTAATTACCCTATCCTTCGGAACGGCCTCCCGCTAATCCGAGATGCTGTTGTGGCCGGATATATCAAACCTCTCGACTCCACAACCGCACCGAGATATATGAAGTACATCCCTATCTGGGCGTGCTTTAACTTGCCGGCAACTTGCTGTGCCGAATAATACTTAGACACAGATGGATAGGAGGAATAGTAATGGATCGTGTAGGCAAACCTGAAGCTGTAACGCAGAAGCGAGTCATCGAATTCTTTCAGACCAAACTGCGTTACACCTACATCGGCAACTTGAAAAATCAGACAAATCGCAATATTGATGAAGAAAAGCTGATTGGCTGGCTCACCGACCATGGCTATTCCCCTGCGGTTGCAACTCGCGCGGTGGAGGAGCTGGTCAAGGTTGCCGACAACCTGCAAGATGGCCTATATGCGGCGAACCGCGCCGTCTATCAGCTTTTGAAATACGGGGCGAAAATCAAAGAAAACGCTGACGAAAATGAAACTACGGTATATTTCATTGATTGGGAAGCGCCCGGCGAAAACCTCTTTGAAATTGCCGAAGAGGTTACTGTGGTTACCAACAACGAAAAGCGGCCGGATCTGGTGATTTATCTGAACGGCATTGCGGTGGCAGTCATTGAACTGAAGAAAAGCACTGTTTCCGTGTCCAATGGCATCCGGCAGAATCTGACCAACCAGCGGGAGATGTTTATTCAGTCATTCTTTACCACCGTGCAGTTTTGCATGGCCGGCAATGACAGCGAAGGTCTGCGCTACGGCACTATCCGAACCAAAGCGAAGTATTATCTGGAATGGAAAAAAGACGGTTTTACCGAATATCCGGAAGAGCGCAGCGATATGGACGTCAAAATTGAGGAAATTTGCGAGACCATCCCCAACAAGCTGGACCGTGCGCTGTATGCCATGTTCTATAAGGCTCGGTTTCTAAACCTTATCCACAATTTCCTCATTTTTGATAAGGGTCAGAAAAAAGTCTGCCGATATAACCAATATTATGCCATTATGAGAGCGCAGAAACGGCTGGCAACTGGCAAGGGTGGTATTATCTGGCACACTCAGGGCAGCGGAAAGTCCCTGACGATGATTTGGCTGTCCAAGTGGCTGCTGGAAAATATCCCGACTGCCCGCGTCCTCGTTGTGACAGACCGGGATGAGCTGGACGAGCAGATCGAGAAAAACTTCAAGGGCGTCAATGAAACCATCATCCGCACCAAGAGCGGCGCGGACCTGCTGGCTCGACTGAACTCCCACGAGGACAGGTTACTCTGCTCTCTGATTCATAAATTCAGTAAACGTGGCGGCGAAGCCACTGAAAAGGATTACGATAAGTACATTGAGGAACTGAAGGCATCGCTTCCCGCCAATTTCAGCGCAAAAGATGACATCTATGTTTTTGTAGATGAGTGCCACCGCACACAGTCCGGCAAGCTGCACCTGGCTATGAAAACCATTATGCCCAATGCCATTTTTGTGGGCTTCACAGGTACTCCACTGCTGAAGGCAGATAAGGCTACCAGCATTGAGGTGTTCGGTAGGTATATCCATACCTATAAATTCGATGAAGGTGTGGCAGATGGCGTTGTCCTTGACCTGCGTTATGAGTACAGGGACATCCCCCAGGAAATCATGTCTCAGGCAAAAATCGATGCATGGTTTGATGCCAAGACCCGTGGTCTGATGCCAAGGGCAAAGGCAAGGCTGAAGCAGGTCTGGGGCAATATGCAGACTGTGTATAGCTCCCGTTCCCGGCTGGAGAAGATTGTTTGTGATATCATATTCGATTTTGAAACCAAGGCCCGTTTAGCTGACGGCAGCGGCAACGCAATTCTGGTGGCCGATGACATTTTGACTGCCTGTAAGTATTACGAACTGTTTCAGCAGAAGAACTTTAAGAAGTGCGCTGTTATTTCCTCCTATGAACCCAATTCGGGTGACCTCCGCACGGAAACTGTCAGCGATGATGAAGAAACCGCTGCCTTTGAAAAATACCGCATCTATTTGCAGATGATCGGCATCGACCCGGATACTACTGATAAAAACAGTATTGTAAAAAAACTGGAGGAATTTGAAGCGGCAGCAAAGAGGAAGTTTGTAGATGAGCCAAACAATATGAAGCTGCTGATCGTGGTAGACAAACTGCTGACCGGCTTTGATGCACCTCCCTGCACATATCTGTACATAGACAAATCCATGCATGACCACGGCCTGTTCCAGGCCATTTGCCGTGTCAATCGACTGGATGGTGAAGATAAAGATTTCGGTTATATCGTTGATTACAAGCAGCTGTTTGGAGATTTGTCCTCTGCTATGGAAAAGTACACTTCCGGAGCCTTTGAGGCATATGCCGATGAGGATGTGGATGGACTCCTAAAAGACAGAAAGGCCGAGGCACAGAAGCGCTTTGAAAAGATTCTGGACGAGCTGGATGAGCTTTGTGACGGGGTGGAACATCCCAGAGAAGAAATCAACTATCTGCATTATTTCTGCGGAGAAAACGGCATTGATGTGGATAACGATGAAGCCTTCGCCAGAATCCGGGAACGCCTGTATCGGTTAGTCAATTCCCTGATTCGTGCCTATGCCGAAGTGAAACCTATGCTTAGTGAACTTGGATATACTGAAAGCCAGCAGGAGCATCATGACAAAAAGGTCAATTTCTATGTGGCGCTGAAAGCTACAATTGGCCGATCCAGCGGTGACTTTATTGACTTGAAGGCATATGAGCCCGGTATGCGTTACCTGATTGACAACTATATAGTTGCCGAGGATGCCAAGGTGATTGGTGAGTTTGATGATTTCACCCTGCTGGATTTTGTCTTGGCGCAGCGTGAAAAAATCGAAGGTAATGGCGCAAAGCCTGTCGAACAAGAAAGCGCGGCTGAGGCGATTGAGAATAACATCCGCAAAAAGGTGGTTGAGAAAATCGTGCTCAACCCCAAATACTACGAAAAAATGTCTTCTGTTCTGGAGCAGCTCATTTTGGAACGCAAGCAGGGCGTCCTCACTTACAAGCAGCTGTTGGAAAACTATATTGAATGCTCATGTACGGTAAGGAAGCAAGCAACCGAAAACAAGAGATAGACCGCCAGCACTACACTATTCCGAACCAAAGACCAAAAGATAAGCATTGTGGGAAAATCTAAACTTTTGGATTTTCCTACAATGCCGACTACGGCGGAATCCTTCCCACTCCTTATATCTTTATTTCCGTATACATTGAATTTGTATTTAGTAAATGCTATAATGTCCCTATTCAAATTATAAATGTGTTGAATTAGTTACATGTACATATTTTTTGTGCCG
>CANEGK010000059.1 GCA_947427035.1 uncultured Clostridium sp.
CGGTTTAACAGCGTCCTTGGTTGTCGGCGTCGTCAGCACATTGGTAATGGGTTTTGGAATGTGCTGTACAATGGTATGGGGCGAAAACCTTTTTGCTCCCGGCGTCGTGATTGGCGTTGTCGGCATCATTGGCATTTGCGCCGCCTATCCGCTGTATATCCGTATGACAAAAAGACAGCGGGATAAGCTGGCTCCGGAAATCATGCGGTTAACCGATGAGCTGATGAAATAAATCTCTGCAAAAAACCGGGCATTTCCCATGCACAGGGAGTGTCTCCGGTTAGAGATAGTACCTTTTCTCCATATTTTTTACAGGCGTTGTGCGGCATAACGGTTGTTCTATAATGCAGAGGAAGAGTCAGGTTGACGAGTTGACAAGCGCGATGATCTGTGTCATCATTAAACGAACATAGCTCCGGCTATGCTGTTTTGTTGTACCATGACGCAATAAAAGCTTGTGAAAAAGAAATTGTTATCAATGGCGCTGGCTCTGATCACATGCCTCTCTCTGCTGCCTGTGGCATCAGCGGTTGCAGCAGGCTATCCGGTGCCGAATATTCCCGACGCATCCCAGAATGACGGCGTGTATGTCACCGTCAATCCCGTCTGGCTCCCCGAGGGATACAAGCCCTTTATCGAGTCTTACGGTGACATTTTGTCCGATGGGCTTTTGCTCGTGTACAAAAGTGAAGCCGTGATGGATTCTCATGGCTACCCCTCGGGCAGCAAGACCCTCATCAATTTTGTTGACAGCCGCGGCTCCGCTTTATATTTCCGGCGTGGGAAATATCAGCGATGACGGCCTGATTGCCGCCCGAATAGAACAGTATGGACAAAGACGGAGATACGCTCTACCGCGTTTATGATATAAACGGGAATGTGGTATTGCCTGACGGCGTGCCTGCGTTCTCGAACGGCGATCCCTTTGGCGAAGATAACCGCTACGGCAGCGGACTGATAAGCGCTTACGGTGCGAATAACTCCCAACTCCCCTATGCCTTTTTGAGCGGAAAGGGAATCCTGTCATCCCCCTGCCCCGAAGCAAATCGGTCTACAGCTGACCTACGACCCCGATGCCCTGAAAAACTTTAACAACCCCTATTTTGCAGGCAATACGCCCCTTCAACCTTACGTCGAGGCGGCGCAGTTTGACAAAGGCGCGGCTTTCATGCACGTATATCTTTACCAGAGTATGGGCATGGACAGCGCTGTTGCCTCCCGGTACTCTATGCTTGAGGCCCACAAGGGCGCCTACACCGGCCCCGGCAGAGTATATAATTATTGCCAAAGGCGGCTTTGAAGGCTCTACCCAGACCTCCGCAACCCCGACCCGGCTCGCGACGCCCACCTAGCCTTCCGCCGACCTGGCCTACGCATCCACCCAGAGCGTCCTTGTGGACGGCAAGGCCGTTAGCTTCGACATGTACGCCCTCAAAGATGCCGCCGGCAATCCCACCAACTACGACGTCAAGCTGCGTGACATCGCCAGCGTGTTAAGAGGCTCCAAAGCCCAGTTTGAGGTTGGCTGGAACAGCGCCGTAAATATCGAGACCGGCAAGCCCTACACCGCCAACGGCTCTGAGATGAAAACCCCATACTCCGGCGACCGCGCCTACAAAGTCGCAGATACAACCACCAATGTCAACGACAGCGAACCTTGAGGCCATAGTGCTGACCGACGGCAACGGCGGAGCGTATACCTACTACAAGCTTCGCGACCTGGGTAAAGCTATTGGCTTCAATGTGGGCTGATCCGCAGAAAAAGGCGTATTTGTGGAGACGGATAAGCCCTACACAGAATAATGGAATGCCGCAATTCTTTTTTCGGTACAACGCAGATGATGGGGCATTAAACAGAGGCGGCAGCCACTGATATTCACAACGCATAGGAAGCAGCGCACTGTTCTCTATGCGTTTCCCCACGCAGGCCAAAACCTTGACATTGCCTTCCCCTTTATGCTGCTCGTATAAGATACGGTGCAGACACCATAAGCCCTGCGGGGCCAATTGTGTCTGCACTTTTATTTTCTTAGCAAAAAAGATGCGTGCCTTTGGGGAGAAGAAAAAAGCTCTTCAACCATACCGACATCCCACAGTACGCAGTTGAGGAGAGCTCTCGGTATATCTGTCGGACATTCTCGACTTTTGTGAGAACGAGAAAATCTATCTGGAGTTTTCGAAGTGGAAACGGCAGAAGGATGTTGAAAGACAACATGACAGCGCGATTGACCGAGCCGCCTGATACAGCAAAAGCGGAGTGGCCTTTGCCACTCCGCTTTTGCGTGTTTGCTTAATTTTTTGTTGCTCGGCCCTTTCGGTTTGGGTTCCGGCTGCTTAACTACACCGTTTCTGGAATGGGTATCCTCAAATCTCTCAAAGAAAACCAATAATCCGAACCCATCTCCTATCGGAAAAAGGTTCGGATTATATGGGTTTGGTGCGGATGAAGGGGCTCGAACCCACACGCCTTTCGGCACGAGAACCTAAATCTCGCATGTCTACCAATTCCATCACATCCGCATAAACGTATATTATCATAATTCCAAGAGGCCGTCAATTGCCTGTATACGCCCCCTTTTTTCCTTCTATTCTGCTGAATCAAAGGGCTTCTGTGTTACCATATAAATGGTATGATTTTATATTTCACTCTCCTTTTATATTCGGTGTACCCTTCCAGCCCTTTTTCCAGCACGCTCTCCTCATTTCTGATTCTTTTTGCAAGGATAACAGGATAGAGAAGAAAAAGAATAAAAGAGAAAACCGAACCGAGCACCAGCGGCATAGAAAGGAACAATACAATCGTCACACTGTACATGGGGTGACGAACTATGCCATATAACCCTGTATCAATCACCTTTTGGCCTTGCTGAACCTCTATGGTCCGTGACAAATAAGCATTCTCTCTTAAAACCTCGGCGTAAAGCAAATAAGCAAACAAAAATACGCCCGCCGCTGCCCACGAAACCCAGCCCGGCAATATCACCCATTGAAAGCGGAAATTAAACCCTGCTGCGGCAAACCCAACAACAAACATCAAACCGCTGAGCTTTATCACAAGGCTCTGCTCCGTCTGTTGCTCTTTGGCATTTAATCGTTTTTTCAGCAGCTCCGGGCTTTTGAACATCATGACAATTCCAGCACAAAACATCGGAACAAATAAAATCCCTATGAACAGCCACGCGTTCCAATAATGCAACGTACCGGCAGGCAGGAATATCAGCATTCCTGTAACAGCTGCGCCCAGTATAAATTTCCACAACGCCTGGCAAAACAGTTTTTTTGTCACTTTCAATCACCCTTTTTGATTTTATCATCATCCATTTTGAAAAGCAATGTGCTGGCAGCACCTTGAAGCGTCAAGGTCAAGGGAAATTTGCATAGATGGAACAAAGCGTGTATGATAAGCAGGAAAGGATGTGTTTTTCTGCGTATTTTGGAACATCCCCATTGCTTGGAAATACAGGATATCGGCGCCTTTTCACCGGAAAAGACATTCGAATGCGGGCAGTGCTTCCGCTTTATACCGCATCCGCGCGGCGGCTATGCCGGCGTCGCCCACGGCCGTTGGCTTCGGTTGTGGAACGGCGGCGACTCGCTTTTTATGGAAGCTGCGCGCGGCGACTTTGAAACAATTTGGCTTCCGTACCTCGATTTAAACCGCAACTATCAAAGCATTGAGCGACAATTGTGCCGGGATCCGCTTTTGCGGCAGGCGGTCGAGTTTGGCCGCGGCCTGCGCATTCTGGCACAGGACCCGTGGGAGGCACTGTGCTCTTTCATTCTCTCGCAGTGCTGCAATATTCCCCGCATCCGTTCTATGATCGACACTTTATGCCGCCTGTTTGGCGATAAAATCGAAACGCCGGACGGCGCAGCGTTTGCCTTTCCCCGCCCCGAAGTGCTGGCCTGCCAAAGCCCGGAAAGCCTCGCGCCGGTGCGCGCAGGCTACCGCGCCGCTTACCTGCTGTCCGCAGCGCAAAAGGTCGCGGATGGTTTTGACCTGTACGGCCTTTCCTCCCTGCCCTCTGAGAGCGCGCGCGAACAGCTGATGACGCTGGACGGCGTCGGGCGCAAGGTGGCTGACTGCGTATTGCTTTTCGGCCTGCAAAAGCTGGACGCTTTCCCGGTTGACACCTGGATGAAAAAAGCCTCTTTCCTATGGGATGACGGTTTCCCTTCTCATCTTTTTGGTGAAACCGCCGGAATCGCCCAGCAATACATCTTCTATTTTATCCGAAGTCGAAAACCGCAAAAACCCACCCGGAAATGATTGCGTTTTTCTGTCAGTTGGTGCTATAATATAGTTTAAAACATATAAAAGCGTCTGCTGTTTGAAAAGTTGTTTGAAAAATTGACGGAGGGATTGGATGGTTAACACAAACTTTGACGAAAAATTCGGGAAAAAGGGCATCACCTTCGACGATGTTCTGCTGATTCCCGGTGAAAGCGACATCACACCGGACAAAGTTCAGCTTGGCACCCGGCTGACCCGGGGCATTCGGCTCAATATTCCCTTGATCAGCGCGGCGATGGACACGGTTACAGAAACCCGCATGGCCATCGCCATCGCGCGTGAAGGCGGCATCGGCGTCATTCACAAAAGTATGCCGATTGAAGCGCAGGCTGAAAGCGTCGACCGTGTTAAGCGCTCGGAAAACGGCGTCATCCACAGCCCCTTTTACCTTTCGCCGCAGCATACCCTCCGCGATGCGGATGAATTGATGGGCAAATACAGGATTTCGGGCGTTCCTATCTGCGAAAACGGCAAACTGGTCGGCATACTCACCAACCGCGATTTGAAGTTTGAAGAGGATTACAGCCGGCTGTGCGGCGAGGTCATGACCAGCCGGAACCTCATCACCGCGCCTGTCGGCACCACGCTGACCGAGGCCCGAAAAATCCTGGCCAAGCATAAAATCGAAAAACTGCCGCTCGTCGACGAACATTTTGCGCTGAAAGGCCTTATTACTATCAAAGACATTGAAAAAGCCGTCAAATACCCCAACACCGCGCGCGACTCGCAGGGCCGGCTGCTGTGCGCGGCCGCCATCGGCGTTACCGCCGACGTGCTCGACCGCGCCGCCGCGCTGATCGAAGCCGGCGTGGATGCGCTGGTGCTCGACTCGGCGCACGGGCATTCCAAAAATATCATGGACTGCTTAAAGAAGGTCAAGGCCCGTTATCCCGAAACCCCCGTCATCGCCGGCAACATCGCCACCGCTGAAGCGGCCAAAGCGCTGATTGACGCCGGCGCCGATACCATCAAAGTCGGCATCGGCCCCGGCTCCATCTGTACGACGCGTGTGGTGTCGGGCATCGGCGTGCCCCAAATCACCGCCGTATACGATGCTGCCTGCGAAGCGCAAAAGCACAACATTCCCGTGATTGCCGACGGCGGCATTAAATATTCGGGCGACATTGTAAAAGCCATTGCCGCCGGCGCGGACGTCGTCATGCTGGGTTCCCTGTTGGCCGGTTGCGAGGAAAGCCCGGGCGAAACCGAAATTTATCAGGGCCGCCAATTTAAAGTTTACCGCGGTATGGGTTCGCTGGCCGCCATGAACAAAGGCTCGGGCGACCGCTACTTCCAATCGGGCAGCACCAAATTCGTCCCCGAAGGGGTCGAGGGGCGCGTGCCGTATAAGGGCAATGTCAGCGACACTATCTTCCAGCTTATGGGCGGCCTGCGCTCCGGCATGGGCTACTGCGGCACTCCCGACATTCCCGCCCTGCAACAGCGCGGCCGGTTCGTCACCATTACCGGCGCCGGCCTGAAAGAAAGCCACCCACACGATATCTACATCACCAAAGAGGCCCCCAACTATTCACTGAACCCGCAGGTATAAAGCCATGCGAAAGTACAATTGTGTGCTGTTCGATCTTGACGGCACACTGTCCGACCCCCGGGAGGGAATTTTCCGCTGTTTCCGGCTGGGTTTGCGCAGTGTCGGCCTGGATGAGCCGGACGATGAGCGTTTGCGCGCCGTTATCGGCCCTCCCCTTTACGATTCCTATACCCGGCTCTACGGGCTGACGCCCGAGCAGGCCCAGACGGCAATCGCTGCATACCGCGCAGATTATGCCGTGCTCGGCTACCGCCAAAATCGTTTATACGAAGGCGTTTTCCCCATGCTCCGCGCCTTACATCAGGCTGGCCTTTTTGTCATGATGGCCACTTCCAAACCCGAAGCGCCGACTATGGATATCATACGGCATTTCGGCATTGCCCCTTATTTTGATTTTGTCGCCGCCGCTTCCATGGATCACAGCCGCAGCGAAAAAAGCAAAGTGATTGAGTACGCACTGCAAAATGCACCCGGCATTTCCAAGGAGCAAATGGTTATGGTCGGCGATCGCCAGTACGATTTGCTGGGCGCGCAGGCACACGGACTGGACGGTATCGGTGTTTTATATGGCTATGGTTCGTATGAAGAGCTGTCTGCCTGCCCGCATGTTTTCCTGGCATCTGCTCCGCAGGAGCTTTGTTCTTTCCTGTTGGAACACAAATTAAGCACAAAAAGGCCCTGACAGGGCCTTTTTGTCTGCCAAAATCCCTTTTATTACACAAAAAACCGATATCGCTCTATCTGTGGCAGAGCCAAGCCGCGCCAGGCAATAAAATACGCCGGGATGAATTAAATCCCGGCGTATTTTTCTACCATGATATTATCGGCTTAGAGCGAACGGACAACCTTTGCGCAGCGGGCGCACAAGGTCGGGTGCTCGGTGTCATGCCCTACGCTGTCAGAATAGATCCAGCAACGCTCGCACTTTGCGCCCTGCGCACGCTCTACCTTAACAGAAAGGTTCTCAACTCCCTCACAGGGAACGCCGCCTTCGCCCATCTCAATGTGCAGATGCGAAACAATACACAGTTCCGTCAGCAGCTGTTCAAAGGGTTTATACGCATGATACGCATTTTCATCGCTGCAAAGCAATGTAACTGCGGCTTCCAGCGGTTTACCGACCAGCTTATTGGCGCGCGCCGTTTCCAGCGCTGCGTTGATTCCGCTGCGCACTGCGATCAGCTTGTCCCACTGCGCCAGCTCGTCAGTCCCCAAAGCATAATCATTGTAAACCTTGGGCATCTGATTGAAGACCACATTTTCCGCATCATCGGCGCTGGTGTGCGGCATGGCCTGCCATACTTCATCACTGGTAAAGGCCAAAATCGGCGCAATCATACGGACCATAGCGTCCAAAATCAGGAACATCGCCGTCTGCGCGCTGCGGCGCAGCATTCCGTTTTTCTCTTCGCAATACAGACGGTCTTTGATGACATCGAGATAGAAGTTCGACATATCCACAACACAGAAATTATAAACAGCGTGGTAAACAATGTGGTACTCATAATCCTCATACCCGCGCATGACTTTTTCAATCAGCTGGTTCAAACGCGAAATAGCCCAGCGATCGAGCGGCTGCATATCGGCAGGCGATACCAGGCGGTTGGGGTCAAACCCGTCAAGATTGCCCAGCATATAGCGGCAGGTGTTGCGGATTTTCAAATACGCCTGCGAAAGCTGCTTGAAAATAGCGTCAGACACGCGCACATCGACGCGGTAGTCGCTGGACGCGACCCACAGGCGCAGCAAATCGGCGCCAAACTGCTGAATGACCGTCTCCGGGGCGATGGCGTTGCCCAGCGATTTGTGCATAGCTTTTCCTTCTCCGTCGACAACCCAGCCGTGGGTCAACACCGTTTTATACGGGGCGCCCTTGCCTTTGGCGCCCACCGCAGTCAGCAGCGAAGACTGGAACCATCCGCGGTACTGATCGGCGCCTTCCAGGTAAAGATCGGCCGGCCATTCGTCCGGATGATCCTTTTCCAATGATGCAATATGCGTCGAGCCCGAGTCAAACCATCCGTCCAGCGTATCCTGCTCCTTGGTAAAATGCTTGCCGCCGCAATGTGGGCAGACAAAGCCCTCCGGCAGGATGTCAGACGCTTCTTTCTCGTACCAGGCATTGGAACCCTCGGCCCCGAACAGTTCGGAGACACATGCAATGGTTTCGTCCGTGCAGATGGGCTTGCCGCAGTCTTCGCAATAGAACACCGGAATAGGCAGACCCCAATGGCGCTGGCGCGAAATGCACCAGTCTGCACGCTCGCGGATCATATTGACAATGCGTTCCTCGCCCCATGACGGCAGCCAAGTTACGTTACGGCACGCTTCGACCGCGGCGTCTTTAAAAGCGTCCACCGAGCAGAACCACTGCGGTGTGGCACGGAACACAATGGGATGCTTGCAGCGCCAGCAATGCGGGTAGGTGTGCAAAATGCTTTCTTTGGCAAACAGCGCGCCGCTTTCCACCAGATCGGTCAGAATGGCGGTATTGGATTCTTCTGTTGTCATTCCGGCGAATTTCCCGGCTTCCTCCGTCTGGCGGCCGCGGTCGTCGACAGGGACCAGAATGGGCAGATTGTACGCGCGACCGGTCATATAGTCCTCGGCGCCAAAGCCCGGCGCAGTGTGAACGCAGCCGGTACCGCTGTCCATCGTAACGTATTCCGCCAGAACGACCAGGCTGTCGCGATCGAGGAAGGGGTGCTGCGCCGTCAGATATTCCAGCTCTTGCCCCTCAAAGCGCGCAATGATTTCATATTTTTCCACAGAGCCCATCTGCATGGTTTTGTCCAGCAGGGCTTCGGCAACAATATAGCATTCGCCGTTGCACGCTTTGACCAGAACATAGCTTTCACGCGGATGCAGCGCAATGGCCAGGTTGCCGGGCAGCGTCCACGTTGTCGTCGTCCAGATGATAAAATAGGTTTTGCTCAAATCGCACAAAGCGCCCAGCTTGCCCTTGTCATCTTTCACACGGAACTTTACATAAATGGATTCGCAGGGATCCTCCTGATATTCGATTTCGGCCTCGGCCAGCGCCGTTTCATCGTGCGCGCACCAGTAGACCGGCTTCAGCCCCTTGTAAATATATCCCTTCTTATACATCTCGCCAAAGACCTTGACTTCTTCGGCTTCGAACTTGGGGTCCATAGTCAGATAAGGGTTCTCCCAGTCGCCGATAACGCCCAGACGAATAAACTGCTCGCGCTGGATGTTGACAAAATCCATCGCAAAATCGCGGCAGGCGCTGCGGAACTCGGAAATGCTCATTTTTTTGCGGTCCAGCTTGTTCTTTTTGATGATGGCGCTTTCAATCGGCATCCCGTGGTTGTCCCAGCCGGGCACATAGGGGACACAATAGCCAGACATGGATTTATACCGGTTGACAAAGTCTTTCAGCACCTTGTTCATGGCCGTGCCCATATGAATGTTTCCGTTGGAAAACGGCGGGCCGTCGTGCAGAACATATTTGGGCTTTCCCGCATTTTTTTCCAGAAGCTTCTGATAAACCTTCTCTTCCTGCCACGCTTTTAAAAACCCGGGCTCGCGCTGCGGGAGCCCGGCGCGCATAGGAAAGTCGGTCTGGGGCAAATTGATGGTGTTATTGTCAGCGTGAGACATATATCTTCCTACTCCTTGTCGTTATCTTCATGATAATTGGCGCCAAACTTCAAATTATTGAAATCGAACCGGGGCTTGGGGGTAAAAATACTGTCGCCATAAATCCTGGCCGTATCACCCTCCATTTCTTCAGACCCTCCTGTCCCCTCTTCGTCCAAGGGCTCCCCGGTCTTTTTATCACTCAGATCAATTTCAAAAAAACGCATTTCCATGTCATCGCCCTGCGCGGCTCGGGCAGGCCCCTGCGCAGGCTGTGCAACCGGCGGTTCGGCCTGCGCAGGCGCCGGCTGCACCGACAAATCTTTGGTTTTTTCCGCCTGTTCTGCCTTGTCAGATAAAGCGGTTGATTTCCTTTCAGCAGCGCGCTGAATGCTGTCGGCATAAGAAGCCGCGTCAGCGTTCTTTCTGGCGCCGGCCGGCCGCTGCGGCAGCAGCTCTTCGGCCGGTGCTTCAATAATATGTTCAATGACTTCTATGTTCTTGCTCAGCATGGCGCTGATCCGCCGCGCGTAATCGCTGCACGCCGCCTTTGCCGCGGCCAGGCGCTGCTCTTCCAAATCAGCCGCGCTGCGCAAATCGCCGATCTGCGCCTGCGCCGTGGCGTTTGCGTTTTTCAATATAGCGTCTGCTTCGTTCTGCGCCTTTGCAACGATGTCACGGGCGGAAACCTGGGCCGTATACAGCGCCTTACGCATTTGCTCATCGACAGCGCGGTACTCTTCTATCTTTTCGACCAGGACGCGCATTTTTCCCTTGAGCGTCGCATTTTCTTTATACAAAGAAGTATAATCGGCCAGAATGAGATCCAGAAAATCATCGATTTGCGTCATATCATAGCCGCCAAACCGGGCCTTTTCAAACTTTTTTTCCTGTATCTCCTGCGGTGTAAGCATACGCTATCCCCCTGTCTAGTCTCAAGCGGAAAGGCCGGGCAAGCCGGCCTGTCTCATCAATAAAAATACAAAAACCTCTGTACCAGCAACAGCGTAAAATACGCCAGCAAAAACGAAATGTCAAGCGGAAAAGTCCGCATGGCCGGAATACGGTTCAGCAAACTGCGAAACGGCGCGACCAGCGGCTCGGTCAGCTGGTACAGGACCTGCGCCAGTTTGCCTTCGCGCATTTGCGGAATCCACGACAGGATGGCGCGAAAAAAGAGCATGTATTCCAAAACGGTTAAAATAGTAATCGCAAACTGCCGGATCAAATGGGTCATTCAGTCACAGCCTCTCTTTTCCAGGTTTTATATGTAGAGACCGTTATTCTCAAGTTCGTCGATGAGATCTCCCAGAATGTCTACATTGTATGGCGTGATAATAAAGGTGCTGTTGGCAACCTTTTTGATTTTTCCGTCCTGCGCATAGGTGACGCCGCTCAGAAAATCGACCAGGCGGCGGGCGACGTCTTTATTGGTCTGTTCCAGATTGAGCACCACCGTGCGCTTCTCCCGCAGATGATCGGCGATTTCTGCGGCGTTTTCAAACTTTTCAGGCTTTACCAAAACAACCGACAGCTGCGTCGTCGCATTGATATTTACGACCTTATCGTTGCTGCGGCGAAAATTGGTGACATTGCTGGCCACGCTTTCCTCTTCCGGCTCGCGCTTGCGGGGCTGCGACACGGGCTCGAACTCTTCAAACTCATCTTCCTCGTCTTCGCCGCGCGCCCAACGCTTCAGGTCTTCAATAAAACTCATGCCTTGCTCCTCCTATTAATAACGGCGGCCAAAAATGGCCGTGCCGACACGGACGATATTCGCACCTTCCAAAATGGCGTCTTCAAAATCAGCGCTCATTCCCATGGACAGAAAATCCATGCTAATATTATCGTATTTTTTTGTCGCTATGTCAACAAATAGTTGTCTCATCTCGGAAAAATAGCGTCGATTCTGCCCCTCTTTTTCTGCAACGGGCGGAATGGACATCAATCCGCGAACACAGACGGCCGGACACTGCGCTGCTTTTTCCAAAATCGCCCATACTTCCCCGGGGGAAACGCCGCTTTTGCTCTCTTCCCCGCCAATGTTGATCTCAAGCAATATGTCCTGCCGTATGCCTTTTCGCTGCGCTTCAGCGTCGATGGCCTCCAGCAGGCGGACAGAATCCACCGATTGGATCATGGCGGCGCACCCCACCGTCTGCCGGACCTTGTTGGTCTGCAAATGCCCAATCATATGAACCGGCTTGTCCCCATAAGCACCCGCTTCATGCTTTTGGGTCAATTCCTGCACACGGTTTTCTCCAAATAAATCAATATCCAGCCCGCGCGCAAGCGCCACCGTCTCGGCGCTCTGCACTTTGCTGGCGGCGCAGAGCAGGATTTCCTCCGGCTTCCGGCCGGCGCTGCGCGCTGCCTGCGCCATTTTTTCCCGGATCAACTGCACATTTTCCCGCATAACTTCCTGTGAAAACGCCATTTTACTTCACGACCTTATCTTTTTCTAAATCTTTACCGCCAACAATGATCTGATCATACAGTATGATGCCCTTGGATGCGCTTTCGGCAGGCTCCACCAAATAATAGCTGTCGGTCTGGTAAACCCACTGTACCGGTCGGAACCGTGTAATCCCGCCGACCAGGCAATATACACCCCACTGCCCTTCTTCCTGCCGCAGGGCTTCTTTGGGCACCTTAATGCCGGAGTACGAGCTGTAGATGATATCGATCTCTTCCTGCCGGGCGTTCAAATAAAACTCTTCAATCGTACCGCTTCGGAAAATCACCAGGGCTTGTCCGCCGACCGCTTTGCGCACTTCATGCACGTTGACCCGGAGCGTCTGGTTGCTGATGGACGGAAACCGTACCATCACTGTACTGCGTTCACGCAGGACAGACGCCTGTTCTTCGTCAACAGCGGTGACAAAATACCATTCAAACCCCTGCACAAGCCCGCCGATGGTTCCTTCTTCGTTATGCCGTTCAGCCGCCAAAGCCTCCTTCAGGTTTTCCAGGCTGAAGGTATCCAGGTTTTCAGGACTGAGGTTTTTCCCCCATCCGTCATAATGGCGGACAAAGTACCCTGATGCAGGCGCCGTCGCAGCCGAGGCCCTTGTCCCCACCTGGCTGTTCCACGCCGCTTTTTCGCTATTCAGTGCAGCAAGCTGCGCCTGATAAGCCTCATTTGTAATGCGTTCGCCGTCACGCCGCAGCACGAGCTGCAGCAGATTTGTGTAATTGCCGGACACGGCCGACACATTCCCGCTGTCCAACGTCTTGGTGATGTTGACCATATCCATGGAGATCAGCGAATCCAGCTTTGTACCGTCGGCTCCGCCCGACAAATGGGTATAGGCGTATTGCAGACTTTTGATTTCATCCTCCACACTCTGCATTTCGTGGTAGGCCTCCAGCGATGAACTGTCGCTGAAAAACATGGCGATATTCTCGTTTTTTGCGACCTTTTCGCCGTTATTCACAAGGTACTCCATTGTTTTGGACGTGTCGCCGTAAACAGGCTGCTCGCTGCGGACAAAAATGCCTTCGCTCGATATCTTGTCTTCCACGGTGACGAGCGATGCTTCTATCGTTTCCACCTGGTCGGCCAGCCCACTGACGGCCTGGTAGCTTATGTAACTCAGGCACAGTACTGCCAGTGCCAGTGCAAAAAGCCTGCTGCTCAAAGATTTTTTATTCATTCTTCTCCGCGCCGTCCCGGGCGCCTTTCCCTACTCCTGCGGCATGACGATATTTTTATGTGGGACAACCGTCGATACCGCATGTTTGTAAATAAAATACTGCTTGCCTTCGTTGTACAGCAAAAGGGTATACCCGTCAAACGCCGAGACAACCCCTCTTTGCTGAAAGCCATTGGTCATGAAAACCGTGACCGGCGTTTTCTGTTTACGGGCTTCGTTTAAAAACACATCTTGCAGAACCTGTTTGCTTTCCATGATAATATCCCCTTTTTTCAAAAGAATTGACATTATCATTGTAACCCGCACTGTCGCAAAAATGCTGTCGCTTCTTCCGCGACCGCAGACGAAGCCTCGACAGTATTATACACAATCCAATGGATTCTGTCATCTGCCCGGAACCAGGTCAGCTGTCTTTTGGCATAATTGCGCGACTTCTGCCGTATGGCTGTCATCGCATCCTCCAGCGAGCTCTTTCCTTCAAAATAACCGGCCAGCTCTTTATATCCAATGGCCTGCGCTGCTGTCCCGCGCAGCAGGCCGCGCTTCCACAGCCCCTCCACCTCGTTCAGCAGCCCCTGTTCCGCCATTCTTTCAACCCGGCTGTCAATACGCTGGTACAAAATATCCCGCGGGTCGGTCGTCAGCCCCAGCATAAACGCTTCATATCGCGGCGGCTGTTCCCGCGTCCGGCGGTTGTGCTCGGAAATGGCTGTGCCGGTCAGCTCATACACCTCGATCGCACGGATCACGCGGCGGCGATCATTCGGGTGCAGGCGCTCTGCGCTCTCGGGATCCACTGCGCGCAGACGCTCGTGCATGACGGCGCTCCCCTGCTCGTCCCACTGAGCCTCCAGCGCCTGCCGGATTCCGACATCTGCGCCGTTCGTCTGAAACCCCGTCCCGCTGATGACTGCGTTGATGTAAAGGCCGGTGCCTCCGCACAGAATCGGGAGCTTCCCGCGCTGTAAAATATTTTCAACGCACTCTGCCGCCGCCTTTTCATAACGCGATACAGACCAGTCCTCGCCAGGCTCCGCGACATCCAGCATGTGGTGCGGAATCCGCCGTTGCTCTGCCGCCGACGGTTTGGCCGTTCCGATATCCATGCCCCTGTAAATCTGCATCGAATCGGCCGACACAATTTCGCCGTTAAAGCGCTCTGCAAGCGTCAAAGAAAGCTCTGTTTTGCCCGAAGCGGTCGGTCCGGCAATCACTGCGATGCGTTTTTTCATACAATCCTCTTAAAGCGTTTTTCCAATTCCCTGCGCGGCAGGTAAACGGCCACCGGCCTGCCGTGCGGACAGTTGCGGACATCGGGCATGGCGAGCACCTTCTCCGCAAGCCGCTGTAATTCACTCAGGTCGCTGCTCTTCCCGGCTTTAATGGCCGCTTTACAGGACACGCTTTTTAAAAGCTCTTCATGAATATTGTTGTCAGCCGAGCCGGGCAGCGTCAGTTTTTCCGCC
>CANEGK010000060.1 GCA_947427035.1 uncultured Clostridium sp.
GCTGGGGCTGACGGCTGTCGGGCTTGTGGCGCTGTGTGTTATCTGGTTTGGCCGCACAGACGGCCGGATGTTTTCGCGGCGCGACTTCAGGGGAATGGATCTGTATATACAGAACAACTCATGTGAAACCATCTTTGATTTTCGGACAGTGTCTGACGCCGAACTGTATGCTGAGGCGGTTGCTCTCTGTTGTAAGGCGCAAAAATACCGACCCTATTACACCCACTGGGATCTTATACTGGGCTGCCCACCCCAGCCATCGCCTATATTGGAATTCCGGGATAATGCCGGCAATTGCAGTATTTCTCTGCTGCCGGCCTGCGAACAGATAGCGGTAGAAGAAAAGCTGTCGGCCGGCAACATCAACGCCAAAAATCCGATCGTCTATATGTATAAAAGCGCCAGCGGCGAAAGCTGGTTCTGCACAATGCCGGCGCAGGATTATGTGCGGCTGTTCCAGTTGGTGCAGGATTACAGCGGCGGGGAAATGGTCGATATCAGCGCAGAGTCGCCGGAGGAAGACTATGCAGCCGAAAAGTAAGATATTGCTAGGGCATGTGCTGGGGCTGACGGCTGTCGGGCTTGTGGCGCTGTGTGTTATCTGGTTTGGCCGCGGAGGCAGTCGGATGTTTTCTGAGAGGGAACTGAACGCCATGGAGCTGTATGTACATAACGTACACGACAGCGCACTCGAAGATGACAACCTGTTTTATCCGGTGGATGAGCGGGAAATTTGCAAGCAGATTGCAATACACTGCCGGGAAATCGTGGAATTCCGGCCGCTGGCAGCCGGGCTCGATGCGCCGGAGATAGCGGAGGACTGGGAAGCGCTGGATTTTATCTTTGTCAACCCTGAGGAAAGATATAAAATTTCCTTTGTAAATGTGCGCGAACAAAGGGATTTTCAGCTCGCAGGCCGCGGTGATCCGTTGCTCGTCATCGAAAAATCCGTCAGACAGGGGAACGAATATATCTCGCAGGGTGTCTGGTATGCCAATCTGGACATGCAGCACTATGTTGAGCTGTACCAGCTGGGCCTTGAATGGCCTGGGAAACAGGGCATAAAAGAAGAGGATATTCCGCAAAAGATTCGGGCCGGCAGCTGCCGGCCCGTTTTTTGACTGGTGAGAACGTTTTTTTGTAAAATCCCATTGAAAACTGAAAAGAGTGGTGGTATAATAAAAAAAATTTGGTCAAAATACTTGCCCGGGGGCTTGGGCCGGGCGCGTGAGAGAAAGAGAGGGCCTATGCTTACCAATCTGTTCAGCCTGAAAGAACTGCAAACCGGAGAGATCAAACGGCTCCTGGAAGACGCGCAGGCGTTCCGGGATGGGGCCGCTGTTCCCAATTTCAGCGGAAAGATCGCGTGTAATTTGTTTTTTGAACCGTCGACTCGCACACAGTACAGCTTTCAAGTGGCAGAAGAAAAGCTGGGGTTGCGGGTCATTTCTTTTGATCCGGGCTCGTCGTCGCTGGCCAAGAAAGAGACCTTTTACGACACGGTCCGGGTTTTTGATTGCTTTAACGTCGATCTGCTCGTCATCCGCGCCCATACGCGCTATTACGACGAGCTGGCAGGGCATATGCACACCCCCATCGTCAGCGGCGGCGACGGGACGGGCGACCACCCCAGCCAGTCGCTGCTCGATCTTCTGACCATCCGGCAGGAGTTCGGCGGCTTTGACGGCGTCAAAATCGCCATCTGCGGCGACATTGTCCATTCGCGCGTCGCCCACACCAATTACGAGGTCATGCAGCGCATGGGCATGGACGTTTATGTGTCCGGCCCGCAGGAATATATGGAACCCGGCCTGCGCTTCATGGAGTTCGAGCAGGCGGTGCGCGAGTGCGATATTTTGATGATGCTGCGCATTCAGCACGAGCGGCACGAGGGGCAGGAAGGCATGACCGACGCGCAGTATCACACGCAGTACGGCCTGACAGCCGAGCGCGTCGAACAGATGAAAAAGGGCGCCATCATCATGCACCCCGCGCCCGTCAACCGCGGCGTCGAGATTGCAGACGAGCTGGTCGAGCACCCGCGTTCGCGCATTTTCAAGCAGATGGAAAACGGCGTATACGTCCGCATGGCGGCCATCCGCCGCAGCCTGGAGGGCGAATTATGGCGCTGATTGTGCGCGGCGCGCGTGTCCTGCGCGGCGGGGAATTCCGGTATGAGGACGTGCGCATGGAAGCGCCGGGGGGCGACAGGACAATCGACGGCCGCGGGCTGACGCTGGCCCCCGCCTTCTGCGACCTGCATGTCCACCTGCGCGAGCCGGGCTTTGCGCAGAAAGAGACCATCCGCACCGGCACGCTCGCCGCGGCGCATGGCGGCTATACCACCGTCTGCGCCATGCCCAATCTGGACCCTGTGCCCGACAGCGAAGAGCATTTGCAGGCGCAGCTTGCCGTCATCGACCTCGACGCCTGCGTCGAGGTGCTGCCGTACATGAGCATTTCGGCCGGCCGATCGGGGCAGGCGGCCGTCGTGCCGCCCGGGGATTTGTCGCGCGTCGCCGGCTTTTCGGACGACGGAAGCGGCGTACAGCGGGACGACATCATGCGTTGCGCCATGGAACGCGTCAAAGCGGCGGGCTCTTTCATTGCCGCCCACTGTGAGGACGACGCGCTGCTGGCGCCGGGCGGCTGCGTCAGTACGGGCTGCGGCGCGCGCATGGGCCTGCCGGCCATTTCCAACGAGTCGGAATGGCGGCAGATCGAGCGCGACATCCGCCTGGTCGAGCAGACGGGCTGCCGTTATCATGTCTGCCATATCTCGACGGCAGAAAGCGTCGAGCTGGTGCGCCGCGCCCAAAAGCGCGGCCTGCCCGTCACCTGCGAGGTGACGCCGCACCACCTGCTTTTGTGTGAAAAGGATATAAAAAACGATGACGGAAAGTATAAAATGAACCCGCCTCTGCGTTCGGCAATCGACAGAGAGGCGTTGTGGGAAGGCGTGCGCGACGGAACCATAAGCTGCATTGCCACCGATCACGCCCCCCACACGGCGGAGGAAAAGGCGCGCGGGCTGGCCAAAAGCGCTATGGGCATCGTCGGGCTGGAAACGGCTTTTGCCGTGTCGCGCACGGCGCTGGACGGCATCGTTCCGCCCGAGCGCCTGCTGGCGCTGCTGGGTGAAAACCCCCGGCAGGTGCTGGGGCGCGCTCCGGTGCAGGGCGACTGGGTGCTGCTTGACTGGGACGGGCTGTACACCGTCGACCCGCAAAGCTTTGCCTCGATGGGCAGAAGCACGCCCTTTGCCGGCATGGCGCTGGCGGGGCGCGTCGTCATGACGATACGCGGCGGCAGAGTGATTTATGACGCCGGCTTATAAAAAGAAACGGGGGAAAGGAAATGAAACAAACCAAAAAGCAGCTTGTCTGTGAAAACGGCGCCCGCTTTACCGGCTGGGGCTTTGGCGCCGACGTCGAGCGGGTGTGCGAGCTGGTCTTCAACACCTCGATGGTGGGGTATCAGGAGATTCTGTCCGATCTGTCCTATTACGGCCAGATGGTGTGCATGACCTATCCGCTCATCGGCAACTACGGCCTGACCGACGACGATTATGAAACCAAAACCCCCGGCATCGGCGGGTTCGTCGTGCGCGAATACAACGACAACCCTTCAAACTACCGCTATACCGAAACGCTGAGCGAGCAGATGGAGGAAAACGGCATTCCCGGCATTGCGGGGGTCGATACCCGGATGCTGACCCGCATGATCCGCGACGAGGGCAGTATGCGCGCCATCATCACCGACGCGGGCCTGCCCGCCGAAGAGGCGCTGGCGCGCCTGAAGGCCGAGCCGGTTGTGCGCAACCACGTCAGCTGCGTTTCCAGCAAAAAGATCTGGTACAGCCGCACGGCCAACCCCCTGTACAACGTCGTCGCCGTCGACTGCGGCATCAAGCATAACATCATCCGCAGCTTCAACGCGCGCCGCTGCAACGTCACCATCGTCCCCTTTGACACGCCGGCCGCCACCATCATGGCGCTGCGTCCCGACGGGCTGTTTTTGTCCAATGGCCCGGGCGACCCCGAGGACGTCGTGCCCGTTATCGAACTGGTGCGGCAATTGCAGGGCCGCCTGCCCATTTTCGGCATCTGCCTGGGCCACCAGATGATCGCGCTCGCCAACGGGGCGAAAACCTTTAAAATGAAATTCGGCCACCGCGGCGGCAACCACCCGGTCAAAAACCTGCTGACCGGAAAGGTGGAGATCACCTCGCAGAACCATTCCTACGCCGTCGATGTCGACAGCATGGCAGGTACGCCGCTCGAGCTGACCCATTTAAACCTGCTCGACAACACGTCGGAGGGAATGCGCAGCGAAAAGCTGGGGCTGTTTTCGGTGCAGTACCACCCCGAAAGCGCGCCCGGCCCGCAGGACAGCGGGTATCTGTTCGATCAGTTTATCGAAAACATGAACAGGAATAAAGCGAAAGGGGGCGCCGACCGTGCCTAAAAGAGAGGATTTGAAAAAGATTCTGGTCATCGGCTCCGGCCCCATCGTCATCGGCCAGGCCGCCGAGTTCGACTATTCGGGCACGCAGGCCTGCATGGCGCTCAAGGAGCAGGGGTACACCGTCATTTTGGTCAACTCCAACCCCGCCACCATCATGACCGATACCCACATCGCCGACAAGGTATATATGGAGCCGCTCAACCTGGAATACGTCGCCAAAATCATCCGCAAAGAGCGCCCCGACGCCATCGTGCCCACGCTGGGCGGCCAGACCGGCCTTAACCTCGCCATGCAGCTGGCGCAAAAGGGCGTTTTACGCGAATGCCAGTGCGAAATACTGGGCACCGGCTTTGCATCGATCGAGCAGGCCGAGGACCGCGAGCTGTTTAAGGAAATGTGCCAGCGCATCGGCGAGCCGTGCCTGCCGTCCTCCATTGCGCACACGATTGACGAGGCGCTGGAGGAAGCGCACGCGATCGGCTACCCTGTCGTGCTGCGCCCCGCCTTTACGCTGGGCGGCACGGGCGGCGGCTTTGCCGACAACGACGGCGAGCTGCGCGAAATCGTCAAAAACGCCCTCAGCCTGTCCCCGGTCGGGCAGGTGCTGGTGGAAAAGTCCATCAAGGGCTATAAAGAAATCGAATACGAGGTCATGCGCGACAAAAACGACACCGCCATCGCCGTCTGCAATATGGAAAACCTCGACCCCGTCGGCGTCCACACCGGCGATTCCATTGTCGTCTGCCCGTCGCAGACGCTGACCAATAAAGAATACCACATGCTGCGCGACGCGGCGCTGCGGCTCATCCGCGCGCTCAACATCGAAGGCGGGTGCAACGTGCAGTTTGCCCTGGACCCCAGCTCGTTCGATTATTACGTCATCGAGGTCAATCCGCGCGTTTCGCGCTCGTCGGCGCTGGCGTCCAAGGCCAGCGGCTACCCCATCGCGCGGGTGTCGGCGCTCATCTCCGTGGGGCTGACGCTCGACGAAATCCGCCTGGCCAACACCCCGGCCAGCTTTGAGCCGGCCCTTGATTATGTCGTCACCAAAATCGCCCGTTTCCCGTTTGACAAGTTCGACACGGCGTCCAAGGAGCTGTCGACCCAGATGAAGGCGACCGGCGAGGTCATGGCCATCGGCCGCACCATGGAAGAGAGCCTTTTGAAAGCGGTGCGCTCGCTCGAGGCCGGCGTCAGCCATATCTGGCTCAAAAAGTTCGACAATATGGATGTCGAGCCGCTGCTTGAAAGCATCGCGCACCCGACCGACGAGCGGCTGTACGCCATCGCCGAGCTGCTGCGCCGCAACATCGACCCCATCATCATCTGTGAAAAGACCAAAATAGACTTTTTCTTTATTGACAAAATCCGCAGCATTGTGCGCATGGAGCGCCGGTTGGCCGCCAGCGAGCCGGGCGATTTGGCCCTTTTGCAGCGGGCCAAGCGCATGGGCTTTTCCGACGCCGCCATCGGGCGCTTCTGGAACATGGAAGCCGACGACGTCTTTGTGCTGCGCCGTAAAAACGGCCTGATGCCGGTCTACAAAATGATCGATACCTGCGCCAGCGAGTTCGACTCCTACGTCCCGTACTTCTATTCGACCTATGAAACGCAGAACGAGTCGGTTGTTTCGGACCGCAAAAAGGTCATTGTGCTGGGCGCGGGGCCGATCCGCATCGGCCAGGGCGTCGAGTTCGACTATTCGACGGTGCACGCCATCTGGGCCATCCGTGAAGCGGGGTACGAGGCCATTATCATCAACAACAACCCCGAGACGGTGTCGACCGACTACACCGTGTCGGACAAGCTGTACTTCGAGCCGCTGTGCGTTGAGGACGTCATGAACGTCATCGAGCTGGAAAAGCCCGACGGCGTCATCGTCACGCTGGGCGGGCAGACGGCCATTAATCTGGCCGAGCGGCTGGACAGGCTGGGCGTGCCCATCATCGGCACCGGGGTGCAGGCCATCGAGCGCGCCGAAAACCGCGACAGCTTTGAAAAGACCATGGAACGCCTCGGCATTCCCCAGCCCGAGGGCGAGACCGTCACCGATATCGAAAGCGGCGTGCGCGTCGCCAACCGCATCGGCTACCCGGTGCTGGTGCGGCCCTCTTATGTACTGGGCGGCCGCGCCATGCAAATCGTCCACGACGACGAGGGAATGCGCCGCTACCTGAAGGACGCCGTGCTTGTCAATGAGGATCAGCCGGTGCTCGTCGACCGGTATGTGTCGGGCAAAGAGCTGGAAGTCGACGCCGTGTGCGACGGAACCGATGTCTTTATCCCCGGCATTATGGAGCACGTCGAGCACACCGGCGTGCATTCGGGCGATTCCATCAGCGTTTACCCGCCCTTCTCGGTGTCCCAGCGCGTCAAGGACACCATTGTCGACTACACCCAAAAGCTGGGGCTGGGCATCGGCATCGAAGGGCCGTTCAACATCCAGTTCATCGTCGACGAAAACGAAAAGGTCTATGTGATAGAGGTCAACCCGCGCTCGAGCCGCACGGTTCCCTTTATTTCCAAGACGACCGGCGTGCCGCTGGCCGACATCGCAACGCGCATCGCGCTGGGGCAGACGCTTAGGGCGCAGGGCTACGGCACCGGCATTGCGCCGGAGAAAAAGCGCTGGTACGTCAAAGCGCCCGTCTTCTCCTTCTCAAAAATCCGCGGCGCCGACGCCTATCTGTCGCCCGAGATGAAGTCGACGGGCGAGGCCATCGGGTATGACGACAGCTTAAACCGCGCCCTTTACAAGGCGCTCAAGGCGTCCGGCCTGCGCGTCGAAAACTACGGCACCGTCTTTGTCACCATCGCCGACGCCGACAAGCAGCGCGCGCTGCCGCTCATCCGCCGTTTTTACGACCTGGGCTTCAACATCGAAGCGACGGCGGGCACCGCCGCCTTCCTCAAGGAAAACGGCATCCGCACCCGCGCGCGCAAAAAGATCAGCGAGGGCAGCGACGAGATTCTGCAATCGCTGCGGCAGGGGCACGTCACCTATGTCATCAATTCGCTGACGGCCGGCGAGCAGTACACCACGCAGGACGGCTTCCTCATCCGCCGCTGCGCGGTGGAGAACAACATTTCCATGTTCACCTCGCTCGACACCGTCGCCGTGCTGCTCGACGTTCTGGAAGAGATCACCGTCGGCATTTCCACCATCGACGCGTAAGGCGGAGGAAAACGGCATGGAAAAACGAAGCCTGTATACCATTACAGAGAACGCCCCCCTGGCGCAGGATGTATTCCGCCTGCGCCTTGCGGGGGACGGCGGCTGGGTGCAAAGGCCCGGGCAGTTCGTCAACATCGCGCTTGCGGGCAAATACCTGCGCCGGCCCATCAGCGTCTGCGACTGGACGGCAGACAGCCTGACCCTGATTTACAAGGTCGTGGGAAGCGGCACGGCTCAGATGGCGGCCATGAAGGCGGGCGAAACGCTCGACATCCTGACCGGGCTGGGCAACGGCTTTGCCGTGCAGCCGGCGCTGGGGAAAAACATCCTGCTGGTCGGCGGCGGCGTCGGTGTGCCGCCCCTTTACGGGCTGGCGCGCCTTTTGCGCCGGCAGGGCGAGCGCGTGCAGTGCGTGCTCGGCTTCCGCTCGGCCTGCGACGTGTTTTATGAAGAGGAGTTTTCGGCGCTCGGGTGCGAAACGCACGTCGTCACCAACGACGGCAGCCGCGGCGCAGCCGGCTTTGTCACCGACGTCATGAAAACCCTCGATTACGACTATTACTTCGCCTGCGGCCCGCAGCCCATGCTGAAAGCGGTCCACGGCGCGGGAAAGCGCGGCCAGCTGTCGTTTGAAGAGCGCATGGGCTGCGGCTTTGGCGCGTGCATGGGCTGCTCGTGCCAGACGCTGGCGGGCAACAAACGCATCTGCGTCGACGGCCCGGTGCTTTTGTCAGAGGAGGTGCGCTTTGATGGCTGATTTGAAAGTCAGGCTGGGGGAGCTGGAGCTGAAAAACCCCGTCATCCCCGCCAGCGGAACCTTCGGGTTCGGCTATGAAATGGCGCGCTTTTACGACCTGAACGAGCTGGGCGCCATCTCGCTCAAGGGCACGACGCTGAACGCGCGCTTCGGCAACCCGACGCCGCGCATCGCCGAATGCCGAGAAGGCCTGCTCAACGCCATCGGGCTGCAAAACCCGGGCGTACACGCTGTCATTGACAGTGAAATCCCGCGCCTGCGGCAGGTGTACAGCGGGCCGGTCATCGCCAATATTTCGGGCTTCTCGCTTGAGGAATACGTCGAGACGGCCCGGCTGTTCGACGGCTGCGCCGACGTCGATATTCTGGAAATCAACATTTCCTGCCCCAACGTCAAGCACGGCGGCATGGCCTTCGGCACCCAGCCCGAGGCGGCGCGCGAGGTGACGGAAGCCGTGAAAAAGGCGTGCAAAAAACCGGTGTACATGAAGCTGTCGCCCAACGTCACCGACATTGTCGCCATCGCCCGCGCGTGCGAGCAGGGCGGGGCCGACGGGCTGGTGCTCATCAATACACTGCTCGGCATGGTCATCGACCCGCGCAGCGGCCGGCCGGTCGTTTCGACGGGAGCGGCCGGGTTTTCCGGCCCGGCCGTCAAGCCGGTCGCCGTGCGCATGGTCTATCAGGTCTGCGCCGCGACAAAGCTGCCCGTCATCGGCGTCGGCGGCATCGCCACGGCTGACGACGTGCTTGAAATGCTGTCGGCCGGCGCCGGCGCCGTGCAGGTGGGGGCGCAGAACCTCGTCAACCCGTGGGCGTGCAAAGAAATCATCGACGCGCTGCCCGGCGTCATGCAGCGCTATGGCATCAAAAGCCTGCAAAGCGTCGTCGGCCGGGCGCACCGGGCGTAATTACGGACAACAGGAGAGGGATTGCTATGAAAAAAGACGTCATCATCGCCTGCGACTTTAAAAACCGGCAGGACACCCTTGATTTTCTCAGCCGGTTCGAGGGGAAAAAGCCCTATGTAAAAATCGGCATGGAGCTCTTTTACGGCGAGGGCCCTGATATTGTGCGCGAAATTGTCGCGCGCGGACACGAGGTCTTTCTGGATCTCAAGCTGCACGACATTCCCAACACCGTCAAAAAGGCGATGGCCAACCTCGCGCGGCTCGGCGTGTCCATGACCAACGTCCACGCGGCCGGAACCATCGACATGATGCGTGCCGCTGTCGAGGGGCTGGAGCAGGGCAGCACAGGGCAGCGCCCGCTGCTCATCGCCGTCACCCAGCTGACCAGCACATCGCAGGAGCGGATGCAGCGCGAGCTGCTCATTTCGGAAACGGTGGAAAACACCGTGGCCCACTATGCCAAAAACGCCCGCGAGGCCGGACTGGACGGCGTCGTCTGCTCGCCGCTTGAAGCGGCGCTGGTCAAAAACGCGTGCGGCAGCGACTTCCTGACCGTCACGCCGGGCATCCGCTATCCTGACGGCGAGCTGGGCGACCAGTCGCGCGTCACCACGCCGCAGAGGGCGCGCGAAATCGGCTCGGACTTCATTGTCGTCGGCCGGCCCATTACGGCGGCCGGCGACCCGGCAGCCGCCTACGCACGCGTTTGCAGCGATTTTCTGGGAGGGAAGTAAAATGGACAATATGGAAAAAAAGACAGCAAAAATCCTGCTCGGCATCAAGGCGGTGTTTCTGCGCCCGGACGAGCCCTTCACCTGGGCCAGCGGCATCCGCTCGCCCATTTACTGCGATAACCGTCTGATTTTGTCCTACCCCGAGGCGCGCCGCGCCGTCGAGCAGGGCATTGCCGACAACATTCAGAAGCACTACCCCGGCGTCGAGCTGGTGGCCGGCACGTCGACGGCCGGCATTGCCCATGCCGCCCTCGTCGCCGAAATCCTGGGCCTGCCCATGGCCTATGTCCGCGGCAGCGCGAAGGATCACGGCCGCAACAATCAGATCGAGGGGCGCGTGGAAAAGGGGCAGAAGGTCGTCGTCGTCGAGGATCTCATTTCGACGGGCGGCAGCGTCATCGATGTCGTCAACGTGCTGCGCGAAGCCGGGGCCGAAGTGCTGGGCATCGCGTCCATCTTCACCTACGGCCTGCAAAAGGGCCTTGACCGCCTGGCGGCCGCCGACGTCAAAAACGTTTCGCTGAGCAACTACGACGCGCTCATCGAGGCGGCGCTGGAGGAAAACTATATCCGCGAGAGCGACGTCAAAAAGCTGCACGCCTTCCGGAGCAATCCGTCGGACGAAGGCTGGATGTCGCTGTAAGGGGCCGTTATGCAGTGGAAACTCAAACATTATGAAGAACTGACCCGGGACGAGGTTTACGAGCTTCTGCGCCTGCGGTGCGAGGTGTTCATCGTCGAGCAGAACTGCGTCTATCTGGACGTTGACGGCGAGGACCGCACGGCGTGGCACCTTCTGGCGCGCGACGGACAGGGCAAATTGTGCGCCAGCCTGCGCGCTTTGCCGCGCACCGAAGACGAACCCATGCATTTCGGCCGCATTGTCGTGCGGCCGGACGCGCGCGGGCTGGGACTGGGGAAAGAGCTGGTGCGGCGCGGGCTGGACTGCGCGCGCGATGTGCTGGGCGAGCCGGCCGTTTCCATCATGGCGCAGGCCCATCTGCGCGGGTTTTATGAAAGCCTGGGCTTTCGCGCCGTGTCCGAACCCTATGACTCGACCGGCATTTTGCATATCGACATGCTGTGGAAAGCACAGTGAAAAAGCCGCCCTGCAAAGGGCGGCTTTTCGCATGAGGGGGGAAATCAATGTTGACAGAGAGAGAATTCGATTTGTGGGCGGACAGGTATGACAAAAGCGTCGCTTTGAGCGAAAGCGAAAACGCCTACCCGTTCGCCGGATATAAAAACGTCCTGAACGCCGTGTACAGAGCCGTTCGGGAGAGTGGGGCGCGCCGCGTGCTGGATGTCGGCTTCGGCACAGGCGTGCTGACGCAAAGGCTTTACCTGGACGGCTGTATGATTTGTGGCGTGGATTTTTCACAGGAAATGCTGCAAATCGCGCGAACCAAAATGCCGCAGGCCGAACTGCTGCAATGGGATTTTTCGAAAGGGCTGCCGCCGGCCCTTAACACACGGAGCTTTGACGTTATCGTAAGTACTTATGCCATCCATCATCTGAATGACGGCGAAAAAGAGGCGCTGCTCACACAGCTGTGCGCCCGCCTGGCGCCTGGGGGCAAGGTTTTACTGGGCGACATCGCCTTTCAGGACAGGGCGGCGCTTGAGTGCTGCCGTGCCCAAAGCGGCGCGGACTGGGACGATGAGGAATCATATATGGTATTTGAAGAACTCAAACAGGCTTTTCCGGCCGCTGCTTTTACACCGATATCCCACTGCGCCGGTGTTGTCGTCATTCCGAAAGAGTAAAAGGGCAGCGTCAGTTAAACCGGACAAGCGACAACCCGCTGTTTTCGTCTTCACACACGCCGAGCAGAAGAGAAGAGCCGGAAAAGTCATGGGTGAAGCGGCCGGTCAGCGCACCCTCGTCCGTCTCTGTCACATAGCGTACCGTGACAGAGACTTCGTGCCGGCCGGAAAGCTCCAAATCCAGCGAAAGGCTGCCGTGCCGCCCGATGACGCCGCCGTCGGCCCGTTGCGCGCCGTGCGAGCTGTTCTCGCAAAAGACTTCGGCCGACGCCAAAAAGACATTGCTGTTGTTCCACACCACAGCGCCGCCTGAGGCGGCGGAAGAACTGCTGCCCAAACGCAATGCATCGAGCTCGGTATAATAAAAATCGATTGCCTGCTGCTGCGGCAGCAGTTCGGCCGGCACGATAAAGCCGAGCAGCTGCATAAGGGCGACCAGGCCAAAGCTGAAAAGCAGACGGATGTTGATCATAAAGAACCCTCCTCGTCGGGAATGTATTCCAAAAGCTCGCCGGGCTGACACTGCAAAACACGGCACAGCGCGTCCAGCGTCGAAAAGCGCACGGCCCGGGCGTGGTTGTTTTTCAAAATAGACAGGTTGGCGGGGGACAGGTCAACGCGGCTGGACAGCTCGCCAAGACTGATTTTGCGCTTGGCCATCATGACGTCGAGATTGATGACAATGGGCATGAATCCACCCCCTAAATAGTCAGGTCGTTTTCTTCACGCAGCTCGGCGGCCTGCCCGAAGAGCGAGGCCATGACCAGCAGCAGCAGTCCGGCCATCAGAAAAACGGGGATAAACAGGGCGTTGTAAGTAAAAAGCGGCGAGAGCGTGTGGAAATACAGGCAGCTCCAGACGCAGCGCACAAAGGCCATGCCGCACATGACAAAGCAGCACACGGCGCAAAAACGCAGGCTGCGTTCGTTGGCGCGCTGAAAAGGCAGCCCGTCGCGCACGGTGCGCAGAACGTGCAGCCCCTGCCACAGAATCAGGGCGGAGCACAGCGCGCAGATGAGCAAAAAAGCGGTCAGCATGGCGTGGGCCGGGTTGTACCACACTTCAAGCAGGGAAAAAAAGAAAAAGCCGGCGGGCGACATATCAAACAGAATGTCCTGCGAGTCGGGGCCGAACAGCCCGGCCAGTTTGACGGGAAGCGGGCCGCCCTCGCGCCCCAGCACGACCAGCCCCGGAATAAGGGGAATGGCCAGAATGTTGAGAACCAGCAGAATGAGCACGCAGATGGAAAGGGCCTTGGAAAGCCTGCGGCTTTTTGGCATGGGAACCACTCCTTTACAGCGCGATCATAACGCAGGATATTTTGTTTGTCAAGATTTTTTTATTGATAATCGATATATTTGAAGGCTAAAAAAAAGCGATTCTTTTTCAAAGTCTTTCTGCGCACAGCCAAAAGCCCGGACATTTGTCCGGGCTTTTGTTTACGTGGGGCAGGTTTATAGGGTTATAGGATTATAGGTCTTCGTCTTTGACAAAGTGTGCAATCCTGTCTATGCAGTCGGGGCAGAGCCGGATGCAGCCGAACTCCCGAAGGCCCCTTTTGAACTCCATACAGCAGCTGCACTCCCTGCCGCGCTGGGGCGTCAGGATGAGCTGGCCCCCGTCCTGCGAAAAGGATATGTCAAAGCTGTCCGCCCAGTCGAGCCGTTGGCGGTACTCCCGCGGGATCAGGATCCTGCCCTGATTGTCTATGCGCATATCCGTTCATCTCCTTTTTCGGTTATGGCTCTTCGCGGGGTTCTTCCCAGCGCTTATTCATCCGCTGCTCGTAGCAGTCCTCGCAAATCTGTATTTCGCCGGGCCAGAGCAGGCGCTTGCCCTTCGCATGACAGAAGGCGCACTCGCCGTCCGGTACGGGCAGAAGGAGCATACCGGAAGCGCACAGGGTGGACGTAGCGTAGGTGCATTTGGGGCGGTACGAGCACTTTTCGCATAACGGGTCGTCGGGAAAACCATGGACTTCGGACAAGATGATTCCTCCCCTGC
>CANEGK010000061.1 GCA_947427035.1 uncultured Clostridium sp.
CAGCGCCTTCTCCAGCTTGTGATCCCGGATGGACAATACTCGGATGTGCAGATCGCCCGCATCGATTTCAAACTGTGTCCCATCGTCAGGAATGGAACCATAATTGCCAAACACAAATCCGCCAAAAGTGTCGCAATCCTCGTCATCCAGCTCGATTCCCAACGCTTTTCCCACTTCGTCCAGCAATGCGCTTCCCTTGATTTTCCATGTCTGCGAGTCGACGCGCTCGATTTCCAGCTCATCCTGCGGAGCGGCCGCTTCGTCTTCCAGATCTCCGACCAGCTGTTCCAGCAGATCGTTCATGGTGACAATGCCCTCCATCCCGCCGTATTCGTCCAGCACAACGGCGAAATGATTGCGGCTCGCCTGCATCTGCCGGAACAGGATATTTGCATTCAGCCCCTCCGGCACAAAATACGGCGGGTGAACCGCGTGCTCCATAACGCTTTCGCGGCTCTGATCGAACAGACGGAAATACTCTTTTATATTGAGGATGCCGACGACGTTATCCACCGTTTCGCCGCAGATGGGGTAGCGCGAATGGCGGCTTTCGCGAATGGTCTTTTCCCACTGCGCGTCGTCTTCGTCCAGCCACAGGGTCGAAACCTCGGTGCGGTGTGTACAAAACTCGCCGACCGACAGGTCGTCAAACTCAAAAACGTTTTGTATCATTTCCTTTTCTGCGACGTCGATGACGCCCTTCTCGCTGCCGACATCGACCATCATACGGATTTCTTCCTCGCTGACCTCTTCGTCCTCGGCGTTGGGGTCAATGCCCAAAAGCCGCAGCATGGCGTTTGTCGAAGCGGTCAGCACCCAGACGATGGGGGCAAAGAGCTTTGAAATAAACGAAATGAGCGCAGACATGCCGAGCGCCAGCTGTTCGGCCTTCCGCATAGCGACCCGTTTGGGCACCAGTTCGCCGAAAACCAGCGTAAAATAGGACAAAATCAGCGTAATGAGCATAACGGCTAATGTGTCGAGCGTTTTGGCCGGAATGCCGACGCCCAGCGACAGCAGCCAGGCAACCAGCCGGTCCGAAAAATTGTCGGCCGCAAAGGCGCTGCCCAAAAAGCCCGACAGCGTGATGGCCACCTGAATGGTCGCCAAAAACCGCGCCGGCTGGCTGGTCAGGCGCGCCAGGCGCACCGCGCGCTTATCGCCTTTGGCCGCCAGCTGCGCCAGCTTGTTGTCATTCATGGAAATGACGGCGATTTCTGCGCAGGCAAACACGGCGTTGAGCGCTATCAGAATAACCTGCAAAATAATTTGTCCTAAAATGGGATCTTCCAAAATTCTTCCACCTCATTTATAGATTGTTGACAGACATCGCAAAAGTATCACCGCCGCAGTCTACAAAAACACAAAAAGACACACCCGCGCTTCAAGAATATGAAACGCAGGTATGTCTTTATCCATTGTATGCTTCCGGACTGCCGGTAAGAGCATCGCTCGTCGCTTTCGGCGCTGTCATCGTCCATGCTGGCACAAACCTCTTTCCTATTTATTATAACACGGGGGAAATTGCTTTACACGGGGAAATTGCTTTACACGCAGCAAAATGATATACTGGGCACTGCTGCAAAATGCCAAACTGAATCGGAAGGATATCTGTTATGTATAATCACTACGACAATGAGCACTTTTTCAATCAGTATGCCAAAATGCCCCGCAGTAAAAGCGGCCTGCCCTCTGCCGGGGAATGGCGCCAATTAAAACCGCTGTTCCCGCCGCTTCATGGGAAATGCGTGCTCGATCTGGGGTGCGGCTACGGGTGGCACTGCAAATTTGCCGAAGAGCAGGGGGCATCTTCCGTACTCGGGATCGATCTGAGCCAAAAGATGATTGAAGAAGCGAAAAAGCGCAACTGCGGCAACCGCATTGTTTACCGCGTCTGCGGCATCACCGAGTATGAATACCCGGAAAACGCCTGGGACTGTGTGATAAGCAATCTGGCGCTGCATTACATTGAAGATTTGGAGCCGGTTTTCCAAAAAGTATTCCGAACCTTAAAGCAGGGGGGCGTATTTCTTTTCAATATCGAGCACCCTGTTTTCACATCCGGCGTAGGGCAGGACTGGGTGTACGCAGAAACCGGGGAACCCCTGTACTGGCCTCTCGACCGTTATTTTACGCCCGGTAAAAGAGAGACGCACTTTTTGGGCTGCGATGTCGTCAAATACCACCATACTTTGACGCAGATACTGATGGGGCTGTTAAACAGCGGATTTATACTGTCGGCCATTGAAGAAGCAACCCCGCCGGAAGAAATGCTGACCATTCCGGGAATGCGCGATGAGCTGCGCCGCCCGATGATGCTGCTTGTCAGGGCCACAGCATACAAATAGCAATCCATTCGACGGCTGCGAAGCATGAAATATTGCAAGCCATTCCCTTATTGATACAGTATACGAAAAAGGCGCCCGCTTGTCAACAAAGCAAAAGCCGCCCCGGCCGGGGGCGGCTTTTTGCAGCCTTATTCCAGATTGAGCCGCTTTTTGAGCAGCCAGTTGGTCAATGCGAAGCAGGCCGCCGTAATGATAATTTCATACACGATACCCGTCCACATCCCCAACTGCGTCCCCGCCGCAAAGCTGAGCGAGTTGAGCCACTCGCCGAACCCGTGACCGCTGAGCAGTTTGGACAGCAGCCAGACCACAAAGGTAGTCACCGACTGGATGACAGTGGTTGTAAGCAGGAAGGCGCCGAAGCTCCCCAGCAGCTTTTTGCTGTTGAGCTGGTGTCCCAGGGCAATGGACAGATAAATCACCATAATGCCCATCGCCAGCCCGCCCAGTATCAGAAGCGCCAGCTCGAAGAAAAACAGCGCGGGGGACATGCCCATTGCCAGGCGCATATCCTGCATCATTTCTGTCCACACCCTGGGAAACGCGTACAGATCCGCGCTGCCCAGCACCATGACGAGGACGCTGAGAATGGCGACGGCAGTGCTGGCAATGTTCCACATGCCGGAAACCGTCAGCTTGCTGACGATGAGCTGCCACGGCCTGACCGGCAGGGTGAACATCAGATACCCCTCGTCGCCCAGCAGATTTTTATAAAACCGCTGGATGGTAATGAGCAGCGTGACCACGATGATGCCGACCAGCGTGACGACATAGACCGTCATGCTGATGCCCTGCGGCAGTGAAAAGTGGCTGGGGTTGATGATGAAGAACAGCTTGTTGATGAGCGTGAATAAAAGCAGCACGCCGAACAGCGGCAGAAAGGTCCGCGACGTCGCCTTGATCTCGTATTTCAGCAGTTTTCCTAACATTTGAATACCTCCCTGAAAAGCGCGTCGACGCTCTTGCCCTCTTTTTCTCTGATATCGTCGACCGACGATTGCAGCGCTATTTTCCCCCCGGAAATAAAGACCACTTCGTCCAGCACCTGCTCAACGTCGGCAATCAAATGGGTTGAAATGACGACGGTGCTGTTTTCCGCATAGTTGCTGATGATGGTGTTCAGAATATAATCGCGCGCCGCAGGGTCAACGCCGCCGATGGGCTCATCGAGCAGATAAAGCCCGGCGTTGCGGCTCATGACCAGTATGAGCTGTACCTTTTCCTTGGTGCCCTTGGACATAGTTTTGAGCTTGTCTCGGCGGCTGACCCCCAGCCTGTCGAGCATGTCATAGGCTTTGTTCGGGTCGAAATCCGTGTAAAAATCGCGGAACATATCGATGATCTGCCCGGCCGACATCCAGTCGTTGAGATAACTGCGCTCGGGCAGATACGAGACAACCTCTTTGGTGCCGACGCCGGGCGCCCGGCCGTCTATCAAAATCTCGCCGGCCGTCGGCGTCAGAATGCCGGCCGTCAGCTTGATAAGCGTCGTCTTGCCGCTTCCGTTCGGGCCGAGCAGCCCGACGATTTTCCCCCGCGGCAGCGACAGGTCGATGTGGTTGAGCGCCAGCTTGGACCCGTAGCTTTTGACCAGCCCTGTGCAGGTTAAAATATCACTCATTTCCCGTTCCCCCTGTTTTGATAATCAATTGGCTTGCGGCTGTGCGCGTATAACCCAGCCGCTCCATCTTTTCAAAAAATTCGTCGATGACCGACTGTGCCAGCTCGGTCTTGATCTTTGCTATCATCGCGCTGTCTTCGGTGACAAACCGTCCGCTCGTCCGCTCCGAGTATAAAAGCCCTTCGCGCTCCAAATCGGACAGCGCCCGCTGCATGGTGTTGGGGTTGACGGCCGCTTCGGCCGCCAGATCCCGCACCGATGGCAGCCGCGTCCCCACCGGATAGATACCCGCAATGATGCGCAGCTTGACCTGTTCGGCGATTTGCGCGTAAATGGCCCGGTCACCGCTGAAGTCCCATGTCATTGCTCCGCCTCCTGTATTGCTGTATTATTTGTATGATACATATAATACAGCAATACAATTGCCTTGTCAATAGATATTTCAAAAATTCCAAAAAAATACCGCCGGCCCGGCAAGGGCGGTTTTGTAAAGAGCTGAGGGGCAAGGCAGACCACAATGGGTTGCCTTGCCCCTCAATATAAAATCCCTTCAGCTATTGTATCATCTATAACTTTTTCAGCTCTCCATTATCAAAATAGTAGATATCTTCTCTTTTGTATCCGTATTGGGAATTCGGTGTGCTGATGTGTGGCTCAAAGGTAAACATTTCAACGTCTGATAATCTTTTACAGTTTCCCTTTTCAATATATATTCTTTCATTTTTGTTTTTTACAATTGAGTGCCCGAGATTTCCGAGAAAATCCAAATTTAAGAACCCTCTCTTTACAATCAATTCATTCATGTAATAGTACAGCTCTTCAAATGTCATATCTGGCGTTAATACATCCACTAAAGTTTTATGCAGATATTCTTCCGTCTGTAAACCCTGTCGCCATTCGTCTTTTTTTATTTTGTCGATTGCACTGCATAATACACCGTCTTCAAATATCAGGGTCCTTGCATAATCTCCCCAAATAGAATTTTTCTGCGGGCTCAAATCAATAGTAATAATATCATTGCTTTGTATGATTCTATCTGCTACTTTATATTCTCTACCCGAAACAGAAAGGGTGGTTTCCTCCCCCGCAAAGACAAAAGCGCCGACGCCCCAATACCAAAATGAGTCTGCACCGTTTTCCAACAAATAATCTTCGCACAGTGATTTAATATCCCGCAGACTCATTCCGACTTTGATTGTCCCAGCCGCATATTTCATGGTTGCCCTGTTTAAATTTTGCATTGCGGAATATAAATCAAGAATTTCCTTTTCCATACGATATTCATTGGATAGAACCTGTTTGTCCTGCACGGTTATAACCTGCCTATCTACAAAAATCCGACGATACTTTTCCTGAGCCTGCTTCTATATTTTATTTTTCCTTTTGCTTGTTAGTTCATTATAAAGCAACACCTACTGAAAAGCAAGGACTCTCAGCAGGTGTTAACTATCTTATAGCGGCCCGGCAAGGGCGGCGGTATCTGTTCATCGGCGCAGCTTTTCGCGGATGTGCTCCAGGCGATTGAGCGCTTCACACAGCGTCTCATCCTTTTTGGCAAAGTGCATCCGGATAAACCGGTTTTCCGCTTCATGAAAGAAGCTGGAGCCCGGCACAGCCCCGACGCCGACCTTCTGTGCCAGCTGCTCGCACAGCTCCAAATCGCTGGCAAACCCGAACTCTGAAATGTCGATCATGACGTAATAGGCCCCCTGCGGCTCTGTGTGCCGCAGGCCGATATCGCACAGGCCGCGCAGGAATAAATCGCGCTTGTGCGTGTACTTCTGCTGCAAATCGCGGTAATATTCTTCGCCAAAGCGCAGGCCGGGGACAACGGCCTCCTGCAAAGGCGCCGCGGCACCCACTGTCAAAAAGTCGTGAACCTTTCGCACGACATCGACAATTTCAGGCGGCGCGATGACATATCCCAACCGCCAGCCCGTGATGGAATAGGTTTTGGACAGCGAGCTGCACGACAGTGTGCGCTTCCACATGCCGGGCAGAGACGCAAAATAGGTGTGCCGGTGCGGCGCGTACACGATGTGCTCGTACACTTCGTCGGTGATGACATAAGCGTCATACTTTTCCGCCAGGGCGGCAATAACGTCAAGCTCGGCGCGCGTAAAGACTTTGCCGCACGGGTTGGACGGGTTACAGAGAATCAGCGCTTTGGGCTTCTGGCGGAACGCGGCTTCCAGCTCGTCGGGGTCAAAACAGTAATCGGGCGCGTGCAGCGGGACATAAATCGGCTCTGCGCCCGATAAAATGGCATCTGCGCCGTAATTTTCGTAAAAGGGCGAAAAGACAATCACTTTGTCGCCGGGGTTGGCCACCGTCATCATGGCGGCCATCATGGCTTCGGTTCCGCCGCAGGTGACGACGATTTCGCCGTTGGGATCGATGTTCCGCCCCATCAGGCGCGACTGTTTTTCAGCCAGCGCCTCGCGAAAATTCTGCGCGCCCCATGTAATGGAATACTGGTGCGGCCCCTCGCCTGCCACTTCGGCCAGCCTGTCCAGAATCTCCCGCGGCGGATCAAAATCGGGGAAGCCCTGCGACAGGTTGACCGCACCATACTGGTCGGAAATGCGGGTCATCCGGCGAATGACGGAATCGGTAAAGCCGGCCGTCCGGTCAGAGAGTTTCTGCATGGGGCGCCTCCTTGACAATATAGGATTTATGGTCGTTTAAAATATGACGCTCGTCGAGCGCATCTTTGATGCGGTTCATCGCGGCCAGATTGCCCTGCGCCGTATTGCGCAGGAAATAACCGCGTTTGCTCAGGCCGATGCCATGCTCGCCCGACGCCAGCCCACCCAGTTCATAGGCTTTGTCATAAATCTGCGGCATGTGATTTTTATAGATCTGCTCCCATTCCTCCTGCGTTCGCCCGCCGCGCACCACGCACAGATGCACGTTGCCGTCGCCGGCATGGCCAAAGCTGATCATGCGCACGCCCGAGCTGCGCTCCAGCTCATTGACATAGCGGATAAACTCGGCGGTGCGGCTGATGGGCACCACAATGTCGACCGGCTCCTGCTCGCTGACGGCTTCCACCGCTTTGACGAGCGCGCCGCGCACCTTCCATACGCCGGCGGCTGCGGCCGGGTCGTCGAGCACGACAAAATCCAGCGCGCCCCCCTCGAGCGTCAGGCGGCGCGCCTTTTCCAGGTGCGCCCGCACCGTATTGCTGTCGCCGTCAAAGGTCAGGATAATATACGAGCCGGCGTCCGGACGCGGAAACCGCAGGCCGGAAAAGCGTTCGCCCAGCTCGACGACCTTGCGCTCGACAAACTCGACGGCGGTGGGGTCGACATTTTCGCGCAGAATGCGCAGCACGTCGCGGATGCCGTCCGACAGGCTTTGATAGCATACGACGGCGCTGACCGCCGCTTCGGGCTTGGGGAGCAGGCGCAGAATGCACTTGGTAATGACGGCCAGCGTCCCCTCGGAACCGACAACCAGGTTTTTCAGCGACAATCCGCTGGCGTCCTTCACGCACTTGCCGCCCAGCGTCAGCACCTCGCCGTCGGCGAGCACTACCTCGAGCCCGCGCACATAATCGCGCGTCACGCCGTACTTGACGGCGCGCATTCCGCCGGCGTTGGTCGAAATATTGCCGCCGATGCTCGATTCCTTTTCGCCCGGATCCGGCGGGTAGAAAAAGCCGCGTTCCTCGACCCACGCCTGCAAATCCTGGAGCAGTACGCCCGGCTCAACCGTGACGGTAAAGGTATCAGCGTCCAGCTCCAAAATATGATTCATACGCGATAAATCGAGTACGATCCCGCCATTCGGCACCGTTGAGCCGACCAAATTGGTGCCCGCGCCGCGCGGTGTGACGGGTATGCGGCGTTCATTCGCCCAGCGCAGCACGCCGCTGACCTCCTGCGTTGTCAGCGGAAAGACCAGCGCCGCCGCTTCGCCGCGCAGTCTGCCCAACCCGTCGGTCAAGTATTTGCCGTCGATTTCTCCGATGATTACACGCTCGGGGTCGCCGATGATGTCAAAAAGTCCGTGCATTTTTATTCCTCCCAAATCGGCACAAAATAACCGCCGAACAGCTCGTCAAACACCTTTTTTGTCTCTTCGCTCTGGTAGACCTCTACAATGCGCTGATAAGCTTTAGCGTCGGCCTCGTCCGCCCGCGCGGCAATCAGGCAGAAATAGCTGTTGTCCGCATAATCTTTTTCAAAAAAGATCGCCTCTTCCTGGGGCTTGATGCCGTTGTCCAAAGCATAGTTGCCGTTGATGACGGCTGCTGCAACATCGGGCAGCAGGGCGCAGACGGCGGCGGCGTCCACCTCGACCAGCTCGATGTTGACCAGGTATTCTGTGATGTCATCTTTTGAAGGGTTGTTGCCGGCAGCAGGGTCGACCTTGAGAATACCCGCCGATTCCAGCAGCTTGATGGCGCGTCCGCCGTTGGTGACGTCGTTGGGAATTGCCACCTTGTCGCCGTCCTTCAGCTCGGAAACGTCGCTGAGGCTGCTGGAGTAAATGTTCATGGCAATGACATATGTATCGCCGATGGCAGCCAGTTCAAAGCCATTGGACTCCACAGCGTTGTCAAAAAAGGCGTGATGCTGAAAGGCGTTGAGTTCAATATCGCCGTCGTTGAGCGCCGGGTTGGGCAGCGAAAAATCGGCGAACTGCACCGTTTCAATCAAAATCCCCTCGGGCTTGAGCTTTTCGGCGATGGGCGTCCAGATGTCCTCATAAATGGCTCCTGTCAGGCCGACCCTGACAGTGACCGGTTTTTCCGGGCTGTAGTCGTAGACCGTACCGGCCGATTCTTCCTGCTGCTTTCCGCTGCACGCGGCCAGCGTCAGAATCAGGGTCAGGGCCAGCGCGGCGCGCACAAAGTTTCGAAATGTTTTCACGTTGCATTCCTCCCAAAATATTGCAGAGTCCGGAGCGGGCAAAAGAAAAGAGCGGGGCGCAGTGCGCTTCCGCTCTTACCGCAACAGCTTTTAGG
The DNA here is from genome assembly GCA_947427035.1 of uncultured Clostridium sp. Taxonomy (GTDB): domain Bacteria; phylum Bacillota; class Clostridia; order Oscillospirales; family Butyricicoccaceae; genus Ventrousia. The sequence goes on from CANEGK010000061.1 coordinate 8,945, forward strand.
CCGGCCGGCCTTTCAAAACTGCGAAGGCAGCCCGCCTGAACGGGCCGTGAAGCGCGCCTGTGCAAAATGGGCAAACCGCATCGTGGGCATCGGCATCGCCATGTCCAACCACATGCGTTCTTTCATCCTTCTGCACTGCTTGAGCACGCTTGGTTCCTCCAGACTCATCAAACTGTTTCACATCATAACACGTTGTTTCTTTGTTGTCAACTTATTTTTATGGATTCCCATAATTTTTTTCTATTATATTTTACGTTTTCCCGATCACCAGTTCAACAGCGTGGGCGAAATGCCCCCACTGCTCTTTCTTTTCCGCAAGTAGTCTGCACCCTTTGGGCGTAATGGCATAATAGCGGCGCACCCGGCCCGAAGGGGCTTCTTTTTCATAGGAACGCAGCGCGCCGTCCTTTTCCAGCGCGTGCAGAACAGGGTACAGCGTCCCCTCCTTCAGCTCGAAAACCCGCTCGGAGCGCAGCGCCAGGTCGGTGATAAGCTGGTAGCCGTATTTATCGCTTTCGCGCAGCAGCGACAGCACCAGCAAAGCGGTGCTCCCCGACAAAAAGCTTTTGTCAATTTTCATTTTCTGCTTCCTCCCACGCCGATTGAGCCTGTGCGACAACCCGGCCGTCTTTGTCGTAACCGACAGCGCTCAGGCAGTTGTATGCCAGCAATTCATCATATACGCCGACTGACAGAAAACCGTCTCCGCTGTCAGCGGGGACCGTTGCCAGGAATACGCCTTCTTCCGTCCGTTCAGCCTGATGAACCGACGGCTCGCCCTCCCCCGGCTCTGAGCTATAGAGCACCTCGACCCGCTCGACAACCGGATCGGCCGGTACGACGGCGACCGTTACGCCCCGAAAAAAATGGTCGTCCGGCATGGCGCCATAAAGGGGAATCACATACAGCCCGCCGCGGTTTTGATACCGCAGGACATAGCGGTTGGGGCCACCGAAAAAGGTATTGCCCACCTGCTGGCGCATCATGCGCATGGCCCCCACCGAATCCCCCTGCCGCACCAGATAAACGGTTTCCCCGGCTTCGTCGCTCCAGGTTCCCAATCCGTCGGGCACGCGCTGTGTGAAGATGATCTCCGCTCCGTCAGCCAGGCTGCGGCGCAGGGAATACTGCAAGTCCTGCTCCCAGTTCAGGTACGGGAAACCCTTGCCGGCATAAATGAGCAGCGCGGCCAGCGCAATGCAGGCCAGGTTCAGCAGCGCCCTTGTGCGCCAGCGCAGCTTTTTGAGCGGATGCCTACTGTGCCGCATACTCTATCCCCCCTTCTACCGGGAAATCAAGAGCCCACTGCACGCCGTAATCGTCAAAACCCAGTGTGAAAGACGACGCTTCGGGGTCGACATTTGCAATCCACAGCTCGTAATAGCTGACAAAGGCGCTGCCGGCCCCGATATTGCCGCAGACTTCGCGGTTTTCGGGTTCTATAGCGCCGCCGTAATAGCGCGGCGGGTAAAGGTTCCCACAGTCATCGACAGCGTATAGATTCTGGTGAAACATGGGTGTTTTCTGCCACGGGTTCCAATGCCGCACCTTGAGGACAAAGTACGCGTCGCGGTATCCGTCCGGGTATTCCTTAAAGCAAATGCGGGCAACGGAAACCCCATAGCCCGAAACCTTTACACTGCCCTGCGGCGTGAAATCGCTGATCACATGCGCCTCGAGATTTTGAGGGCGGACATACGCCGTCATCTCGGCCTCGCCGTAAGAGTCTCCGTCCAGACAGGCAAAGCAGACGGAAACCACGTGGAACGCAATAATAACAACGGCAATGCCGGCCAATACACGCGTATATTTCCAAAGATAGCCCCAGAAGGGGCGATAAACCTTTTGCAGCTGCCGTGCGACAGTGTCGGCGTCACCCATTTGCTCCAGCGCCCTGCCGATCGCCCTGTCCTGCGATTCACCGGCTTCCTCAAAGGCGTCGCGCGCGTCTTCCATATGCGCTACCAGTTCATCCTGCACCCGCTCACGATCCGGGCGGAAGCGGATAAAACGGCACGCCTGGCCCGCCCAGCGCACGAATTCATATCGCCCTGCGCCTGCAAGCATTCCATTTGCCCCCTTTACATCGATGATCTATGTATAGTATACCTAGATAGTCAATGTATGTCAATAGGAACTTTTACCTTTTATTTGAAGGGCTAACAATATATTCCTTGCAATTTTAGTTCGCATTTATTATAATAAATTTGTCGAATATTGTCGAATTTTCCATATATTAAACATTTTTACAGCTATGTTATTTTTTTACAAACAGCAAAAAGGAGTTGATTCCATGAAAACCCGCTTTTGCGCCTGCTTGGCCCTGCTCTTTGCCCTGGGAAGTTTATCTCCAAGATATTTAAGCCCTGTAGCCAGAGCCGCCGACATAAACAAAGCCGCCCTGTACGGCGGCATATCCTCCGACAGGGCGGCTTATGTTACTCTTTCGCCTGCTGAAGGCGGGTTTCTTTATGCACTGTCGAGCGGCGAACCGGCTCCCGGCGATCCCGGTATCTGGCGTGCTGCCGAAAACGGCGCCGTATCGTGGGATTCTCTGGCGCCCGGCGGGGCATATTGTCTTCTCTATCGTCCGGCCGAAAGCGATGTGCCGCTTGGACAGATCGACTTTTTGGCGCCGCCCTCTCTGCCTTCCGCCGACGCCTTGCTCCGCGAGCCTGATTTCGAACCCCTGTTTGACTCTCTCACGCTGTCCGCCCCCGATCCGGACTGCGAATACGCTTTGGCCGGTCCGGGGATCGATGAACTGGACTGGCAGTCCGGCAACAGCAGCAGCGTCGTATATGAACATCTGGCCTTTGATCAGGAATATACTTTGCTGGTGCGCGGCCTCGGCTTGTCCGACGACGTGCTTTGCCTGCCATCGTCCGCTCCCATTTCGATTCTGCCTGATGTCGTTCTTTCCTCCCGTCTCTCTGCCCTGGTTGATGCCCAGGGATATGGCTGCATCTCCGTGGCGGACGGCGACTCTTCCATGCAGTATGCCGCCCTGACGGCTGACGGAACCGTTGCTTCTTTGCGGGACGGTTCCTGTGCGCCGCTTACGCTTTCCGGTTTGCTGCCAGGGCGCGAATACCTCGTCACTGCGCGGGCATTATCCGAGCCGCTTTCCGTCGGTGATTCCCTGCCGGCCCGTGGCGCCGCCATTTCCGTTCCCGCTCTGTACGGTGATTTAAGTCTGACCGCCGGCTTCTGTGAAACGCCGGGCACGCTGTTTTTACAGCTCGATCCCGCCTGCCCGGACGCCGAGTATGCGGTTTTGGGGGGCGGCGGCCGGCCCGTCCCCGATATCCGGGCTTTTGACGGCAGCGGCACTGAAATTTCCGGCGACGCAGGCTGGTTCCTTTCTTCCGGTTCGCTTCGCTTTGAAGCGCTTTCCACCGACGCCGCTTACTCATTGGCTTTGCGCGATAAAAACGGAATGCCCTCTGTTCTGTGTGACTTTACATTGCCGCAAAATCTGCCCGTCTTGCAGGAAAGCGACGTTCTCCTGAGCGCCGACAGTCTTTCCTTTATCGGCCAAACCGGCGTGCAGTACGCTCTGGCCAGTGCCGACGGGCTTTCGCTGGCATCCGTTTGGCAAAGCGGAGGCGATCAGACGCTGACCTTCGGTCATCTGACTGCCGGGCAGACTTACCGGCTTCTGCTCCGTGAAGGCGACGACCTGCCCGTTTCCTGCTTTGCCTTTACTCCCGCCGAGAAAGCACCCTCGACGCAGCCTGTGCCGCCCATTTTGCCTTCTGCCCCCGGCGGCGCCGAGCCCAGCCTGCCCGATCAACCCAAAGAGGAAGACGCGCCTGCAAAAAGGCCCGCTGCCGGTGCTGAACGCCTGCTTGTCACCGACCGGCGCGTCGCTTATATCATGGGTGAGCCGAACGGCCGATTCCGCCCCGACGGGCACCTGACCCGCGCCGAAATGTGTATGCTGTTTTATCGCCTGCTGCGCGAAATTCCCGATGCTTCAGCCGTCAGCTACGCCGATGTCCCTGAGGATGCATGGTATTTCCCGCCTGTCTCCGCACTTACGGCGCTCGAAATTGTACAGGGCGCCGGTGAAGGCCGTTTCTCCCCCAACGTATGGGTAACCCGTGCGGAATTTTCCGCTATGGCCGCACGCTTTTGTCTGCCTGCCGAAGCCGCATTTGACTTTTCAGATTTAACACCCGGGCACTGGGCTTATCCCTTCGTCTGTACTGCCTGTGCCAACGGGTGGCTGCGGGCTGACGAAGACGGCGCCTTCCGCCCCAATCAGCCGCTTTCGCGTGGCGAAGCGGTTCATGCGCTCAATTTGATTTTGGGGCGGACGCCCGAACCCAGCTTGCTGGAATCACAGGGACTTCCGCCCGCTTTCAGCGATTTGCAGCCCGAAAGCCCTTGGTATTACGATATTTGGGAAGCCACTCTGTCTGATTCCGACTTGCCGCCCCATCAAGCAAAATAACGCAGCGGCATAATTGTTAAGATATATATGCGTCATTATACGACTTTCCATGATGCGCCTCCTTAAACTGAAAAAATAAAATTCCCGATAAAATATTGTGGGGGACACTTCTTACCGAAGTGTCCCCCACAATATTATTCTTCGATTGGAGGCGCCACCCAGATTTGAACTGGGGAATCAGGGTTTTGCAGACCCGTGCCTTACCACTTGGCTATGGCGCCATAGAACATGACAGGAGCTTTTATCTTTAAAAACTCCTGTCAAAAAACTGGAGCGGATGACGAGGCTCGAACTCGCTACCTCCACCTTGGCAAGGTGGCGCTC
>CANEGK010000062.1 GCA_947427035.1 uncultured Clostridium sp.
CCGTTTTTTATTTCCACGGAAATGCGGCTGGCGCCCGCGTCAATCGCGTTTTCAATCAGCTCTTTGGCGACGGAGCCCGGGCGCTCGACCACCTCGCCGGCCGCGATCATATTGGAGATCTGCGGGGACAAGCGAATAATTCTCGCCATTTCAACACTCCTTTGCGTGCGCCGACAGCTCGTACAGAAGGCCAAGCGCTTCAATAGGGGTCAAGGTATCCGGCTGTAAAGCCTTCAGTTTTTCTATCAGCTCTGCCCCGGCATAAGATTCCAGCGACACCTGTTCTTCTTCCTGTAGCGGTTCCGGCGCGCGCACTGCGGGCTGTTGTTCAACCATTTTCAACACTTCTTTTGCGCGCCGGATGACGCTGTCCGGCAATCCGGCCAACTTCCCCACCTCGATGCCGTAGCTGTCGCTGGCGCCGCCGCGCACGATTTTTTTGATAAAGACTATCCCGTCTCCGCGTTTTTTAACGACGACATTATAATTTTTCACACCGGGCACCGTGTTTTCCAACTCGCACAGTTCATGATAGTGGGTTGCAAACAGCGTCTTGGCCCCCAGCTTCTTTTTGTCCGCCACATATTCCAGCACGGCGCGTGCGATGGCCATTCCGTCAAAGGTAGCGGTCCCGCGGCCGATTTCATCCAGAATCAGCAGGCTGCGCGCCGTGGCATGGCGCAGAATATCGGCTACTTCACTCATCTCGACCATAAAAGTCGAGCGCCCGGATGATAAATCGTCGGATGCGCCAATGCGGGTAAAGACGCGATCGCATACCCCCATGCTGACCGACGATGCCGGCACAAAACTGCCGCACTGCGCCATAATAACAATGAGCGCGACCTGGCGCATATAAGTTGATTTGCCTGCCATATTGGGGCCGGTGATGATGGCGACACGGTTCTCACCGCAATCCAGCACTGCATCATTGGGGACAAACAGACTGTCCTTCAGCATACGCTCGACAACTGCATGGCGGCCCTCGCAGATTTCAATGCGATCGGAATGATCAATTTCCGGCCTGCAATAGCCATACTGCGACGCTGCCTGTGCAAAAGACGCATAGACGTCGGCACACGCCAACGCGTGTGAAGCCTGCTGCACCCGCCCGGCCTGCGCCGCCAGCTGTTCGCGCAGCCGGACAAAAATCTCATATTCCAGCGCCGTCACCCGCTCGCTGGCCGACAGGATTTCGCCTTCCAGTTCTTTCAGCTCCTGCGTTATATAGCGCTCGCAATTGGCCAAGGTTTGCTTGCGGATATAGCTGTCCGGCGCCTGCGCAATATATGATTTACTGATTTCAATATAGTACCCGAAAACCTTGTTATAGCCCACCTTCAGGGTTTTAATACCGGTTTTTTCCCGCTCTGTGCGTTCGATTTCGCTGACGCGCGCCGTGCCGCCGCTGAGCAGCGAGTGCAGATAATCGACATCCTCGCTGAAACCCTCGCGAATGATTCCGCCTTCACGCACAGAAAACGGCGGTTCTTCCACAATAGCGGCGTCAATCAAAGCCGCCAAATCACTCAAATCGCCAATCTGCCCGGCCAGCTCATGCAAGGTTCGCGACGGGCTCGCCAGCAGAATCTCCTTCACCTCCGGCAATAAGCAGCAGACCTGCCACAACGAACGCAAATCGCGGCAGTTAGCCGTTCCGTAGACAATACGGCCGATAATGCGCTCGACATCGTACACGTTAGCCAAACAGCTTTGCAGCTTGTCCCGTGCAATGGAATCATCGTGCAGCGCGCCGACGGCATTTTGCCGGCGCTGAATGGCCGGTACGCTTAAAAGCGGCTTTTCCAGCCACTGGCGCAGCAGGCGCGCTCCCATCGCGCATTTCGTATGATCCAGGACCCAGAGCAGCGAACCGCGCTTTCCGCCCGATGTCAACGATTCCGTAATTTCAAGATTGCGCCGCGCCGTTAAATCCAGCCCCATAAACTGGCTTTGTGTATAAATATCCAAACGGTTGACATGGGTTAAATCATTTTTCTGCGTTTCGTGCAGATAGGACAGCAGCCCGCCGACCGCGCTGGCCAGCTGCCGCTGTTCTGCCGCGCGCTCCAGCACGTCAGGCGATTCGGCAAATTGCTTCTGCATGCTTTCCAACGCATTTTCAAAGCGAAAGCGCCATTCGCCGGCCGCTTCAACATGGCAATTTATTTTTTCACTTAAAAAAGCCCGGAGCTCCTGATCCGACGCCGCAGCGTCCGACAGCAGCACTTCGCTGGGCGCAAAGCGCCCCAGTTCGCACAATACCTGCTGCACGACATCCCGTCCGTCGACCTGTGTGGCAAAGACCTCGCCGGTCGACATGTCGCAAAAGCAGACGCCGCACCCCAGCGAATCGCTGTAAACCGCTCCGATGAAATTATTGCGCCGCTCATCCAGCATGGAGCTTTCCATCACCGTTCCCGGGGTGATAATGCGCACCACTTCGCGCCGCACCAGTCCCTTTGCCTTGGCCGGATCTTCTGTCTGCTCACAAATTGCAACCTTATAACCTTTGGCAATCAGTCTGCCGATGTAAGATTCCGCACTGTGATACGGCACGCCACACATGGGCGCACGCTCTTCCTGACCGCAGTCCCGGCCCGTCAGAGTCAAATCCAGCTCTTTGGATGCCAGCTTGGCATCGTCAAAAAACATTTCATAAAAGTCGCCGAGACGGTACATCAAAATGTAGTCATTGTATTGGTTTTTAATATCGAAATACTGTTTCATCATGGGGGTCAATTCTGCCATTTTTTCTTCTCCCCTTCTCTGCCCGCCTACAGGCTGGCAAACAGCGCCCATGTAGAACCGCGCTCAATGACCACATCGGCCCATTGCCCCACGCTTCCGGCATCGCCCTTTAAAAGAACCAGCTGAAACCCGTCCGTCCGGGCGGTCAGCGGATAATTTTTATCATCGGACAAGCCGTCAATCAAAACACGCATGGTCCGGCCGACAAGCTTTTGATTTTCTTCCTTGGATATGCCGTTCTGCACGTCAAGCAGGCGATCAAAACGATGCTGCTTTTCCTCGCGTGTTACGGGATCCGGCATGGCGGCTGCACGCGTTCCGCCGCGCTTGGAATAGATAAAAGTGAACAGTGAGTGAAAGCGCACTTTTTTAATTAATTCAAGAGTTTTTTCAAAATCTTCCTCTGTTTCACCCGGGAATCCGACAATAATATCGCTGGTAAAGGTGATTTCCGGCATAACGGAACGCGCATATGCCACCAGTTCAAGATAATGTTCCGCCGTGTAGCGGCGATTCATCTCGTCAAGAATGCGGTTGCTGCCCGACTGCACCGGCAGATGAATGCATTTACACACCTTATCGCAGCGCGCCATCACATCCAGCAGCTTTTCAGAACAGTCTTTCGGGTGGCTGGTCATGAAGCGAATTCGGAAGTCGCCCGGTTCGCCTGCCAGCGCCTCCAGCAGCTCAGGGAAGTCCGGCCCCCCGTCGCCGCCGTTATAGGAGTTGACGTTTTGCCCCAGCAGCGTAATATCGCGGTATCCCTGTGCAAGCAGGCTGCGAAAATCTGCCTGTATCGCTTCAAACCGCCGGCTGCGCTCACGCCCGCGCACATAAGGGACAATGCAGTATGAACAGAAATTGTTGCAGCCATACATAATGGACAGCCAGGCGCGCACGCCTTCCTTGCGAACGGGCTCGATCCCTTCAATGATAACTCCCTGCTCGTCCCCCGAAATATCAAAAACCCGTCTGCCCCGGCTCATTTTTTCGTAAAGAAGCTCGGGCAAACGGCCCAGCGCGTGTGTTCCAAACACCAGGTCGACATAAGGGTAGCTCTTTTTTATTTTTTCAACCACCGACTCCTGCTGTGCCATACAACCGCATACAGCGATAAAAAAGTCCGGATTTTCACGTTTGATATGCGAAAGCTCGCCTAAATTTCCAAAAACACGCATTTCGGCGTGCTCACGAATCGCGCAGGTATTTAAAATAGTCAAATCGCTTTCAGCAGGGTCCTCTGTAAATCCGAAGCCCATCTGAGCCAGCATTCCGCGAATCAGCTCTGTATCGGCTTCATTCTGCTGGCACCCATAGGTTTTTGTGCAGGCCAACGGCTGCGCACCGTTTTTTATCTGCCTGAAAAGCCGGGCTGCGCGCTCGCCGAATTGCCGCTGCGCCAAAAGCTCCTGCTCTGTCATCTCATTTCGCGGTTTTGCCATACTTCCTCCGTAGACATAGCTTTTCTATTTATTTTAACACAGTTTGCTCTATTTCGCAATTGACATTGCCAAAGCTTCCGCGGTTTTATCTTGATATCCGGCAACAGATAAAACTGTAAAGACCGAAAAGCAAGCAACAAAAAAGCGCCCAACCGGGCGCTTTTCCGTGCTCGTTTTCCTATTTTCTTCTGCGGAATGCTCAGGCCCTTCTATGCTTCACCTGCCGACAGCTCGATGGCGCCGTCGGTAAACTGAATCTGCGTAAAATAATACCCGGTCCCCAACAGCAGGCTGTTGGCCGCCGTACCGATCTCATCCAGCAGGGCAGCCGGCAGCTCGCCAACTTCGATTTCGCTTTGATTCAGAGCTATTTTTTCCGGAACGATCAGCAGTGTTCCACCGTCCTCACCTGTCGTGCAGGCAAAATCGACGGAAAAATCAAATGTTTTTGGCATCATGGAAACCAGCAGGCGCTGCTTCATATTAAGCGAAACCTGATGCTCTTCCAAATACTGTTCAATATTTTTGCGCTCAACCTGTGCGCTCAGTGAAATTGAACCCGACTTGCTGATGTCAACAGCAATTTTTTTTGCCGGAAACCCTGCCGGCAGATATTGGCTGAGCATTTTGGAAAAGTATTCTTCCGTAATCATCATGCATTTTTGCTCCGATTTTGCATTTTCCACCTCGCTCAGCTCTCTTTGCCGCGGCGGCAAATGCCCGTCGGCCTCGCCGCCAACCATTACCGGCGATCGGGTCATCATACAGAATACCAGCAGCAGGCATATGGACAGGCAAAATACGCTGACGAGAAGATAGGCGCGATCTTTCCCTTTGTTTTCCATGCGTCTTCCCCCTTTTCGGTTCGCACTGCTATCTTATGTCCAAGCCCGTCAGAATAGTACCTTTGCCCTTCGAACTACAGCTTATGAGCAAAGCAAAACGCGCCGCGCAGAAAACTCTGCACGGCGCGCAGCAGGTGTTGAAACAAAACGCTTATTCGGGAATCTCTTCGGTGTCCGGCTCGCTGTCTTCGTCCTCATCTACAACGGGCGCTGCGTTGAGCAGAGCGCGAATGCTCAAAGAAATTTTCTTCTTCTCGCTGTCGATTTCAATAATTTTCGCATCCACCATTTCACCGATGGCCAGCACCTCTTCCGGGCGTCCAATGCGGCGATCGGCAATCTGCGAAATATGGATCAGGCCGTCAACGCCGGGCATGACTTCGGCAAATGCGCCGAAGGGCATAAACTTGACAATCTTGACCTTTGCAACGTCGCCCACCTTGTAAGCCGTTTCAAACTTGGCCCAGGGATTGTCTCCGGGCAGGCGGTAGCCGAGGGAGATTTTCTTCTTTTCCGTGTCGAGCGCGATGACGTATACTTCGATCTGCTGGCCAATCTGCAAAACGTCAGAAGGATGTTTGACACGGCTCCACGAAAGCTCGGAAATATGAACCATACCGTCGACGCCGCCGATATCGACAAACGCGCCGTAGCTGGTAAAGGATTTGACTGTGCCCAAATACTTTTTGCCCACTTCAATGCTTTCCCAAATCTTATTGGCAGCTTCGCGGCGCTGCTCGGCAAGCAGGGCTTTGATCGAGCCGACCACACGGCGGCGCTGGCGGTTGACCTCGGTAATACGGATCTTCTGGGTCGTTTTGATCAGAGAATCAAAGCTGGCTTCGCGGGGCAGGCCGGTCTGGCTGGCGGGGATGAACACGCGAATGCCCAGAACCATGGCGACAACGCCGCCCTTATTCTGGTCGACTACGGTGCCGGTCAGCGCTTCTTTGCTTTCGACAGCCTGCTCCAGCTTCTCCCAATTCTTCACAGCATCCAGACGCTTTTTGGACAGCATGACCAAGCCCTCGACATCGTTGACACGCAGGACATACGCTTCGATTTCGTCGCCGATGTGAATGCTTTCGGCAATGTCGAAGGCAGGGTCGTCGCTCAGCTCGGTGGTGGGAATGTAACCGGCCTGTTTGACACCCAGGTCAACATGGATGTCAGTGTTGTTGATTTGGGTAATAACACCCTTGACCTTTTCTCCTGTATGTAAAGTTTTGAGAGATTGCTCGAGCAGTTCTTCGAAGCTTTCGTTTTCGTTGTTTTTGATTTCGTCGCTCATCTTGTTGCTTACCTCCTTAATGATCAAATCCGGCGTGGACGCGCCAGCAGTGATGAAAAGGCTTTGTGCGCCGCGCAGCAATGCGAACGGCAGCTCGTCGGCCGACTCAATCTGCACGGTACACGGGCAGACGCTTCGGCAGAGCTCATAAAGGCTTTTTGTGTTGCTGCTCTGGCGATCCCCTATCACCACGACCGCGTCGGATTTGGATGCAAACCGATACGCCTCACTTTGACGATCATCGGTAGCTTTACATATTGTATCAAAAAACACCGGGTCATTACAAGTGTTTTTTAATTTATTTACAAACTGATCGTAGATTTTTCTTTGAAAAGTCGTCTGCACAACGACGGCAATGGGTGTATTTGACAATAAACGGCAGGCTTCTTCCAATTCCTGCGCCGTTTCGACCACCAAGACTCCCTGCCCTGCCCGCGCGGCGATGGCCTGTACCTCGGGGTGCCCATGCTTTCCGATGATGAGCACGCGCCGCCCGGCGGCGCTTTCCCGTTCGACAATGCGGTGAATCTGCGCGACATTGGGGCAGGTGGCGTCGATAAGCCGGCAGCCTTTGGCGGTGAAAGCCTCAATGTCTGCCGTCGGCAGGCCGTGCGCCCGGATGATGACGCGCGCGCCCGGCTCGACCTCGTCGGCCGAATGAACGGCGCGGGCGCCCCGGCGCTCCAGTTCGCCGGTGACCTGGCTGTTATGAATGATGGGGCCCGCCGTATACAGCTTACCCGGCTTTTCCGTTTCCTTCAAAGCGGTTTCCACGGCGCGCCGCACGCCGTAGCAATATCCCGCTTTGCTTCCGACTGTTACCTTCATGCCGACAGCTCCCGCTTTGCGGCCGCCGCGATGCCCTTCATGATGTCATCGGTCACGCGCTGATAGTCATCGGGGCCGGGCCTCCCCTCGCAGGTCGGCGCAAAAGGCGTGCCGTAAATCAGCTGACAACCGCGAAACGCTTTTTTTCCCGCCGTAATATACACCGGCATGACCGGCACGCCGGAGCGCAGCGCCAGCATACCGGCGCCCGTTTTTGCCTCGGCCGTCTGCCCTTCATGCACGCGGGTTCCCTCGGGGAAAATGACGAGCTGCTTGCCATCCTTCAGCGCCTTTAACGAGTGCTTGATGGCTCCGACGTCATTTTTCCCGCGCTGTACCGGAAAAACATGTACGCTTTTGAGCAGCGCGCCCAGAATGGGATTTTTAAACAGCTCCGCCTTTCCCATCGCGGCAAAATTGCCCTGCGGCCCCAGAGACAGCACAAGCAGCACAGCGTCGACCAACGCCGTGTGGTTCGCACAAACGACGACTCCGCCCTCGGGCAGCCGTTCACGGCCGTAAACGCGGAAACGGTAGATAGGCTTCAGCAAAATGTATACAAGCCAGTAGCAAAACTTAAACCACATACCCTATTTTCTCCTTAATCACGCCGCGGATGACGTCAAGCGACTGCTCAAGCGTATTCCCGGTTGTGTCCAAAACGACGGCGTCGGCCGCGGCCCGCAGCGGGGCGGCCGCGCGGGCGGCGTCATTTCTGTCCCGTTCAATTAAATTGGTCAAAACCGCGTCATAACTGGCATTTTCCCCTTTTTCCAGCAGCTCTTCATACCGGCGCTGGGCGCGGTCCTCACTGCTGGCTGTCAGAAAAATTTTCACATCGGCCTGCGGCAGTACAACGGTGCCGATATCCCGGCCGTCCATGATGATATTGGCGCCCTGCGCCAGTGCGCGCTGCTCGTCCAGCAGAAAGGCCCGAACCGCGGGAATGGCGGAAACATCAGACGCATAGCGCGAAGCTTCCTCCGTGCGGATGGCCCGGCTGACGTTTTCCCCGTTGAGGAATACCTGCTGGCTGCCGTTTTCATAGCGCAGCTCGATGGAAATTTCAGGCAGCCGGCTGACAATTTGCTCTCGCTCGCGAGAAGAGATGCCGGCGCGTGCAATATATAGCCCAACTGCGCGGTACATGGCCCCGGTGTCCACATAAACGAAATGCAGTTCCTGCGCCAGCAAACGCGCCATTGTGCTTTTTCCCGCGCCCGACGGCCCGTCAATCGCTATACTTACATACTTCATGGGCAATCCCATCCTCCTCCGGATCCAGCGCAGCCGACATGCCGGCTTTATAGCCGGTCGACCAGGCTATTTGCAGATTAAAGCCGCCGGTATAGGCATCGACATCCATAATCTCCCCCGCAAAATACAGATTGGGAACAAGCTTTGAGCGCAGGGTTTTGGGATCGATTTCCGAAACGTCCACACCGCCTGCGGTGATAACCGCCTCGCTGAAATCGCCCGGCCCGCTGATCGGAATGTCCAGCCCCTTGACGACAGAGCAGAGGCGCTCGCGTTGCGCGCGCGTAATGCCGTTGACCTTCTGGCCGCCGTCAATGCCCGAACGCTCGACAACGACGGGAATCAGTTTTTGCGGCAGCAGCTTTTGCAGCACGTTTGAAAAGTCGCGGTTGGGCGCTTCGGAAAAATCGCGGAGCACCCTTTTGTCCAGCGCTTCCCTGTCCAGCGCCGGCTTTAAGTCAATCACAAGCCGACAGGCAAAATCGCCGCTGCGCGCCAAGTGAGCAGAGGCGCTCAAAACCATCGGCCCCGACACGCCCTGCCCGGTGAACAGCATTTCGCCAAAATCATCATAGATCACTTTGCCGCCGCGTTCTGCACGCAGACCGACGTTCCGCAGAGAAAGCCCTTCCAGCCGGCCGCACACTGGATCCGGCGATACTAGCGGAACCAGTGAAGGGCGCAGCGGCGTCACCGTATGTCCCAGCCGGCGCGCCATGCGGTGGCCGTCGCCATCCGACCCGGTGCGCGGGTACGAAACGCCCCCGGTCGCCAAAATCACACGCGCGGCAGGAATCAACCCGTCCGACATTTCCACACCGGCAAGCCTGCCGTTTTCCACAGGTAAATCCAGGGCTCGGGCATGCACAACACGAACCCCTCGCTGCCGCATACAGCGGATCAGCGCGCCGGACACATCCTTGGCGCGATCCGACTCGGGGAAAACCCGATTGCCGCGCTCTGTTTTGAGCGGCACTCCCTGCTCCTCAAAAAAGCGCATGACATCCTGTGTGTCAAACCCGGAAAAAGCGCTGTACAGAAAGCGCCCATTGCCCGGCACGGCAGCAATCAGCTCGCGCACTCCGCAGTTGTTGGTCAGGTTGCACCGCCCTTTGCCGGTGATGTTCAGCTTAACGCCCAAAAACCTGTTGCGTTCCAGCAGCGTCACCCGAGCGCCGTGCTGCGCAGCCGTGCAGGCCGCCATCATGCCGGCCGCGCCGCCGCCTATTACCGCAATATCCATAAAATTTGCTTATTCTCCCCTGAAATGAATGGCATCCCCCGCCGAACGGAGACGCTTTTGCGCCTTTTCATCGCTGCGGGCGAGCAGGCACACCAGCGAGCCGCACAGCGAAATCACCGGGGCCAGCGAGCCGTTGACGCCAAAGTCGCCGCATTCGCAGACGAGCGCCGCGTCGGCCAGGCGTGCAATTTCCGATTCCGCACTTTCACTGATGACGGCCACCCCGGCGCCGCGGCTGCCGGCATAGGCTGTCAGACGCCGCGTCGTTTCGGAATGCACCGGAAACGAAATGACAAGCAGCAAATCGCCGGTGTCGATATCGCTGGCCACAAGCAGCGGTTCTTCCCCCATCTGGTTGATGCAGCAGACGTTGCGCAGCAAAAGGCGCAGGTACGACCCCAGGTACATGGCTGCCGCCGCGCAATGCCCCTGTCCATACAGATAAACCTTGGACGCAAATGAAAGCCGGGTACAAAACGCTGAAATCGCGTCCGCGCCGTTGTTGGAGATATTCTTCTTGATGTTGACGGAATCGGCGGCGGCGATCCCCTCCAAAACGGCGAGATCGTTTTCCGCGTCTTCCAGCAGTTCAAAACGCTCCAGCGTCGACAGCCGGTATTTCAGCTCGATTTGCAAAGCCTGCTGCAAATCGGTGTAGCTTTTGTACCCGAGCGCGCCTGCAAAGCGAATCACAGTCGATTGGCTGACGCCTGAAACCGCCGCCAAATCAAACGAGCTCATAAAAGCGGCGCGATCGCAGTGCTCTGTGATAAAGGCGGCCAGAAGCCGCTGCCCTCGCGTTAAGCAGGGCATACTTTCGGAAATAGCCTCGCTGATGCGTTTCACTTCCTGCTCACCGCCTTTACAGCGTTTTTAAGTATCGAATTTCCCGCTGCGTCAGCTCGCGGTACTGCCCGACCGGCAGATCGCCCAGCTTCAGCTCGCCAACGGCGACGCGCCGCAGCGAAGCCACTTTGTATCCGCATGCTTCACACAGCCGGCGGATCTGCCGGTTCCGCCCTTCCCGTATGCTGACGGATAAATGAGCTTCCGCCCCATTCTGCGCCAGCAGGCGGCATTTGGCCGGCACGACAGGCCGGCCGTCGAGCACAATGGGGCGCGCCAGCTGCAATTCCGGCGGCTCTGCAAAAAAGCCTTCCGGCGCGCGGATGGTCAAAAGATACTGCTTGTACACCTTGTGCGACGGATGCGTCAATTTCTGCGTCAAATCACCGTCGTCCGTCAATAAAAGCAGCCCTTCTGTATTGCGATCCAGACGTCCGACCGGAAAAACGCGGCGCTCAATACCGCGCAGCAAATCGGTGACAACAGCTCTTCCTTTTTCGTCAGATAAACTGGTGATGTAGCCCCGCGGTTTGTTGAGCATCAGATAGACATGCCGGTCGGGGCGGCGCAGCGCCTTGCCGTCGACGGCAATCAGCTCCTTTTCCCAGTCTGCGCTGTCGCCCAGCGCAGCCGGCCGGCCGTTGACCGTCACACGCCCGGCGGCAATATATTCTTCAGCAGTACGGCGGGAGCAAACCCCCGCCGCCGAAAGGATTTTTTGCAGTCGTTCTTTCAAAAGCCAAACAACTCCCAAAGCTTTTTAAACCAGTCGGACATCTGCTCCCACGAGCTTTTCTCACGCTGTACAACCGCGGCTCCCTCCGTAAAATAAACCGGCAGCTCGGCCAGAGTGGCCTTGCCCAGTTCAGCACGGATCGTCCCGTACTGCGCGCCGCCGTCTACAGGGCCATATACAATGCGCGGGCCGTACAGCGTGATCTTCGGTTGCTCGTCAGATGCCAGTGCAAAAGAAAACCCTTCTTCAATATAAAGCCCGATTTTCCGGCAGGACTGGCCGGCAGCCACCGTGACAGAACCTATTTCCCCGGCCGAAAGCACCTCTCGCAGCTCAAAACGGCCGAAGCCCTGCTCCATCAACGCAATATGGTCATTCCAATCATCCGGCGCGTCCAGCGTCACAACAATCAGACGCCGCCCCATACGGCTGGCCGATGACACCAAACACCGGCCGCACTTTTTGGTAAAGCCGGTTTTGACGCCCTCCGCCCCATCCAGCATGGACAGCAGTTTATTGTGGTTGCTGAGATAACGTTCGCCAATGCGAATGCTTTTGGTCGATACAATTGTACGAAAATCCTCGTTTTCCATGGCGGCAGCCGCCAATAAAGCCATGTCGTGCGCCGTAGAGTAATGCGTATCGCCGTCCAGCCCGTTCGGGTTGTCAAAATGCGTGTCCGCCAAACCGAGCTCCAGCGCTTTTTCGTTCATTTTCCCGACAAAGTCGGCGCTGTCTCCGCTGTAAATACAGGACAGCGCCACCGCCGCGTCATTGCCGCTGCTCAGCATCAGTCCATACAGAAGATCGGACACCGTCAGGCTTTCGCCGGGACGCAGATACATGGACGAGCCTTCGGCCCCGCACCATTCCGGCTGAATTTCAACAACCTGCGCAGGGTCATACAGCTCCAGTGCTACCAGCGCCGTCATAATCTTTGTCGTGCTGGCCATGCCGCGCCGCGCATCGGGCTGCACGCCGGCGACGACCGTTTCCGTCAGCGGATCGTATAACACAGCCGACGAGGCCGAAAGAGCCCCACACCGCCCCTGCGCACCCAAAAGCACCGCCACGGCGCCCAGCGCCGCCAAAAACCTTTTCACAAACAGCTCACCTGCCCGATTCAGTATACGGGCGTGCGGTCTGCTTTATGAACCCTCAGTAAACGATATTGTTCTTTTTCTCCTCGGGCTTTTTGGTCATATCGCGGATCTTGTCAATGACACCGGGCGCCATGTCCAAAATACGGTCAATTGTTCCATAAGCCGGCGGATCCAGATACAGCATACGCACATTGCCCTCGCTCACAACGACAAAGGCTACCGGATTTACCGAAACGCCCGCGCCGCTGCCCGCGCCATAATGAAGCGGGGATGAGGGCGCCTGCCCCTGGCTCGCGACGTCGCTGCCGCCCGAGGCAAAGCCAAACGTCACTTTGGACACCGGAATCAGTGTGGTTCCGTCCGGCGTAGTAATGGGGTTGCCCACTATGGTGTTCACATCGATCATCTCACGGATTTTTTCCATGCTCTGACCCATAAAGTCGCTCAGATTGCTCATTTGTCTGCACCGCCTTTTTCAATTTGCTGTATTGCTTTAAAATGCGCAGGCCTATCAAAGCCATGCGCCCGACCAGCGCTGTAATGACAATTTCCCCTTCGATTGTCGACGTCTCCTTTTCAAAGCAGGCGTTGAGGAATATGTCCTTTTTCCGAATGTCAAGAATGCTTTCAGCCAGCGGCCAAAGGTTCGCAACCGCTGCCGAAGCACCGCCGTAGGCCAGCGCCGTTTTTGCCGCGTCCGGCGTGCCGATATCGGCGCGCAGCCACAGCTTGTCGACGCGCAGGCCGCGCATTACGCGCCCGCCCGCGTCCATCGCAAACCGTGCGTAAGCGCACAGCGTTTCCACAGACGGGCCCGGCTTTTCCGCTTTATCCTGCCGCGGGGTTTCTTTGGTTGTTTTTGCCGGCTCCGGCCGCTGTGTCCCTGCATCCGGCGAATGTGTTTTCGCCTGCTGCGGGGGGGCGCCGCGCCCAGCCGCCTGTCCATTTTCCTTACGCCGCTTCTTTTTGCGGCGCGGCTTGCGCGGGAAAACGCGAATGCTGAATATCGATACTTTGACCCATATCCCCGGCTGACCGTCCCGATAAACCAGCCGCACGCCGACGCGCAGCAATAGGACGATACAAACGAGCGCCAGCAAAACTCCCAGCAAAATCAGCGGCGCCAAAAAAATCCACTTCAAAGGCCTATCCCTCCGCCGAAAGCTCGAATGACATCTGCTCCATTTCCTGCCCCA
>CANEGK010000063.1 GCA_947427035.1 uncultured Clostridium sp.
TCCTGTTTTTTGATTCGGACATTGTCCATACTCCGAATATGCTGCGGCGACTGGCCTCAGGAGGATTTCCTGGTCATCATAACGACAATTTTCGTCAGTTTTCCCGATTTTTCCCGTTAAAAGAAAAACCCGGAAAAGGGTTCTTCCTTTTCCGGGTTTTTATGCAGTGCGCAAATATTTATGCTAATTTCTTAGACAGCCGCTCGGCAATGGCGTCGAGGAAGCCTTCGCTGTCAACCGCCGTTGCCTTAAAGCCCGGCTCGACCAGGCCGACCAGATCCTTGGTCATAATGCCGTCTTGCAGCGTCTCAATAGCGGCAGACTCCAACGCTTCGCCGAACTTGACCAGCTCGCAGAGCCCATCAAGTTCGCCGCGCTTTTTGAGCGCGCCCGACCAGGCAAAAATCGTCGCCATGGAGTTGGTCGAGGTCTTTTCGCCCTTGAGGTGCTTGTAGTAATGCTTGGTGACCGTGCCGTGCGCCGCCTCGTACTCGGTCGTACCGTCGGGCGCGACGAGCACCGAAGTCATCATGGCCAGACTGCCGAAGGCCGTCGAAACCATGTCACTCATCACGTCGCCGTCATAATTTTTGCACGCCCAGATGTAGCCGCCCTCCGAGCGGATGACGCGCGCCACAGCATCATCGATCAGGGTATAGAAGTATTCCAGGCCGAGCTCTTCAAATTTTGCTTTGTAAGCTTCAAATTCTTCTTCAAAAACCTTTTTAAATTCGCCGTCGTAAACCTTTGCAATGGTGTCTTTGGTCGAGAACCACAAATCCTGTTTGGTGTCGATGGCGTACTGGAAGCAGGCTTTGGCAAAGGAGCGGATGCTCTTTTCCTTGTTGTGAGCGCCCTGCCAGACGGCCGGCCCATCGACCTTTTGCACGACAACGGTTTTTTCTTCGCCCGACTGGCCCTTGAAGATCATGGTGCACTCGCCCGGCTCAGTGGTGTAGAAATCCACCGATTTGTAAACGTCGCCATAGGCGTGGCGGGCGATGGTAATGGGCTTTTTCCAGTTTTTGACGACCGGCTTGATGGCGTCGATGATGATGGGGGCGCGGAAAACGGTGCCGTCCAGAATGGAACGGATGGTGCCGTTGGGGCTCTTCCACATCTCGGTCAGCTGCGGATACTCTTCCATGCGCTGCTTATTGGGGGTGATGGTGGCGCACTTGACGGCGACGCCGTATTTTTTGGTGGCATTGGCCGCGTCGACGGTGACCTGATCTTTTGTTTCGTTGCGGTGCAGCAGGCCGAGGTCGTAATATTCCGTCTTCAGCTCGACATGGGGCAAAATGAGCTTCTCTTTGATCATCTGCCACAGAATGCGGGTCATTTCGTCGCCGTCCATCTCGACGAGCGGGGTGGTCATTTTGATTTTATCCATAGCGGTATGTCTCCTTATTCAATCAATCTCAGTCTTTTCCGTAACCGGCGGCGTAGTAGTTCATCAGGCAGCCTTCCTGCAAAATGAGCTTTTCGTCGGCCGTCAGGCCCTTGCATTGCAGAACCATGTCGTGAACCTTTCCGTCGCAGGTGACAACCTTTGCCGGAATCTCTTCGCGCCCTTCCGCGATGGCGGCACGGACGCCGGGGACATAAATCCAGTCGCCGTCTTCATAGGGGAAGTCGACCGATTTGTCGATGGTAAAGGGAACGATACCCCAGTTGATGCAGTTGGAACGGTAGCGCTTGGTGGCGTATTCATAGCAGACGTTGGCAAAGCCGCCCAGAACCTTCTGGCACGAGGCCGCCTGTTCGCGCGCCGAGCCGTCGCCGGGGCGGCGGGCAAAGACGCAGGAACCGACCGTGGTCTTTTGGGCGTTGCCGTCCACCTTGTGCAGGACTTCTGCGACCTCGGGGGCCGTTTCGCCCTTCAAATGTGCCTCTTCCAGCGCGCGGACCGCTTTGGAACGGCCGACATACTCAGGCACGCGGCGGCTCAGCGCAAACTCGCTCAGGCCGATGGGGTTGGAGCGATAGGACGAGGTTTCGCCCGAAGGAATGAGCTCGTCGGTCGTCGTCACCTCATCATGAATGACGGCGCACAGGCGCAGCAGCAAATCTTCTTCCAGCGCCGGCATCTGCGGCCAGTCCTTGATGTTGGGGCCATAGCGCAGCTCGGCTGACGGATCGGCCTTGCCAAAGCCGTCGTAGCAGCGTTTTTCATAGACGCTGCCGTCATAGTGGTATTTCAGCTGCTCGGCCGTCGGGCTTTCATACTCGATGTCGGTGGCGGCTGTCAGCACGCCGCCGTTGCGGGCGGTCGCCGCGATGGAACGGGCGTCCATCAGCGCGACGGCGGAGATCTGCCCCTGGCCGGGTTTGGAGCCCTCGCGGTTGGCGAAGTTGCGGGTGGCGTGGCGGATGCTGAGCGCGTTGTTGGCCGGCGTGTCGCCCGCGCCGAAGCAGGGGCCGCAGAAGGCGGGCTTGACCACGCAGCCGGCTTCCATCAGCTTTTCGGCCGCGCCGCCGCGGGTGACGGCCAGGCTGACCGGCGTCGACGAGGGGTAAACGCTCATGTCAAAATAGCCGTTGCCGATGGAACCGCCGTCCAAAATGGCGGCCGCTTCGACAATGTTTTCGTACATGCCGCCCGAGCAGCCGACGATGACGCCCTGGTCGCAGACCACCTTGCCGTCGACGATATTGCGGCGCAGATCCATGGTGACCTTGCCGCCCAGCTGCTTGTTGCAGCTCTCTTCGATCTCGGCAAAGATTTTCTCGGGGTTCTGCTGAAGCTCATGGATGGTGTAGGCTTTGGACGGGTGGAAGGGCAGGGCTATCATGCACTCGATGCTGCTGAGATCGATGCGCACCACCATGTCGTAATACGCGCCGTTCTGCGGCTTGAGCTCTTTGAAATCTTCGGGGCGGCCGACCGTCTCGTAATAGTCCCGGGTGACCTCGTCGGTTTCCCAGATGGATGTCAGGCACGAGGTTTCGGTCGTCATGACGTCGATGCCGATGCGGAAGTCGGACGAAAGCTCTTTGACGCCCGGGCCGACGAACTCGAGCACCTTGTTCTTGACGTCGCCGCCGGGGAAGGTCGCGCCGACCAGCGCGATGGCGACGTCCTGCGGGCCGACGCCCTTGCGCGGCTTGCCGTCCAGGTAGACCAGGACGACTTCGGGGGCGGCGACGTCATAGGTATTTTCCAAAAGCTGCTTGACCAGTTCGCCGCCGCCTTCGCCGACGCCCATAGCGCCGTAAGAGCCGTAACGGGTATGGCTGTCCGAGCCGAGGATCATTTTGCCGCAGCCGGCCAGGCGTTCGCGCGCGTACTGGTGGATGACGGCCTGGTTGGGGGGCACGTAGATGCCGCCGTATTTTTTGGCGGCCGACAGGCCGAAGGCGTGGTCGTCTTCGTTGATGGTGCCGCCGACGGCGCACAGGCTGTTGTGGCAGTTGGTCATGGCATAGGGAATGGGGAATTTTTTCAGGCCGGACGCCTTGGCCGTCTGGATAATGCCGACAAAGGTGATGTCGTGCGAGATGAGCGCGTCAAAGGTGATGCGCATTTTTTTCGGGTCGGCGCTCTTGTCGTGCGCGCGCAGGATGGAATAGGCAATGGTCTTTTCACGCGCGGCGTCGGGGGCTTCCACCCCCCGGGCTTCGGGAGCGGGGACGACTTTTCCGTCGAGCAGATAAGCGCCCTGTTTGATTACTTCGACCAAAATGATCTCCTCCTCATTCATGTCAGCTGCCGGGGCAGCGCTTTTGGGTTAAAACTCTTCTTCAAGCGAGAGCAGAAAAACGGCGGCGGCCAGCAGGTCGGCGCAGCCGCCGGGGCTGAGTCCGCGGCGCGTCATCTCGCCGTCGAGCGCGCGGACGGCATCCAGGCTGAAGCAGCTTTCCAGCGCAGATGCCTGCCTGCGCACCCACTCGGCCTGCTCGCGGCCGCGCCGCGCCAGCAGATTGGTGTCCTCGACACAGGCCATCAGGCGCAGCAGCACGCGCACCAGCGTTTCGTTTTCATCGCAGCCGGCGCTGCGGTGCGCGCGGTAAGCGGGCAGGGCCGCTTTACGCACGGCAGGGAAACCGTCCTCTACCTCGCCGCGCACGCCGCGCGCGCCAAAGCTGTGGTAAACGCGGCCGCCGTGCGTTTCGGTTTCGGCCGGAAGCTCGCGCGCGCACAGGCCGCGCGTCATTTCGCCGGCCAGTGTGCACAGCGCGTCGGCTGTTAGACTTTCACCCTGCGCCAGCAGCCGGCCGGCGGCGGCGCACAGAACGCCCAGGGAAAAAATCGCCCCCTTGTGCGTATTGACGCCGCCTGTGGCGCGGTACATATCGCGCTCGGCCTCCAACCCCGGGGACCGCAGCGCGTCAAAGAGAGCGCGCGGGCTCTGTACCCCGCTGTCCAGCCCCATGCGGGCAAAACGGGTGAAATGCGGTTCCAGCGCCGCGGCGCTTTGTAAAAAGGTCTCCAAATTCATGTCGGTGTGCGCGCCGTTTGAGGATGCGTCGACCAGCCCCGGCTTGGGGGTGGCGCGCACCTCTTTTTCCAGCGCGCGCCGGGCCAGCGCGCCGATGCGGCTTGCCGATGCCTGCCCGGCATCCCACCGCTCAAGCATGGCCTGCATTGCGGCAATCAGCTCGGGCAGCGGATGGGCCCGGCTTCGCGCACAGGCCGCACCGGAGTTTTCACATAACAGGCATTTGCGGGGCGGATATCCTGCGCTCTGGCGGCTGAGCGGCACACCGTCCGCCCCCAGGACGTCGATATCCCACAAACGGCCGAGCGGGTGGCTGTTTTCCAGCGCACACAGCTGGGTCTTGAGCGTTTGCGCATCCATATCGGCGCACAGAAAGGCTTCGCAGCCGGTGTCCTTTCGCCGCGTTTCGCAAAAGCGCAGCCGATCGCCCAAAAGCTGTGCGACGGCCTCGCGGGCGATGTCAAACAGCCGTTCGGACAGCGCGCAGCGCTTGACAGGGCCGGGCATGTTGACGGTCAGGCTGACCAGCGCGCCGCCGCTCTGCAAAAGCTCTTTTTGCCGGGCGGCGCGGCTGTCGCGGGCCGCCAGAAGCTGTGCCAGTGTAACGGGGGTTCCGTCAGTCATTGTCGACAATTTCGTGAATTAAATCGAGCACCCGGCCGTCGCGATGGGTGACAATGCCGACAACGCGCTCGCCAAACGGCAGGGGATCGGGCTTTCCGACGATGCTTTCGGCCAGATCCTTGAGCGCCTGGATCGTGGTGACGGGCAGCCCGGCAGCGCGCAGGCGCTCGGCCACTTCGGGCCGTTTGGGGTTGACGGCAATGCCCTGATCGGTAACGACGACGTCGACGACGCTGCCCGGCGTGACCAGCGTGTTGACCTTGTCGAGCACACAGGGAATGCGGCCGCGGACGAGCGGGGTGACCAGAATGGACAGCGCTGCGCCCGCCGCCGTATCAGGGTGCCCGCCAATGGCGCCGCGGATGACGCCGTCCGAGCCGGTCAGCACGTTGACGTTGAAGTTGACGTCGATTTCGAGCGCCGACAGAATCACAACGTCCAGCTCATACATGGCCGAACTGGTGCTGAAGGGGTTGGCGTAGTAGTTGGCGTCGATCTGCGTGTGGAAGCGGTTGTTTTTGAGCGATTCGGCGGCCACCGGGTCAAAGCTCTGCACGTCGAGCAGCTTTTTGATAAGCCCTTCCTCATGCAGCTTGACCATCTGGCCGGTGATGCCGCCCAGCGCAAAGGACGCCTTGATATTGCGGCGGATCATCTCGTCGCGGATAAAGCGCGTGACGGCCAGCGACGCGCCGCCCGAGCCGGTCTGGAGCGAAAAGCCGTCTTTAAAATAGCCGGAATTGACGACGACGCGCGCCGCCTGCTCGGCGATGAGCAGATCGCGCGGGTTTTTGGTAAAGCGCGTCGCGCCGCTCGAAATTTTCGAGCTGTCGCCCACCTCGTCGACGTGGACGATGTAATCGACGTGAGACTGCGGAATGCCGAACGGTACGTTGGGGAAGCCGACGATGTTGTCGGTCAGAATGACCGTCTTGTCGGCGTACTGCGCGTCGACGCGGGCATACCCCATCGAGCCGCAGGTCGATTTGCCCTCGCCTTCGCGCGAATAGCCGTTGGCATTGCCGAAGGGATCGCAGGAAGCGGCGCCCAGAAATGCGACGTCGATATGTACGCGGCCGTCCTGGATGGCGGCGGCGCGGCCGCCGTGGCTGCGGAAGATGACGGGATCCTTCAGCGCGCCGTGCGAGATGGCGCTGGCCAGCTGGCCGCGCATTCCCGAGGTTTCGATATGCGAGACGACGCCGTTTTTGATGTGCTCGATAAGGGGCGCGTGCGCGTCGGACAGGCTGGACGGGCAGATGCGCAGGTTTTTAAAGCCCATGCGCGCCAGCGTGTCCATCACCAGGTTGAGCACCTTGTCGCCGTCGCGGAAGTGGTGGTGGAAGGAGATGGTCATTCCGTCCTTGAGCCCGCACAGGCGCACCGCCTCTTCCAGCGAGGCGACGATTTTGTTTTTGCTCTGCATACGCTCGACGAGCGACAGCCCGTCCTTGCGCCGCAGTCCGGGGTCGCCGGGGGTGTAAAAATCCATGCCCAGCCTGTCAAGAAGCTCGGGGGGGATTTCGCGGCCAATCGCATTTTTCATTGCAGTGCCTCCTCGGGTAAAATGATGTGGGACGCGACGGCGAGAGCCAGCGTGCGCTGCGCGCGCAGAACAATGGGGCGGTCGATCATTTTGCCGTTGAGGCTGACGACGCCCGAGCCGCGCGCTTCGGCCTCGCGCGCGGCGGCGATGATTTGCCGCGCCTTGTCGATTTCCTTTTCGCCGGGGGTGAACACGGCGTGAACCGGGGCGATTTGCCGCGGGTTGATGACCGATTTGCCGTCAAAGCCCAGCTGCTTGATGAGCCGGGTCTCGGCCAAAAGCTGCTCTTCGTTGTTGACGTCGGAATAAACGGTGTCGAGCGCGGCGATGCCGGCGGCGCGGGCCGCGACGACGATCATGGAGCGGGCGAGCAGAAGCTCGGTTCCTTCGGGGCTGCGGTTGGTTTTGAGGTTAGCCACATAATCCTCGGCGCCCAAGGCGATGCCGATCAGCCGGTCGGACGCCGTGGCGATGGCGGGAGCGTTGATGACGCCCTGCGCGCTTTCAATGGCGGCCATCATCAGGATGCTGCCCGGCGCGACGCCGTGCTTTTTCTCCATTTCTGCGATGACGGCTTCGGTTTCGCGCACGTCGTCGGCCGTCTCGGTCTTGGGCATACGGATGACGTGGACGCCGGCGCACACCATGGCCTCGATATCCTGGCGGCCAAAGGGGGTGCTCAGCGGATTGACGCGCACGACGATTTCCGTTTCGCCGTAAGAAATCGTGCGCAGCGCGTTGTAGACCAACATCCGCGCCGCGTCCTTTTCGGCCAGCGCGACCGAATCTTCAAGGTCGAACATCAAAGAGTCGGCGCCGTAAATGTGCGCGTCGCGCATCATGCCCGGGTTGTTGCCCGGAATGAACATCATGGTGCGGCGCAGCCTGTTTCTGTCATACATGCTCTATTCCCCCCAGACGTATTGATCCTGGCCGCAGGCGCGGTGCAGTGCGACGGAAACGCGCGCGCGCACCGTGCAGTCCAGCGCCCCCTTGTCGGTGGCGCGCACCAGAACGCCGCTGGCGCCAAAGCCCGCGAGCGTTTCTGTGATGACCTGCTTGATTTGGCGGCCGTACAGGTTGGCCACCGTACTCGAAAGCTCGATGGACACGCCCGGCGCGCTGCTCTTTTCGATTTCGACGAGGATGTCGCCCGACTCCAGCGTCCCGGCCGACCCGGCCCTGATAAGCTCCATAGCATTCCCTCTCTTTTCAGTAAATAAAGTAAAATCCTGAAAAGAATTATACCGCAGCCATTTCATCATAGCAAGGATAAAGTTCCCTTTTTTGCCGATTTTGAAAAATATACACGTTTTTATGTGTTTAAAAATACATGTATACATGTATTCGCGCCAAATAATAAAAGGCGGGGCATTGCCTCCGCCTTTATATTGTATAGAATCATTTTTACACCGCTGAAACAATCAACAGCCCGGCGATCGTGCCCGCAATGGTCAGCGTCAGGCCGACCGGATCCTCTTCGCCCGCCAACCGGCAGGCCTGCGGCGTCATTTCGCCAAAGACGGTACACAGCATGGCGCCCGCCGCCACCGACAGGCACAGGGCGATAAAAAAGGGCGAGACGCCGCCCAGAAAATATCCGGCGGCCGCGCCGGCGACGGTCGGCGCGCCGGCCAGCAGACACAGCAGTATGGCGCGCAGCCGGCTCTGCCCGCTTTCCACAAAGGGCAGGGCCATCGCCATCCCTTCGGGCAGATTGTGCGCCATGATGAGCAGAGTGGTGACAAAGCCATGCCGGGTAAAAGCCGACGAACCGAGCACCAGCCCTTCGGGCAGGTTGTGCAGAACCACGGACAAAAGCAGAACAACGGCGGCCGCCAGCATGTCGGCGTCAGCCTGCCGCCCCGCCCGCCGTCCGGCGGCGTGATGGACCTGTTCGCCCGCCAGATAGACGATAAAA
The DNA here is from genome assembly GCA_947427035.1 of uncultured Clostridium sp. Classification (GTDB taxonomy): domain Bacteria; phylum Bacillota; class Clostridia; order Oscillospirales; family Butyricicoccaceae; genus Ventrousia. The sequence continues at coordinate 8,534 of CANEGK010000063.1, forward strand.
GCCCCCGCGGCGATGCCGGCGCAAACCAGCCCGGTCGAGGCAAGCTCGAGCGCTTCGGGCAGGAGATCAAAAAAGACGACGGCCAGCATCAGGCCGGCCGACAGCCGGAACATCCGTCCGGTCAGCACACGCGAGCCGCGCGGAAAACAGACCCCCAGCAGGCCGCCCAGCCCGGTGCCCAGAACGCCGGCCAGCACGGCATACCACAACGCGTCATACAACATGGAAAAATCGCTTCCTTATAAAATTGATTTGCTATCCTTATTATAATACCTTTTGAAAAAAACAAAATGGAAAAAACGCGAAAGCACCGGTTTTTTTACAAAATAAAAAATACGCCCCGGAAAAATCCGGGGCGCATAAAGTGTGGCTTGTGAAGCAGACTAAATCTGTCTATCTGACGTGGCTTGGGCTTAGATGACGCCGTTTGCGCCGGTCAGGGTTTCGCCGTCCACCTCGACGAAGATGAAGGCGATGCGGGATGTGCCGTCCACCAGTTTGTAGTAGACGTTGTTTTCGTAGTTCTTGGTGACAACCTCGTCGTTCTCAATCACATCGTAGGTGCCGGCGACGGGCAGGCCGCTGCCGCTGGTGATGGAAGCCTTGGAAGCGCCCGAGCCTTCGGTCTGGTCGACGTCCACATAAACGATGGTGGTATCCTGGTCAACGGTGAAGAACTCGCCGATATAGGCGGTGCCGCCCGAGTAGCCGGTCAGGGTGCCCTGGTTGAAGCCGGTCAGGCCGGCCTTGATGCCGTCCTTCAGGTCGACGATGCCGTCGGTCTCCGAGTACTCCAGAAGCTTGCCGTTGAGGGCGTTCATGCGGGTCGAGACGCTCTGCAGCGTGGCGTAGTCGGCCTCGCTGGCGTGCAGGGTCAGGGTCTTTTCAGCGCCGTCGGTGCCGGTGACCGTGTACTTGACGACCCAGCGGCCGTTGTCGCTGTCGCGGCTGATGGTGAACGAGTTGGTGCCCAGAGCCATGTTGCCCGAAACGCTCTGGCCGGGAATCATGCTGTCAAGCACGATGTGGGCATAGCGGACGAAGGGCATTCCGCGGGTGACGCCCAGCTGCGCGCCGGTGGCGGTGCCGGTGGTCACGCCCTTGAGCTCGCTGGCTTTCATGACGCTGTAAACCGTTTCGCCGGCTTTGTTCTGCGATTCGACAAAGAAGATGGTGTTTTCATCGGTCAGGTAGGTGTTGTGGGTCTGCTGGACGGCGCCGCCGTTCATGGTGACGTCGAGCAGGCGGCCGTCGGCCGGGGTGAAGCGCAGCACGCCGGTAGAGGTCTTGACGGTGATGTCGCCGCTGTCGACGGTGGCGAGGGTCTTAAAGTAGACCTTGCCGTCGCGCATGACGCATTCGACCAGCTGGCCTTCGACGGCCTCGACAGCGTCAAAGTTGTCGCCGCCGTTGTTCGCGTGGGTGCCGATGACGGCGCCGGTGGTGGCGGCAGGCACTTCGTAGTCAAGAATCTCGTTCTTGCCGTCGTTTTTCAGAATCTGAACCTTCAGGGTGAAGCTGTTTGCGATGGGGTTGCCGAAGGCGTCGGTATTCTGCACCTTGGCCACGTCAAGCACCAGGGCCAGGTTCTTCTGATCCTCGGCCGAGGCGGTCAGCGCGCCCTTGGAGAAGACGATATACTTGCCGTCGGTGTAGTAGTACTGGTGCGAGGTCATGGCGTCGGTGTAGGCGTTCGAGGGGAACATGGTGGCGCTGGCAAAGGAGTGCTTGGCCCCGCCGATGTTGATGCTTTCGATCTTGCCGTCTTTGTCAACGGCGAAGGATTCGACCTTGCCCTCGATCGTGGCGGCCAGAGCGACGTCAAAGCTCTCGCTGCCGCTGGAGTAGTTGGGGGTGATGGCGACGATGTCGTCCTTCTGCACGGTGTCAAGGAAGTTGTACTTTGCAAAGGCGTCTTTGTCGCCCGAAACGCTGACGTTCTTGCCGGTGCTGGAGCTCGTCGTCTTGAAGACGCCCTTGTCGGCGTTCAGCTGGGAAACCTGCGCAAAGGCGGTCTCGGTCAGAAGCACGGTGTCAAACAGGCCGTCGCCGGTGGTGTCGACCAGCTTGACCGCGGCGTTGGAACGCACGTTGCACAGCTCGGAGATTTTGAGCTTGGCGCTCGCGGGGGCGAAGTTGACGTAGGTCTCAAGCTCGACGTTGCCGTCGGCATAGGTGTAGTCGGCGCCGTTGACGCTGACGACGTATTTGCTGCCGGACGTTTTGCCGGTGATGGCGTCGCGGGTCGTTTCGACCGTGGCGGATTTGGCGGCCGAGACGCCGTAGACCTTCACGCTGTTGCCGGAGCTTTCAGAGGGCTCGCCTTTGGTGATAAAGGTGACCTTCTGGCCCAGCAGGCTGTCGGGAATGTCATAGTTGAGCAGGAAGGTCTTGTCGCCGACCTTGACCTTGCTGAACTGATTCTTGCCGCTTTCGTTGGCGGCGGGGGTGGCGTCCAGCTCGATGTCGCGGGTGGCCGTCACAATGCCTTCGTTCGTGACCATTTCAAGGTTGGACTGGCCGTAGGTGTCGCCGTAGCTGATGATTTCGCCCATGATATAAACGGGCTTTTTCACGACGTTGATGGCGTTGGTGAACAGTCTCGCGGCCCACTGGCGGGGGGCGGCGGCGTTGTACGCGATGTCATAGCCGTCGAACAGCCCGGCGTCCACGCCGTTGGAGATGACGGCCTGCTGCCAGCCGAAGCCGGTGTAGTCGGTCTTGTAGCCGGAGAGCACGAGCAGCATTTTGCCCAGCTCGGCCCCGGTCACCTGACCTTCGGGATTAAAGCGGCCGTTGCCGACGCCGTCCAGAATGCCGACGCTGGCGCAGTAGGCGATATAGCCTTCGGCCCAGTGCCACTTGGTGTCGGTGAAGGTGCTCGCTCCGGCCCAGCCTTTGGCGCCGTCGTCGTTGCCCTTCATCTTCAGGACGTAAATCATTTTGGCGGCCTCGGCGCGGGTGATGCCCTTCTCAGGGTTGAAATTGCCCTGCGTGTCACCCTTGATGACGTTGAGGGCGCCGAGCAGCTCGACATCGGCGACAAGATCGCCGGCGATGTTCGCCTCGTCCTTATAAGCTGCGGAAGCAGTCAGTGAGAGCACAGTTGCCAGCGCTACAGATGACGCCAGCACTTTTTGAAACGTTCTCATGTGGGTCCTCCTTGTGTTTTTTCGTTTTTTTTCGAACCATTGTCCATTCTTCGAAAAAGGCGGCCGGGCCCGCAGTGTAAGGGAGTGTCAGAAAAAATGCGTCATTATAACGACGACTTTGTCATTTTGCGCTTTGCATATTTCACCGCCCAAAGGGGCGGCCCCCGCGGCCCGGACGGCGCGGCAGAATCGGGTCGGAGCACAGGGGGAAACCCCCGCTGATACATAAAAAACGGAGGGATTTTATCATGGCATCCATCACTTATCGCAACGGGAAAAAGGGAGTGACCGCGCGCATCCGCGTCTCGGCCGGCTACGACGCCGAAGGGCGTCAGCTGGTGTGCAGCACCACCTGCCACCCGCCCGCCGGGCTGACGGGCGAGGCGCTGCGCCGCTTTGTCGAAGAGGCGGCCGAGCGCTATGAACGATCGGTGCTGTCGGGCACAAACGCCGGGCCGGCCGCCCAGACGCTGACCGAGTTCTGCCGCTTTTACCTGGATAACCGCCAGGGACACCTGTCGGCCACCACCATGCACGCCTACGAGCAGGTCATCGAAGGGCACATTCTGCCCCGGCTCGGGCATTTGCGCCTGTGCGACGTGCAGCCGCGCGACGTGCGCCTGTTTGTCGATTCGCTGGCCGACCCGTCGGCGCGCTGCGATGACGGCGAGGGCCGGCTCAAGCCGCGCACCGTCCACAAAATTTACAGCGTTCTGCGCTCGGTCTTTGCGCTGGCCGTCGACCTCGACCTGCTGGAATCCAGCCCCTGCCGCCCCGACAAGGTGCGCCTGCCCCACATTGACGAACCGCAGGTGCAGTTTTACAGCGTGCGCGAAGCGGAAAAACTTTTGTGCTGTCTGGCATCCGAACCGCTCAAATGGCGCTGCCTGGTGACGGCCGCCCTCTTCACCGGAATGCGGCGCGGCGAGCTGCTCGCTTTGCGCTGGGACGATATTGATATGAAAACCGGCGCTGTGCGCGTCACAAAATCGCAGTACAAGCTGGCCGGGCAGGAAAGCCGCATCAAAGCCACCAAGACCCCCAAAAGCGTGCGCACGCTGTATCTGCCGTCGCAGCTCATCGATCTTTTGCAGCAGTGGCGCGACGAACAGAGCCGGCGTTTCCCGGCGCAGGGCTGCGCCGTCGTCTTCACCGGCCGCGACGGCGGCCCCATGTCGCCCGACAGCGTGACAACGACCTGGCGCATGTTTTTAAAAAAATACGGCCTGCCGCACCGCAAACTGCACGCGTTGCGCCACAGCACGGCCACGCTGCTGCTGTCCGCCGGGTTCAGCCTGGCCGACGTGTCGGCGCAGCTCGGCCACAGCAATCTGAAAACCACCGCCATTTACACGCACGCGCTCAGCGACTGCTCCAAGCGCGCGTCCCGCGCCATGGAAAAGATGTTCCTGCGCTCGGCCGGCGGCGGTGTATAACCCCCCTCCGGGGGCAATGTTACGCTTCTATTACAAAACGCCCGGAAGGCTTGATTTTCTTCCGGGCGTCTGTTATGGTGTATGTACCGCGTAGGTCAAGGGTCGCGGCCATGCAAAAAAAACCGCAATGTTACACTTGTGTTACAAAGCGGCAAAACCTCTTGCACTGTGCCGAAACTTTTGATATTATGCGAATGGACAATGTCCGAATCAAAAAACAGGAGGAAAAGACCTATGAGAACACTGAAA
>CANEGK010000064.1 GCA_947427035.1 uncultured Clostridium sp.
TTGACCAACACCGTCATCATCATCTATTTCAAACAGGTGTCCGAGGGTATGGAGGACCGCGAGCGCTTTGAAATCATGCAGAAGGTCGGTATGAGCGACAAAGAGGTCCGTTCGACCATCAACCGGCAGGTGCTCATCGTCTTTTTCCTGCCGCTTGCCGCCGCGCTTCTGCACACGGCGGCGGCCGGCAACATTATGGTCCGTCTGCTCGAGCTGTTCTGGCTGTATGACGCGCGCATCACCTTGACCTGTATGGGGGTCACCAGCCTGTGCTTTGCTTTGGTCTACACCGCCGTTTACCGCTTCACCGCCCGCACCTATTACAAAATCGTCAAATGGTAAAAGCTTTCGGCCCGGTACACAACATACCGGGCCGTTTTTTATGAGGCATCTTCCGCGTATTACAGGCAATTGAACCCGACGCACGCTCTTTTCATCGGGACTTCTCAGACTGAAAGTCCATGCGCTTCTGCGCCGGGTGGGTCTGATAAACACCTGCAAGGCACAGGCCAAAGAACGTTTTCAATCCCTTGGTTATTGCCATATGCAAAGGCCGACTTCAAAATTTCGGATATCTCTTGAAAAGAGGCGATATTTATGTATAATGGAAAAGCATAGATAATTGGCCGACGGCTAAAAAATAGCGAGGTGCAGAGAAAATGAACAGCATCCGGAAAAAATTACAGTTTGCCTTATGGTTACCGTTGTTACCGCGCTGATTCTGGTGGGCGGCGTGAGCATCGTGCTCAACTACCGCGGCACGATCTCCACCGTGGATCAGATGCTCAGCGAAACCGCCGTGCTGGCGGCGGAGCGCATCGACCAAGAACTCACCGCCTATAAAAATGTCGTCATTGACACTGGCTGCGTCCCCCAGCTCTCCGACCCGGACGTCACGGTGGAGGAGAAGCGCACCATTATCGACGAGCGCGTGTCCCTGCACGGCTTCAGGCGGGGCAATATCATCGGGCCGGATGGGATCAGCATTTTCGACGGCAATGACTACTCCGACCGGGAGTACGTCCGTCAGGCCATGGCGGGAAATGTCTATGTCTCCGAGCCGCTCATCAGCAAAATCACCGGCGAGCTGTCCATCATGGTTGCCGCCCCCCTATATGACGGCGGCAGCCGGAAGAACGGCATCGTGGGCGTGGTCTATTTTGTCCCGCCGGAAACCTTTTTGAACGACATCGTCTCCTCCATTCAGGTCAGTGAAAACTGCCGGGCGTATATGATTAACAAGTCCGGCGTCACCATCGCCGACACCACGCTGGACACCATCACAGTCCAGAATATTGAACAGGAAGCCCAGGGCGATAGCTCTTTGAAACAGCTGGCCGCCATCCACACCGCCATGCGCCAGGGCAGCAGCGGCTTTGACAGCTTCAAGAACGAGCAGGGCTCCTGGTTCGCGGCCTACGCCCCCGTAGACGGCACTGACGGCTGGAGCGTATCCGTCACGGCTATGCAGAAGGATTATCTGTCGGGTACATATTTCGGGATACTGCTGAACGTGCTGGTGATGGTGGCCGCTGCTCTGGCCTCCATCGTAGTGGCCGTGAAGCTGTCCGGCAGCATCAGCGTGCCCATGCGTTCCTGCGCCGCGCGTATGAAGCTGCTGGTGCAGGGCGATCTGACCTCCCCGGTACCTGAAGCGGTGGGGCGGGACGAGACGGCAGAGCTGACCCGCTCCACGGCGGAGCTGGTGGCGGGGCTGAACACCATCATCGGCGACATCGGCTACCTGCTCAATGAGATGGCCAACAAGAACTTTGACATCCAGTCATCCCACCGGGACGCCTATGTGGGCGGATTCCAGAGTATTCTGGAGTCCATGCGTACCCTGAAGCTGGAGCTGAACGGCACCATGCGGCAGATCGACGCATCCGCCGGGCAGGTGGCCTCCGCCAGCATGCAGGTGTCTACCGGCTCCCAGGCGCTCAGTCAGGGCTCCATGGAGCAGGCCAGCGCCGTAGAGGAGCTGGCAGCTACCATCAACGAAATTTCTACCAGCGCGAAAACGACCTCCGCCGCTGCGGAAGAGGCGGGCGGATATGTGGGCCAGGCCGCCGCACAGTTGGGCAGCAGCATGGAGTATGTCAAGGAATTGAACGCGGCCATGGAGCGTATCTCATCCTCCTCCCAGGAGATTTCCAAAATCATCAGCGCCATTGAAGATATCGCGTTCCAGACGAACATTCTGGCGCTGAACGCCGCAGTGGAGGCCGCCAGGGCTGGCAGCGCCGGCAAGGGCTTCGCAGTGGTGGCCGATGAGGTCCGCAACCTGGCGGCAAAGTCTGACACGGCGGCAAAAGCCACCAAGGATCTGATTGAGGGTTCTATCGTTTCCGTCTCTGAGGGTGCAAAGATTGTAGATCAAGTCACCGGGGCGTTGGAAAAGACCGCTTCCAGCGCCGCCAATGTGTCCACCCAGATGACTGTAGTGGTAGATGCCGTAGAGAAACAGACCACATCCATCGTTCAAGTCACAGAGGGTATTGACCAGATATCCTCTGTGGTGCAAACCAACAGCGCCACAGCCCAGGAAAGCGCCGCCGCCAGCGAAGAACTCTCCGCCGAGGCCGCCAGCTTAAAACAGATGGTGGATCAGTTTACCTTGACGAAAGAGTAAGGCCAACCGGGAGCGTGATCACAGCACTCAACCCCGCAAACAGGGCTTTGTACCCACAAATGCTCAAAACTGATTTCTGGCGTGACCGCCGGAAATCAGTTTTTGCTTGTTGGCGGCGCCGCCTCTAAACCCTTTTTCGCAGAATTTCATTCTGCGGCTGCGCGCCGCTCTGGCGCTTTTTCTCCCGTCTCCTGCAGGATTTTTGAAAAAGGAGAAAATTGGCACTCCGGTAAAAACTCAAATTTCCGCCAGCCCCCGACAAAATTTTCCCAAAGGCATGAACAGGAACATCCGTTTGTGCTACCATGACAGGGAACTGGATACTGCACATATTTTTCACGCAGATACATAGACCGAACCGCAGCGTTTTTGCTGGGGTCGGTTTTGTTGTATCTGCGTTTTTTGCTTTTGAAAGGATGCCGGCAAAGGGAAAATTCAAATTGGAAGAAGTCAAACGTAGCTGGGGCAGGCCAAAACCGGACACCCACATCAAGGATGGAATACGCCCCCAGCAGGCGGCAGGCGCTGAACAAAATGTTCCTGCGTCCAGAGAAGAAAAACGACCCTTTTACCCGGGATGATCAAACTCGCTTTACCATGCGTATCTACTCGGATCTGCTGGAGCGAATCAAGATAGAGGCAGAAAAACAAGCGCTCCACGGCTAATGGAATTGAGTTTATTCTGGAGCAATATATTAATTGCTCCCCAAGCGTGAAAACTCGCTTTATTTTATCGTAAACGCAAAAACGGTGTGCCCTGCGGCACACCGTTTCATATTTTGCTTAGCGATAAGATTTCTTCTTCGCCCGGGCAGCTTCGCTCTTTTTGCGGCGCTTGACGCTGGGGCTTTCATAGTGTTCCCTTTTACGGACTTCGGAGAGCACACCCGACTTGGCGCAGGAACGCTTAAAACGACGCAGGGCGCTGTCCAGCGATTCATCAGGCTTCACGCGAATCTCTGACATGTCTTTTCCCTCCCTCCGTATATGAAGCACTCACTGTAACCATAGAACAAAGTTATTATACCGTTTTTCATCGCACTTGTCAAGGACTCTACAGCGGCTTCACAACAATATTAATGATTTTTCCTTTGACAACAATGCTTTTTACCACCTGCATCCCCGCAAGCGCGGCCGCAACCTTTTCATCGGCGCGGGCGATTTCCAGCATGGCCGCCTCATCGGCGTCGGCCGGAACGGTGACAATGCTCTTGACTTTACCGTTGACCTGCACGGCGATATCGATGCTCTGGTCGCGGGTCTTTTCTTCGTCATACTGCGGCCACGGCTCGCGCACCAGCATGTCAGCGTTCCCCATACGCTCGTTGAGCTCTTCGCTCAAATGCGGAGCAAAGGGGTTGAGCAGCGTGATAAAGGTCTTGTATTCGGCACGGTTGACGCCCTTTTCGGCAAACTGGTTGAGCAGCGTCATGAGCGTGGCGATGGCCGTGTTGAACTTGAGGTTTTCAATATCCTCCGAGACCTTTTTGATGGTTTTGTGCATCATGGCCTCGTTTTCCGGCGAGTACTGCTCGCCGTCCTTGACTTCGCTCTCCAGCGCGCAGACGCGCTCCAGAAAGCGGCGGCAGCCCTTGATGGACTGGGTGGACCACGGCGCGGCCTTTTCAAAGTCGCCGACGAACATCTCGTACATACGCAGCGTGTCCGCGCCGTAATCACGGATAATATCGTCCGGATTGATGACGTTTCCGCGCGATTTTGACATTTTCTCGCCGTTCTCACCCAAAATCATACCGTGACTGGTGCGGCGCTGATAGGGCTCGGCCATCGGAACGGCGCCGATATCATACAAAAACTTGTGCCAGAAGCGCGAATACAAAAGGTGCAGCGTGGTGTGCTCCATGCCGCCGTTGTACCAGTCAACCGGCATCCAGTATTCCAGCGCTTCTTTTGACGCCAGCGCCTTGTCATTGTGCGGGTCGCAGTAGCGTAAAAAATACCAGCTCGACCCGGCCCACTGGGGCATGGTGTCGGTCTCGCGGCGGGCGGGCCCGCCGCAGCGCGGGCAGGTGGTGTTGACCCAGTCGGTGCATTTTGCCAGCGGCGATTCGCCGTTATCAGTCGGCTCGTAGCTTTCCACCTCGGGCAGCTTGAGGGGCAGCTCGCTTTCGGGCAGCGGCACCCATTCGCCGCAATGGTCGCACCACACCAGCGGGATGGGTTCGCCCCAGTAGCGCTGGCGCGAAAAAACCCAGTCGCGCAGCTTGAAGTTGACTTTTGCGTGGCCCTTGCCCGTTTCGGTCAGCCAGTCGACAATTTTGACCTTGGCGTCCTCGACGCTCAGGCCGTTCAAAAAACCGGAATTGACCAGCGTCCCTGTGGCGCAGTCGGTAAAAGCCTCTTTCTCCACATTGCCGCCGGCGACGACCTCTATAATTTCACAGCCGAACTTTTTGGCAAATTCCCAGTCGCGGGTGTCGTGCCCGGGCACCGCCATAATGGCGCCAGTGCCGTAGCTCATCAGGACATAATCCGACACATAGATGGGGATTTTCCTGTCGTTGACCGGATTGACGCCCATAACGCCCTCGATCTTCACGCCGGTTTTGTCCTTTTGCAGCTCGGTGCGTTCAAAGTCCGATTTGCGGGCCGACGCCTCGCGATAGGCGATGATTTCATCCCAGTTGCTGATTTTGCTTTTCCACTTGTCAATGTACGGGTGCTCGGGCGACATGACCATATACGTCGCGCCGAACAGCGTGTCGGGGCGGGTGGTGTAAATGGTCATCTTGTCGCCCTCGGTCGTGTCAAAATCAACTTCGGCGCCCGTCGAGCGGCCGATCCAGTTCTTTTGCTGAATGTTGACGCGCTCGATGAAGTTGACGGTGTCCAGGTCGTCGATCAGGCGCTGGGCGTAAGCCGTGATTTTCAGCATCCACTGGCTTTTTTCGCGGCGGACGACCTCGCTCCCGCAGCGCTCGCACACGCCGTTGACGACCTCTTCGTTGGCCAGTACGCATTTGCACGACGTACACCAGTTGACCGGCATGGTCGTTTTATAGGCCAGGCCCTTTTTAAAGAGCTGGAGGAAAATCCACTGCGTCCATTTATAATATTCGGGATCGGTTGTGTTGACCTCGCGCGACCAGTCAAAGGACAGGCCGATGGCGTTGAGCTGCTCTTTAAAGCGCGCGACGTTGCGGCGGGTCACCTCGGCCGGGTGGACGTGGTTTTTAATGGCGAAGTTCTCGGTCGGCAGGCCGAACGCGTCCCACCCCATGGGGAACAGGACGTTGTACCCTTCCATCCTGCGCTTGCGCGCGACGATATCCAGGGCGGTATAGGGCCGCGGATGGCCGATGTGCAGGCCGACGCCCGACGGGTACGGGAACTCGATCAGCGCGTAATATTTAGGCAGCGAAAAGTCCTGTTTTGCCTCAAACGCTTTGCTTTTCTGCCATTTTTCCTGCCATTTCCGTTCTATTTCGGAATAATTATACTTCATCTTTCTCCTCTTCCTTTTCCAAATACTCGCTCAAGTCGACATTTTGCGAATCGCTCCATAGTCGCTCCAGCGCGTAAAGCTCGCGGGCTTCGGAAAGGAAGATGTTGATGGCGACGCTGGTATAATCCATCAGAATCCAGTTCGAGGTCACGCCCTCAATGTGGTGGGCATAAACGCCCATTTCGTTTTTGAGCTTGAACTCGATTTCGTCACACAGCGCGCGGATATGCGTACTGGAGGTGCCCGTCATGACGACGAAATAATCGGCCAGCGTCGTCTGCTCGTACACCCGCATAGCAGTGATATCGCGCGCCTTTTTGTCGTTGGCCGTCTTGACGGCCAGCGCCAGGATTTGCTCAGGGGTGGGGTGGTTTTCCATTGCTGCTACCTCCTGTCAATAGGTTGTCATTTATTCTTCGGTGTCTGTTGCTGCCGGGGTATTCTCATCCCCCTGCGGCCCGCCGGACGGCGAGGACTCTTCCGGCGTCTGTTCCCCGCTGCTGCCGCCCTCTTCTCCCGGTTCTACGCCCGGATCCGGCTCCTGCGGCTCCTGTTCCGGCGGCTCTTCATTTCCCGGGTTGGACGGCTGCGTGATCTCTTCGGGCGGTTCGTCGTCTTCGCCCTCCTCGTCGTCACGGCCGCCGCTGCCGCCGGGCGAGCTCACCGGCCGGCTGCTCGAATAACGACTCATATCCATCAAATTGAGCTCGGTGACCGGTTCGTTATATGGGTTGAGCTTTTCGTTGATCAGCTCCAAAACGGCCTCTTCGTCGGGAACAAAATAAGACTGCATATGGCCGAAGTCGGCTTCCCACAAATAGCGGGCTTCGCCGGGCAGCACGGACATGGAAATGGAGTCGGCGTTCATCGAAAGCGCCTCAATCCCCAGCCACATCAGCTCGCCCATGCTCATATCGGTCTCCGTATTGCTCAAAATGGCGCTGGCAATGTCCGACACCTTGAGCAGGCTGGACGGATCCAACAGCTTTTTGGCGACGGCGCGCAGGAAGGACTGCTGGCAGTCGATGCGCTCGATGTCGCCGCCGGGATAGCCGCCCGGCACGCCGGGGTTATTCTGCCGGAAACGGATGAGCTGAAGCGCCTTTTTCCCGTCTAGCTTCTGCATACCGGGCAGCAGATCGATATACAAATCCTGCGTCGGATCGGTGTACAACATGCGCACCGGGACGTCGAACTCGACGCCGCCGATGGCGTCGACCAGATCCTCAAAGCCCTTGAAATTGATGACGACGCTGCGGTCAATGCGGAACCCGAGCAGCATTTGCAGCTCTTCGCGCAGCTGATCAACACCCCCGTAAAAAGCGCCGTTGATTTTTTTGATTTTGCGCTTGACATTGGAAATGGTGTCGCGCGGGATGTTGACCATGTTGACGCGGCGGTTTTTCACATCATAAGCAGCGACGATGATGGTGTCGGTGCGCAGCTCGTCCTCGTCGGTGCCGCACAGCAAAAAGGTATAAAAGTCCTCCCGCCGGGTTTTGTCCCCGTCCTCGACAAAAGGCTTGATAAGGTCGCCCTCGTAATAATCCCGGCCGTGCTCCGGCTCGTTCTGGCCTGGCTTATCGTCCTGCATTCCGGATGTAGGCTTGTTGATATCGGGCGGTTTGACGGTACATTTCCAAATGATGACGCCTATCAGAAACACCAGGGCGACGCCGGCGGCGACGAGCAGAATGCGCCGGCGGCGCACCACAGATTTGGGGGCTGTTTTCAGCCGTTTCGGGTCTTTCGGGGGTTGCTTGTTCATGTTGGGATCTCTCTTTTCATGGCCAAAAGTGCTGCGGCTGCTGCGGGGTGGGGTGTCTTTCCCTGCGCGCGCAGGTAAGCGTCGGTCTGTTCCATGCTGGCGATGACGGCGGCGTCCAGATTTTCGCGCGCCAGTCGACGCAGCTCCTGGACACCGGCATAGCTGCGGCCCGGCTCCGTCGCGTCAGCGATGAAGATAATTTTCCCCAAACAGCTCATATTAACAGCGCCGAGCGTGTGCGATGCGACGGCGCGGGCCACCGCCCGCGACGCGCCGCACTCCCTGGCGGCGGCCGCCCCGGACAGCGCGTGTAAAAGCTGGGGGTATTCATCCAGGTCGTATTCGTTGATTATATCGTATTTTTCCAGCAGATTCAACTGCTTTTGCACCGAAAGCTCGCGCGTGCTGTCGTGCAGCAGCGCGGCTAGCCGGGCGTCGTACTCGTCCTCGTCCCAAATGGCGGCCAGACAGGCGGCTTCCTGCTCGACGCCCAGCGTGTGACGCAGGCGGTGCGGCGACAGCGCCCCGGCCACCCGTGCGCGGATATCGTCGAGCGCCGGGCGGGGCCGGTATAATCCGTTGTCCTCAATGTAGTCGGTGACGGCGGGCAGCAGCATACCGGGCGGGCCGCCTGCGCGGTACTGCGTCGAGCTGAGGGGCAGGACGGCGTTTTGAATGATGTCGACCTGCGCGCCGATTTCATCGCGCAGCCGCTCGGCGGCCCTTTGAATATCCGCCGCCTTTTCCGGCGCGCGCTGCACGGCGGCCAGCCGGCACAGCCGGGCGATTTCCGCCGGCTCGCGCCAGCGCCCGAAGCTTTCGAGCATATCGTCGCCGACCACAAGCCACAGCGTATCCTCAGGGAAGTGCTGCCTGAGCTCGCGCACCGTGTCGACGGTATAGCTCTTCCCTTCGCGCCGCAGCTCGATATCGAGCGCCTGCGCGCCGGGAATCTCCCGCGCGCACAGCTCCGCCATTCTCCGGCGATGTACGGCCGAAGGGGTGCTTTCCGGCAGCGCTTTGTGGGGGGGCAGCCCGGCCGGCACCAGCAGCAGGCGGTCAAGCCCCAACTGCCGTACACAGGCGCGCGCCGCCTCGACGTGCCCCTGGTGCGGCGGGTTAAAGGTGCCGCCAAAAATTCCGATGCGGCTCATTTCAACAGCTCGATGACCGGCCTTTGCGGGTTGTGCTTGTACAAAACAAAGCGGCTGCCGATGCACTGCACCGGCTCGGCCTCCAGCCGCAGGCACAGCATCTCGCACGCCTCGCGCGCGGTCAGCATCGAGCTTTCCAGCACGCGGCCCTTGATGAGCTCGCGGGCGCGCAGCGCTTCCTGCGCCGACTGCTCGACCGCTTCGGTCACGCCGTCCTTTCCGATTTGCAAAATAGTGTCCAGGCCATTGGCCATCGAGCGCAGCTGCGCCCGTTGTTTGCTGGTCAGCATAAGGTCTGTTTCCCGCTTTCTATGGTGAATTGGTTCGCCGCCCCGTTTGGGCGGCAGCCCGCAAAGCTGCGGGCCCTTTTTCCTGATCAGGTCTGCGCAAAATATTCCAGCGCCGCCTGCAAAGCGTCCCCGCCCCACGGCACGGTGATGTCCGGCTCCAGAATATCGCGGCGCGCGTCGGGATCATATGGAATCTGGTGCGCCGTCGAAATTTGCAGCATCAGCCGGCTTTGCGGCAGACAGATGCAGACGACATTTGTGTAACAATCCGGCGCGTTTTTGGACGGGCTTCCGATCAAAACGGCCCCTTCCTGCATGACGGCGGCACAGCACAGATCCTGCGCCGCGCTGAAGGTGTTGGCGTCGCACAGCACGGCTAGCGCGCAGCTTCTGTCTTTTCGCGGGTTCTGCATCAGCTCGACGAACTGCTCGTTCAGGTTTTCCATCCCCGTCCACGCGTCGCGCTCGCTCAGCTCCGGCGACTGCCTTTGCCAGCTGATGCTGTAATAGTGTCCTTCCAAATCAAAGCCCATCGCCTGCCAGAAGGGCGCCCATTCCACGTCACCGCCCCCGCCGTTGCCGCGGACGTCCATAACGACCTTCTGCCCGCCTTCGTCCAGAAAGGCGTTCAAATCGGCCAGCATGGCGTCCAGCGCTTCCCGCTGTTTTTCCGTAGAGGGCGCAAAGGTGTCAAAGTGCAGGTACAGCACATCGCCCATCCGCTCGGCATACAGGCCGGTTGGCAGCGGCACGCGTACAAGCAGGCTCCTGTTGCCCAGGCTGCACGCTTCCTGCCGCTCGTTGCCGTCCGCATCACAGACGGTCAAATCCCAGCTTTCGACGCCCGCTCTGCGCAAAATGCTGTCACACTGCGCATACAGCGTGTAATTCTGCGCGCGCGACGGTTCGTTTTCCGCCGCAAAGTAGCGGTCGATGACGGCGAAGACCTTTTCGACCGGCACGCCGCCGATTTCGCTCACCCAACTGCCGGTCGATGCGCCATCCGGGCCGACCAACCACAGTTTCCCGCTGTCATACTGCCAGCGCGCCTGGAGCAGGCCCTGGGGCTCCAGCAAGCGCCGATCATGCATCATCGTGTGCCCGTCGTTGAGTGTGTTGAGGTACTCCTGCGCCAGCAGGCCGAACCCGTCCCAGTCGCCGTCACAGTTCCCGGCGGCCTGCAAAAAGTTCTGTTTTGCCGCGTCGTACCCTTCGGGCGGGCGCTCGTCAAACCCGTCGGGCGCGTCGGGCGCGAACATGGGGTGTACGCGCTCCAGCGTCTCGATCAGCGTCTGCGCGTCCGCCAGCGCGTTGTCCGGCGTGCATTCCGCCGGCAGCTGCTTGCCGCGCACATGGGCGACATAGGCGTCCGAGCTGATGTCCAACGCTTTCGGTTTGTTAAGAGCATCGTACCCCCACGCCGCCAGTGGGATGGCGAGCAGAAAGAACAGCGGGGTCAACCGTT
>CANEGK010000065.1 GCA_947427035.1 uncultured Clostridium sp.
TACGATGATCAAATATATTTTGCGGCGCCTTGTCATGATGCTGCCCGTGCTGCTCGGCGTTTCCTTTGTCGTGTTCAGCATGATGTATTTTACGCCGGGGGATCCGGCACGCATTATTCTGGGCGAAGCGGCCAAGGAACATGAAGTTGAGGCAAAGCGTGAGGAGCTGGGACTCAACAAGCCGTTTTTCGTTCAGTACGGGAATTACATCAAAAAAATTGTGCTGCACGGGGACTTTGGAACTTCGTATACGACCGGGCGATCGGTCACCGAAGAAATTCTCCAGCGTTTTCCCACCACCATGCTGCTGGCCGGGCTGAGCATCGCCATCGCAGTGCTCATCGGCATTCCGGCGGGCATCATTGCGGCGACCCGGCAGTATTCCACATTTGACAACGTCAGCACGCTGGTCGCCCTGTTCGGCGTTTCAATGCCCAACTTCTGGCAGGGAATGGTGCTTATCATCATTTTTGCCGTACATCTGGGGTGGCTGCCGGCCTCGGGATTTTACGGGCCGCTGTATTGGATTTTGCCGGCGGTGACCGTGGGCACCAGTTCGACGGCGACCATTATGCGAATGACGCGCTCGAGTATGCTCGAAGTCGTTCATCAGGACTATATCCGCACGGCGCGGGCCAAAGGGCAGAGCGAGCGGGTTGTCATTTTAAAGCACGCGCTTGCCAACGCGCTCATCCCGGTCATCACGGTGGTCGGACTGTCGTTCGGCAATCTGCTGGGCGGCGCGGTCTTGACCGAATCGGTCTTTGCCATTCCCGGGCTGGGCAAGCTGATGATCGATTCCATCAAACAGAAAAATTTCCCCATGGTACAGAGCGGCGTGCTGTTTATCGCCATCGTGTTCAGCCTGATCAACCTGATTGTAGACTTGCTGTACGCTTATGTGGATCCCCGCATCAAATCACAGTATAAAAGTGACGGCGCGCGCAGGAAAAAGGAGGTGCGGGTATGAACGCGGAAAAGAAAAAGCGCGGCGATGAAAAGCCGGTCAAGAGCAGCCAGTGGAAGGATGTGTGCTGGCGCCTGTGGCAGAACAAGGCCGCTATGGCGGGCCTGTTTGTGCTGGTGCTGCTGATCCTCTGTGCGATTTTTGCCGATGTGATAGCGCCCTATGGCATTGACGACCAGGATCTTTCACGGCGGTTTATCCGCCCTTGCAAAGAGTTCCCCATGGGCACCGACAATTTCGGGCGCGATATTTTCAGCCGCATCATTTACGGCACCCGCATTTCCCTGCGGGTCGGCCTGTTTGCAACGGCCATTTCGGCAGTAGCCGGCACCATACTGGGCGCTGTTTCGGGCTACTACGGCAAAACGATCGACAATGTCATTATGCGCGTGGTCGACGTCATGCTGGCTATCCCGTCCATCCTGCTGGCCATCTCCATTGCGGCGGCGCTGGGGCCGGGGCTGCGCAACGTCATGATAGCCATCAGCATTGGCTCCATTCCGTCCTTTGCGCGTATGGTGCGGGCCTCGGCGCTGACCGTCAAGGAACAGGAATACATCGAAGCGGCGCGCTCCATTGGCGCCGGCGATTTGCGCATCATCACCCGGCACATCCTGCCCAACTGCATGGCTCCTATCATTGTGCAGGCCACCATGGGCGTAGCCGGCGCTATTTTATCCACTTCAGGCCTGTCGTTCATCGGGCTGGGCATCAGCCCGCCGACGCCCGAGTGGGGCGCCATGCTGTCGGCCGGGCGGCAGTATATCCGCGATGCGGGGTATATCGTCCTCTTCCCGGGCCTGGTTATTATGGTGACCATTCTCGCCATCAACCTGTTGGGCGACGGCCTGCGCGACGCGCTGGATCCCCGACTCAAAGCATAGGGGGGAGAATTGTGGCAAGCTTTCTTGAAATCAAGGATTTGAAAATTGAATACCGGTCGGGCAAGAAAACGGCCCAGGCGGTCAACGGCATTGATCTGACGCTGGAAAAGGGAGAGACCTTTGGCCTTGTCGGCGAGACGGGCGCGGGAAAGACAACGACAGCGCTGGGCATTATGAATCTGGTGCCCGCTCCGGCGGGGCGCGTGGTGTCAGGCAGCATTTTGCTGGACGGAGAGGATTTGCTCAAAAAAACCAAGCAGGAAATGCGCAGGATCCGCGGCAACCGGATTTCGATGATTTTTCAGGACCCTATGACGTCGCTCAACCCGGTTTTTACCGTGGGCGACCAGATCGCCGAGGGCCTGCATCTGCACACCAAGCTGAGCGCTCTGGAAGCTGCGGCGCAGGCCAAGCAGATGATGGAGCGCGTCGGAATTCCCGGCAGCCGGTATGGCGAATACCCGCACCAGTTTTCCGGCGGCATGAAGCAGCGCGTCGGCATCGCTATGGCACTGGCCTGTAACCCCGAACTGCTCATTGCCGACGAACCGACGACGGCGCTCGACGTCACCATCCAGGCGCAGATCCTGGATATGATGACGGAGGTGCGGCAGGAGCTGGGGACATCGCTCATTCTGATCACACACGACCTCGGCGTCGTGGCCGAAGTCTGTGAACGCGTCGCCATCATGTACGCGGGCAGGATTGTTGAGTGCGGAAGTATACGGCAGATTTATAAAAATACCATGCATCCGTATACAAAGGGGCTGTTTTTATCCCTGCCTAATATCAAAGAGAAAACGGCCCGGCTGACGCCCATCCGCGGGCTCATGCCCGACCCTACCGCGCTGCCGGCCGGATGCGCTTTTGCGCCCCGATGCCCCGAAGCGTGCGACCGGTGCAGCCGTGAGCCTGCGCCGGCCAAAGAGGTCGAGCCAGGGCATCTGGTGTGTTGCCATCTGTATGCAGGGGAGGCGAAATGAAATGTCCGGTCTGATAGAAGTGCGCGGTCTGAAAAAGTATTTTAAAACGCCCCGCGGAATGCTGCACGCGGTCGACGATGTCTCCTTTTCCATTCCTGAGCGGAAAACGCTGGGGGTTGTCGGGGAGTCGGGCTGCGGGAAAAGTACGCTGGGCCGGACGACGCTCCATCTGCTGGAAAGTACAGAGGGACAGATCTTTTTTGAGGGCCGCGACGTGACGCATGTGAGCAAGCGCGAGCTGAAAGAACTGCGCCGCAATATGCAGATCATCTTTCAGGATCCGTTTTCGTCGCTCAACCCGCGCATGACGGTGCAGGACATCATATCAGAGCCGCTGCGGATTTACCGCGTCTGCAAAACAGGCGACGAGGTGCGGCAGCGTACGGCCAGGCTGATGGAAACCGTCGGACTGGCGCCCCGATTGGCCATGGCCTATCCGCACGAGCTGGACGGCGGCCGCCGCCAGCGCATCGGGGTGGCGCGGGCGCTGGCGCTCGAACCCAAGTTTATCGTCTGTGACGAGCCGGTTTCGGCGCTCGATGTGTCGATACAGGCGCAGATCCTCAATCTTTTGATGGACTTGCAGGATGAGCTGGGGCTGACCTATTTGTTTATCACCCATAATCTGAGTGTAGTCAAGCATATTTCCGATGAAATCATCGTCATGTATCTGGGGAAGGTTATAGAGCGCGCTCCGGCCGACGAGCTGTTTGATCGGCCACTGCACCCGTATACGCAGGCGCTTTTATCGGCCATTCCCGTGCCGGACTGTGACCACGAGCGCAAGCATATCCCCATCAAAGGGGAGCTCACGTCACCCATCGAACCCAAAGCGTGCTGCCGGTTTGCCGCGCGCTGTCCGGCGGCCACAGAGCGGTGCTTTGCCGAAGAGCCGGCAATGCGCAACACAGGCGAAGGCCACGCGGTCGCCTGCCATTTTGTGAAATAGCCGGATGCCATAAAAAAGGCGGTAATCGTCAGACGATTACCGCCTTTTCTGCGTGTAAACAGGCGTGTTTTACTCTTTGGGCAAAAGCTTATCGGCCAACTCTTTGACACCGGCGATCTTCGCAGGAATGTCAATGCCCTGCGGGCAGTGGTGGGTGCAGGCGCGGCAGGCGATGCAGTGCTGTGCCTGCTTGCTGTCGCCGGCCTCGCTGTAGCCTTTGACAAAGGTTTCCTTGTCCTCGGTCAGCATGTACTGGTTGTACAGCGAGAACAAAAGCGGGATGTCAACGCCCGAAGGGCAGTCCATGCAGTAGCGGCAGCCGGTGCAGGGCACCGTTTTGCTCTGCTGGTAAATGTCGGCCGCCTGCTGCAAAAGCGCCCGGTCGGCGTCGGTCAGGGGCTTGAACTGTTCCATGGTTTTGACGTTGTCCTTGACCTGATCCAGGGCGCTCATGCCGGACAAAACGGTCATGACGCCGGGCAGGGAAGCGGCAAAACGCAGCGCCCACGAGGCGGGCGACGCCGCGGGGTCAGCTTTTTTCAAAAGCTCGACGGCCTGCGGGCACAGGGTGTGCAAAGCGCCGCCGCGCACAGGCTCCATCACGACGACGGGCAGGCCGGCGCTCTGGAGAATTTCATACTGCTCTTTGGCGCGCTGCATGGTCCAGTCCAGATAATTGAGCTGAATCTGGCCAAACTCCCAAATGCCCAGGTCGACGACCTGCCGGAGAACTTCGGGCGAATCGTGGAACGAAAAGCCCAGATGACGGATTTTGCCCTCTTTTTTCTTTTGCAGCAAAACGTCGAACACGCCGTGCTCTTTGTACGAGGCCAGGCGTTCGGCGTTCATGGCGTGCGCCAGGTAAAAGTCGAAGTATTCGACCTGGCATTTTTCCAGCTGGCGCTCAAAAATATAGGCCGCGTCCTCGGGGGTTTTGCATTCCCAGCCGGGCATTTTGCTGACCAGATGGAAGCTGTCGCGCGGGTATTTTTTCAGGGCTTTTCCAATAAAGGTCTCGCTCAGGCCCTGGTGATAGGGCCAGGCTGTGTCGTAATAATTGACGCCGTGCTCGTAAGCGTAGTCGATCAGCTCCTGCGCCTGGATTTCCTGGATATTGGGCTTATCCGGGTCGATTTTGGGCAGGCGCATACAGCCGAAGCCGAGCAGCGACAGCTCGGGGCCGGCTCCGCGAAATTTTCTGGTTTCCATAAAATACCTCCTGCTGCCATATAGGTTACCAATAGTTTACAACAAAAAGGCAAAAAGAACAAGCCGTTTGAAGTGCCAAAAAGTTCACAATGAGTTTATTGACAGCGGCGGTTCGAAAGCCTATGATGAATAGCATATTAAAAAAACGGAGGAAAAGCCATGCAAACGGCTGTAGTCAATGCCAAAGTGTATGTACGGGACGGGCAATTTGAATCTGCGCTGCTCATTGAAAACGGGGTGATCGCCGCCGTAGGATCGGATGAAGCTATCAAAGAACGCGTGGGGAAAGGTGCGCGCGTCGTTGACGCAGGCGGCCGCCTGGTACTGCCCGGCATGAATGACAGCCACCAGCATCTTTTCTGTATCGGACAGGACTTGGCGACACTGGATCTGCGGGGCGCCCGTTCGATAGACGAAATTGTCGACAGGGGGCGCCGGTTTATTGAAGAAAACCCCGGTTCACGCGGGGGCATCTGCGCCTCGGGCTGGAACCAGGATTATTTTACGGGCGAAAAGCGGGTGCTCAACCGCTTTGATCTGGACCGCATTTCGACGGAGATCCCGCTGTACTTCACCCGCATCTGCTGCCACATTGCCGCCGCCAACACGGCCGCGCTGCAAAAAGCCGGCATCACCGGCGACACGACGCAACCCGAAGGCGGACATTTTGGGCTGTCGCCCGACGGCACGCCGGACGGCGTTCTGCACGAGCGCGCGCTTGAAATGGTGGAGCGCATCATTCCGCCGGTCGACGAAGAAACCTGGCTGCACCGGGTGCAGAAGGCCGCGCAGTACGCGGTCAGCGTGGGCCTGACTTCAGTGCAGTCCAATGATGTGGGGCAGGGACAAATCGACGGCGCGCTGGCTTTCCGTGTCATCAATCGCCTGCACCAGTCCGGCAGGCTGCCGGTGCGCTACCGCCATCAGCTCGCCTTTTACTCCGGCGAAGCCTTCCGTACATACCTGGAACACGAATACCGGCCCCAGGACAATGACGGCCGCCTGGCCGTGGGCCCGCTCAAGCTTTTCAAAGACGGCTCGCTGGGGGCGCGCACCGCGCTGATGCGGCAGGATTACTGCGACGACCCGGGCAACCGCGGCCTGGAAACCATAAGCGACGCCGAAATGGATGAGATGTGCGCGCTGGCGCAAAAGCACGGAATGCAGGTCATCACCCACGTCATCGGCGACGGCGCCATTGAAAAGACGCTCAACGCTTACGAAAAGGTGCTGGCCGGGGGGCCGAACACCCTGCGCCACGGCCTGGTGCATTGCCAAATCACCGATCGGCCGCAGCTGGAGCGCATCGCCCGTATGGGAATCCTGACGTTGGCGCAGCCTGTCTTCCTTCATTATGACAGCCATATTGTCGAAAGCAGGGTCGGGCGCGCGCTGGCGCAGACCTCTTACGCGTTCCGCACCCTGAGCGAGCTGGGCTCGCCTGTTTCCTTTGGCAGCGACTCGCCGGTCGAGGACTGCAACCCCTTCCCCGGCATTGCGGCGGCCGTCAACCGCACCGACCCTGACGGCTTCCCGCAGGGCGGCTATGTGCCCGGCGAACGCATGACGGTGGCGCAGGCCGTCGACTGCTATACGGTGGGCAGCGCCTACGCCGAGTTCTGTGAAGAGAAAAAGGGCCGGCTTCTGCCGGGCTACTGGGCCGACCTGATTGTGGTAGACCGTGATATTTTTTCCATTGACCCCCGCGAAATCGGGAAAACGCGCGTCTTGATGACTATGACAGGCGGCGATATTGTTTACACAGCGGCTGATTTTGACGCATAGGAAAGGATGGCTCTCTGACATGCAGACCCAGCAGGCACCCGCACAAAAAGAAAAGCAGGAAACCCTCCCTTCTGCCCCGGCGGCCCCCGCTTTTGCCCCCGGCGTGCAAAAGAAAAAGAAGCGCCGGCGCACGGGGATTCTTATTGCTGTTGCCATCGTGGCTGCCCTGATCATTCTTCCGCGCCTGACGGGCGCACGCCGCGGCGTGAATCCTTTGAGCGGATTTGTGTTTGAAACGGCGGAAAAGCGCGACATCACCGTCAAGGTCAGCGGCAGCGCCGCGCTGGAGCCGGCCGATTCGTACACAGTCAACGCTCTGGTCACCGGCGAGGTGCTGAGCGCCGATTTTGAAGAAGGCGACACGGTGGAAAAGGATTCGCTTTTGTACCGGATTGACACCAGCGACATGGAAAACAACATCGAGCGTGCCCGCCTGAGTGTGGAGCGCGCGCAGATGAGCTATGATCAGGCCCTGAAGGGCAGGGAAAACCTGCTCATTGAAGCGACGGAGGGCGGCGTTGTCACCGAGCTTTTGGTCGAAGCGGGCGACAGCATTTCGATGGGGCAGACCATTGCGACCATCCGCGACAGCGCGACCATGACGATCCGCCTGCCTTTCCCGGCGGATGACGCCGCCGGCTTTTATGTGGGACAGCCGGCAACGGTGACGCTGGACAGCACCTTTGAAACGCTGAACGGAACGATCAGCAAAATCGCCCCGGTGGACGAGGTGCTGCAGGGCAGCGTCATGGTGCGGTATGTGACCATCGAAGTGCGCAACCCCGGCGGCATCGCGCCGCAGAGTGCGGCAAGCGCCACGGTGGGGACGGCGGCCTGCGCGCAGAGCGCCGCCTTTGAATATCAGGCGCAGACGACGGTTATGGCGACGGGCGCGGGCAAGGTGGCCGCCGTATTGGTCAGCGAAGGGGAGCGCGTCGACAAAAACCAGGCTCTTTTGCGGCTGGAGAGCGACGATTTGGATCAGTCCATCCGCTCGGCCGAGCTGTCGCTGCGCGACGCCCAGCTGACGCTGCAAAACGCAGTCGACCAGCTGGACAATTACAGCATTACATCGCCCATCGCAGGAACAATTGTGGAAAAGAAATGCAAGCAGGGCGACAAGCTGGACACAAGCTCGGGCCTGAACGGCGGCCTGTGCACCATTTTTGATTTGTCATATCTGACGCTGACGCTCAACGTCGACGAACTGGACATTGCCAAAATCGAAGAAGGGCAGGATGTCGACATCACTGTCGAGGCGGTCGAGGGCAAAAGCTATCGCGGCGTCGTCACCAAAGTCAACATCAACGGCACGACGGTGGGCGGCGTCACTTCGTACCCGGTCACCATCCGCATTGACGAAAGCGAAGGGCTGCTGCCCGGCATGAATGTCGATGTCGAAATCGAGGTGCAGAGCAAGACCGGCGTGCTGTCGGTGCCGGTCAGCGCAGTCGAGCGCGGCAACCGCGTTCTGGTCAAAACGGGAGAGGTACCCGAGGGCAAGGAAAACACACTGGGCGAAAACGGCCTGCCTGCCGGTTACGAATACCGCGAGGTAACCCTGGGCATCAACGACGACGATTACATTGAAATCACCGCCGGACTGGAAGAGGGGGACCAAATCGCCTATGCCGCGTACCAGAGCAGCACGCTCATTGAACAGATGATGGGCGGCATGATGGGGCCGGGCGGCGGGGCGTCCGAAGAAAGGGTCGTCGTTATCGAAGGAGGGCGTTAAAATGGCGCCGCTCATAGAGTTCCGCGAGGTGTATAAAATTTATCATATGGGCGACACCGAGGTTCGCGCGGTCGACGGCATTTCCATGTCCATCGAGCGGGGGGAGTTTGTCGCCATTGTCGGGCAGTCGGGCAGCGGAAAGTCGACCTGCATGAATATTATCGGCTGCCTGGACGTTCCGACCAGCGGCCAGTATCTGCTGGCCGGGCAGGATGTCGGCCGGCTGGACGACGACGATTTGGCCGCGATTCGCAACCGGATGCTCGGCTTTATTTTTCAGCAGTATAACCTGCTGCCCAAGCTGAGCGTGCTGGAAAATGTCGAGGTTTCGCTGATGTACGCCGGCATTCCGCGCGCCGAACGCGATGCGCGGGCGCAGAAAACGCTGGCGCGCGTCGGCCTGGCCGACAAGCTGAAAAACCTGCCTTCACAGCTTTCGGGCGGCCAGCAGCAGCGCGTCTCCATCGCACGGGCGTTGGCGGGCGACCCGTCGGTCATTCTGGCCGACGAGCCGACGGGCGCGCTCGACAGCCGGACCGGGCGCGAGGTGCTGGCTCTGCTGCAGGAGCTGCACCGCGAGGGCAACACCATTGTGCTCATCACCCACGACAATTCCATTGCGCGAAAGGCAGAGCGCATCATCCGGCTGGAGGACGGCCGGGTGATTTACGACGGTCCGTCAGACGCCGAGGAAGCCACTGTCCATGCCGAAGGGGGGCAGCCGTCATGAGCTTTTACCAGTCCTTCCGCCTGGCAATTCAAAGCATTTTCAGCAGCAAAATGCGCGCGCTGCTCACCATGCTGGGCATTATTATCGGTGTGGCGGCCGTCATTGTCATCGTCGGCCTGGGCAACGGAATGCAGCTTTATATGACCGAGAGTTTTGAAAGTATGGGGACCAACCTCATCACGGTCAACGTGATGGGGCGCGGCACGGCACGCAGTGTTTCGGACGACGACATGTATGAGCTGGTCGAACAGAATCCGGATGTGCTGGCCGCCGTTTCGCCTTCGGTGTCAGCGATGGCCGGCCTGAAAATCGGCACCGAAACCCCGTCGTCGACCGGCGTCACCGGCGTGGGCGAGGATTACGCAGCCATCCGGCAGTACGAGGTCGGGCAGGGCCGCTTTATCCAGTACATCGATATTCTGCGCCGCCAAAAGGTCTGCGTCATCGGCAGCTATGTCAGCAATCAGTATTTTGACGGCGCGGGCGTCGGCGAAACCGTTAAAATCGGCGGCTATACCTACACCGTGATCGGCGTGCTCAGCGAAAAAGCCGACAGTGAAGAGTATGGCGACGACAATGTAGCGTTCATTCCTTATACGAATGCTCTTAAAATGTCGGGCAGCGGCCGTGTATCGAGCTATTACTTTTCCGGGGTGTCAGACGAAACGATTTCACGTGCCAAAAGTGTGATAGAAGAGCGGTTGGACAAGGCGTTTGGCAGCGACAGCGCCTACAGCGTCATCAGTATGTCCGAGCTTTTGGATATGATGGACGATATGCTCAACGTCATGATCACCATCCTGGCCGCCATTGCCGCTATCTCGCTGGTCGTCGGCGGCATCGGCATTATGAACATCATGCTGGTCTCGGTCTCGGAGCGGACGCGCGAGATCGGCATTCGCAAATCACTGGGCGCGCGGCAGCGCGATATCATGCAGCAGTTTGTCATCGAAGCGGCGACGACCAGCGGCATCGGCGGCGCCATCGGCATTGGCTTCGGCTATCTTTTGTCGTCGGTGGCCACAAAGCTTATCGCCGTATTGCTCCAACAGGATATGGCGGTGACGCCGACGGCGGGCTCGATTGCGATGGCCTTTGGCATTTCGGTGGCCATCGGCATTCTGTTTGGTTACCTGCCGGCCAAAAAGGCGGCGCGGCTCAACCCCATTGACGCGCTGCGATATGAATAGGAGGAAGGGACGTATGATGAAAAAGCGCTGGACAGCTGCGCTGCTGGCCGTATTATTGGCGGCGTGTGCGCTGCCGCCCGCTTTGGCGGCCGACA
>CANEGK010000066.1 GCA_947427035.1 uncultured Clostridium sp.
CTTTCGCTCGTAGTGGCTCGCTCCGCTTTGGTCGTGGCCCCCCGTGACCCCCCATTGACGAACTTTTACGGGAGTATGACCGTAGGGGTAGCCTGTTCTGGCTCACCTAACGGCAGTACATCCGTAGAAGGTTGTCAACGGGGGAGCCGCGAGGGGGCACGACCGAGCGGAGCGACCCATAACTGCGCCCCCTCGCGTCGGTTTTTGGTTCTTTTTGCCGACACAAAAAGAACAACCCCCTTCTTCTCCCCCGCAGGGGGGAACCCGCTGCCCGCGTTTGTCCGGACATGCGCCGGGGAAACGCACCCTGAGAGGGCGGAGCCCGACGGGGGGTCAGCGAGCGCAGCGAGCGATAAGGGGGGGCCTGCCCCCACTTATCGTCAATTCACGGCCTTTGCCTATTGCGCGTGCCGCAAATGCTGCGGCCGGTGGTCGCAATACGGCCTGACGGCGTCGGGGACAGCCCCGCAGCAGGGGCGGACGGTAGCCGTCGACCCCGATGTCATCCCGCTGGGCACGCAGCTTACCATCGACGGCAAAACCGGCTATATCGCCGAGGACACGGGCAGCGGCATCGCGGGCAACACGATTGACGTGTACTTTGACCGCCACGAGGACGCGCTCCGGTGGGGCGTGCGAAAGGTGACCGTGACGTGGGCAGACAGCTGACATACCTGTCTCTGTTCAAAGGGGAATAACGAGCATGAAACCGATTTTATTTAATACGGAAATGGTTCGCGCCATTCTGGCGGGCCGCAAGACGGCGACTACAACGAAAATACGAGCTGCCCTTACCGCAAAGCGGACGGCAGCTGCTGGAAGCCACCGGAAACGCAGGCGGAAGAGAATGCTAAATAATATTGATTAAGAGCCCAAGAGGCCGCAAGAAAGGACGGCTCAATTGGCTAAGCAAAAGCTCAAACGCGTACAGGCGGGGCAGCTGGTCCGTGAAGTATTATGGACGCCGGCATTTCCGAGCGATCCGCCAAAAACGCGGGCGGAAAAATCGCGATGCTC
Source organism: uncultured Clostridium sp. (assembly GCA_947427035.1). Lineage (GTDB taxonomy): Bacteria > Bacillota > Clostridia > Oscillospirales > Butyricicoccaceae > Ventrousia. Next base: position 1,018 of record CANEGK010000066.1, read on the forward strand.
CACCAAAGCGCGACAACGCATTAACGACCGTTACAGCTGGCAAAAGCTCAAAACGGTATTAGCAGCTAATTTTAACGATAAAGATCTGGTCTTGACCTTGACTTATGACGACGAACACCTGCCCAGACATCGCAGTGCAGCGAAAAAACTGGCCCGCATATTTCTGGCGCAGCTGCGGGAATATCGGCGCGCACGCGGAGAAGATTTGCGATATGTGTACTGCACCGAAAGCCGGCATGGCGACGGCCGCCTGCATCATCACATGGTGATCAACGGAACGGGCTCAGATTATGAGGCCATCCGCAGCTTATGGACCCACGGCAGCAATCTGCAAATAGACATGTTGGACATATACGGATATGAAGAATTGGCCAAGTATTTGACCAAAGAGGCGCGAGAAGAATGCCGTGCGATGGTCGGGGAGCGCACGTGGATAGGTTCAAGGAATCTATATAAACCGGAAACTCCGCCGAGCGAATGGGTGCCGGGCAATGTTCGGCTGGAGCCGCCGGCAAACGCGCATGTATTATATAAAGAATCCATTGAGAACAGTTGGGGCCGATTTGCTTATGTAGAATATATGCTGCCGTCAGCGCCCTCGAACGTGCGAACGCGCCCAAGAAAAAGAAAAACAAAATAGCGTTTCTTATTTTTTCAGACTTGGAACACTGTATAATAATTGAAAACGTAATGTAGAAAAGGGGGAAACGCATTGTATCAGCCGAAAAAGTGTGATATAATAATGCCAATAAGCGATGGGTATGTCTGTTGCCCGACCTGCCTTCCGCACCGTGTCAAGCTGCTGCGGATATCGTCGGATACAACGGCGCGGAACCTGCGCTTGTATTGCCGGCATTGCAAGACCGAGTACATCGTGGATATTGTGACAGGCCAGTGCTTTAAGAGCCAGAGCCGATAATTTCACCGAAAGTGGAATTGTCGGCTCTTTTTGTTTTTCTTCGGGGGGGGGTTGGGAGATGGCGATGAAACCTTTGCGGCCCTGTAGGTATCCGGGCTGTCGGGAGCTTACGCGCGGCGGGTGGTGCCCAAAGCATAAGCCAAAGCGTGAGCGCAGCCGAAGCGCAGAATATCACAGCTGGTACAACCTGAGTATTTGGACAGACAGGCTTCGCCCGCAGCAGCTTTTGCGCGAGCCGTTTTGCCGGGAATGCACCCGACATGGAATCCGCACGGTAGCTACGGTAGTTGACCACATCGTGCCGCACGGCGGGGACTGGTCAAAGTTTGTCGATGCAGATAACTTACAATCGCTGTGCAAACACCATCACGACCAGAAAACAGCGCAGGAAATGATGGCGTTTACACAGAGAAATGGGGGCTGAAACCGGCAGCTTTGGGCGCTCAGGCGCTTGGGCGCAGCGGCGGGCGCGTGAAGACAAGCCACAGGCTTGCACCCCCACCCCCCGGCAAGAAAAAACGCCGGAAATGGTGCAAGACCGCATGGCCCCCTTCGCAGGGGATTTTTTCCCCACGGGGAAATGAAACCGGAGCGGCGGAGAACGCCGGAAGCATGAGAGACAGATTTTGAGACAGAAAGGGGGCCGGTGTGATGCCGGGGCCGAGACAGAAATTGAGCGTGCTGGAAGCAAACGGGCGCAAGCATTTGAGCCGTACAGAAAAAGCCGAGCGGGCGGCGCAGGAAGTCAATTTGCCAAAGCCGAAAACGCTGCGGCCGCCGAAATGGCTGCCGGATGATTTGAAATCGGAGTTCCGGGCGCTGGCCCGCGAGATCCTGGCGGCTGATATCGGGGCGGCGCAGCTTGACTGCGACACGTTGGGCCGGTATGTGGTGGCGCAGCGGCAGTTTGCCGCAGCCTGCCGCGAGGCACAACGGGCGATGGAAAGCCCCCACAACACAGAGGCGGCGGCCGAATGGCTTAAAATGCAGGACACCAGCTTTAAGCAGTGCCGGGCCTGCGCGAACGATATGGGTATGACCATAACCAGCCGCTGCCGCCTGGTCATTCCGGATACAGGGCAAAAGAAAGAAGAAAACCCATTTGAACGGCTGATTCGAGAGCGGGAGCAGCGTGCCTGAGCTGTTGCATCTGGACGACGGCGTGGATATTCCGGCCCCGGATGACGGCAGCGTCGTGCGGTACAGCGCGGATGCTGTGCAGGATGTTGCGGATTTCTTTTCACTGCTGGTTTACGGGCAGAATGAATGGGCCGGACAGCCATTTAAGCTTTTGCCGTGGGAGCAAAACGCCATCAAAAACTTTTACGGCGTACAGGTGCAGGACGACGGCGGCTTGTGGGTACGGTACAGGCGATTCCTGTATACCGAACTGCCCAAAAAGAACGGCAAAAGCGAGCTGGCAGCTGGGCTTGGGCTTTACCATCTGCTCGGCGATGGGGAAGCAAGGCCGCATGTAGCCGTCTGCGCCGCAGATAAAACCAATGCAGATATCATCTACCAGGCGGCGAAATACATGGTCGAGCATACTGCCATGTCACAGCCGGCGCATGATCCGCTTGTGTGGTGCCGGGACAGCGCACGTGAAATCCGCACACGAAACGGCGGGATATTGAAGGTTTATTCGGCAGACGCCGATACCAAGCACGGATATTCCTTTTCGGCCATTATTTTCGACGAGTTGCACGCACAGCCCAACCGCAGGCTATGGGACGTGCTGACGGCAGGCTCCAACGCCGCCAGAAGGCAGCAGGCCGTTATCGTTCTGACGACGGCGGGCGACGACCCCGACCGCAAAAGCATCGGTTGGGAAATCCATGAAAAATGCCGCCGCATTCTGGCGTGGCGGCGCGGGGAGCCGGAGCGGGAGCTTGACAGGGACGATCCGCAATGGTGCCCCATTATGTACGGCATCGGCGTTTTGTGCGGCGACGACCCGGAAAAAATCGAAGCCTTGGATATCTGGGACGAAGAGTTATGGAAGAGATGCAACCCCGGGCTGGGGAACAACCTTCGGCTGCGTGACTTCCGTACTGAGGCTCGGGCAGCCAAACAGAGTGAATTGGCCGAACGGCTTTTCCGGTGGCTGCGGCTCAACCAGTGGATATCGACCAAGGACGTCGGCTGGCTGCCGTTGACTTTATACGATAAAACACAATGGAACCTGCCCGGATGGGAAGAGCTGAAAGTAACGAAACGCCGGGCTGCGGCGCGGGAAGCGTTGAAAGGCAAAAAATGCTTTGGCGGTCTTGACCTTTCCAAGACAACCGACCTGACGGCGTTCGTGTTGATTTTCCCGCCGCAGGACGGGCTTGCGCACTGGGTCGCGCTGTTCTGGGCGTGGCGCCCGCAGGACGGGGTGCTGGAGGCGGAAACGCGCGACCATGTGCCGTATCGGGACTGGGAGCGTGCAGGGTTCCTGACCCTCTGCCCCGGCGATATGGTGGATTTCAGCCAGGTGGAAGAAGCCATTGCGCAGGCGGCGCAGGACTTTGATATCCGCTGTCTGGGCGTCGACCCGCATCTGTCGTGGACGCTGACGCCGCGGCTGATGGAGCAGGGGATTGACGTTGTCAACATCCCGCAGAACATGAAGAATATGAGCCCGGCGATGAAAGAGCTGGAACGGCTCATCCGCAGCCGCGAAATGCTGCATGAGCATAACACATGCGCCCGGTGGTGCTTTGGCAACGTCCGCTGCGCGGTGGACGGAAACGAGAACATCAAGCCCATGAAAAACCGCAGCATTGGGCGCATTGATATCACAGTGGCCTGGATTATCGCAATGGCGACTGCGCTGCTCAAAATGCCAGCCGGGCCCGATATCAACGAACACGTCGCATCGGAAGATTGGAGCCTTTAACATGCAAGCAAACATCAAGCAGATTTTAAATATGCTGGGGCGGTATTTTGACGACCTGCTACTGCTTTGCGGCGGAGCGTGCCTGACGGCCGGCATGTACGGATATCTGGGGAGACCGGCGGCGCTGCTGACAGCGGGCGCGTGTTTTGTCGCCTATGCCGCTATTGTCGCCCGCGCGCGGAGAGGGGGCCGCTGATGTTTTTCAGCAGAGCAATGGACGCGCCGCGCGTGAACATATCCGAAAGGACGTTTACCTGGGAAGAAACGCAGGCACTGTTTAAAAACCTGTTTCTGTCGGGCGAAGAGGTTCCCACGGGGCAAAAATCGGCAGAAACACTGTCGCCAGTGGCTGCGGCGCACAGGATTCTGACCAATTCTTTTGCTATGATTCCTTTTGACGTCTATGTGCGCAAAGACGGCGAACGGGTGCAGGCAGAAGGTGAACCGCTGTCTGCTGTTTTGAAGAGAAGCCTGGGCGGGGAAATGACCCCGTTTATGCTGCAAAAGCTCGTCATGTCCAATGCGTTCTGGCACGGCTTTGGCGCGGTGTGGAATATCAGGGATCCATCAGGCCAGGTCGTTCGCCGCCTGCCGCTGCCGACCGACTGCTGCGCCATTTCACGAGATGCAAACGAAAAACAATATTGGTATACCTACACTGTGGAAGGGCTGACGCATACTTTTGCGCCGAGCGAGCTGTCTTTTCTGTTTTTTGAGACGTACAACGCCATCGACGGCCGAGGAATGCTTGACCTGGCGCGCGAAACGGTGGCGACCGACGCAATGGCGCAGCGGTTTGGCCGCAAGTTCTACCAAAACGGCGCGCGGCTGTCCGGCATTGTGACCGTCGAATCCGACGCCACCCCCGAAACGCGCGGCAAGGTGAAGCGGGAGTTTGTGCGCTATGCGTCAGACGACGCATTCAGCGTGGCCGTACTCGACCACGATATGAAGTACACCCCCCTGGGCATCAGCCAAAGCGACGCGCAATTCGTGGAAAGCCGCAGCTTCAGCGTTGAGGAAGTCGCGCGGTTCACCGGCATTCCCAAGCACATGCTGCAAACGGGCAAGGAAAGCTATGACAGTAACCAGCAGCAGCGCACCAACTACGTCACCGACACGCTGCTGCCCTTTATCACCCAATGGGAGCAGGAAGAGGGGCGCAAGCTGCTGCTCCGCCGCCAGCGTGACGACGGGCTTTACATTAAAGGCAACCCGTCGGTGCTCATGCGCGGGGACGACAAATCGCGGTCGGAGTTTTACGAGCGCATGATCCGCAACTCCATCTATAATCCCGACGAATGCCGCGCGCTGGAAGAGCGCGCGCCCATTCCGGGCGGGCTTGGCAAAGCCTATTTTATATCGAAAAACTGGGCCCCGCTGGAGGCCATGCTGAAAGGAGATTTGGAATGACAGAAATCGCACTGCGCGGCGAGCTGTGGGACAACGACAGCGCGGACATCCTGCGTTTTTGGGGATGGCGGGACGTCACCTGTCCCGGGGACATCTGCACCGCACTGGAAAAGGCGGGCGGCGGAGACGTCACCCTGCTCATTAACAGTCCGGGCGGAGATATGGCGGTAGGGCTGGAAATCCGCTCTATCCTGCGGCGGTATCCTGGCAGGACAACGGCGCTGTATCAGGGGCTTGGCGCATCGGCTGCAACGCTGGCGGCCAGCGGGTGCCGGCGCATCGAAAGCGAGCCGGGCGCGCTGCTGTGCTACCATAACCCGGCCGGTACGGCCGAGGGGGACTATCACGACATGGCGCGGGCGGCCGAAGGGCTGCAAAACGCCCGTGACTGTGCGCTTGATGTCTATACCGCCCGTGCCGGTGCCAGAAGCCGCGAAGAGCTCGCCGAGCTGATGGACAAAAACATCTGGATTACCCCCACGCAGGCGCGGGAGTACGGGCTCATCGACGCTATTGTGGGCGACGGCGCGGAAAGCGCCGACCCGGCCGCTTTTGTTGCGGCGAGCGGCTGCCGCATCCGGCTTACAGAGGCCATGCGGCAGCAGTACAGGCAGCATGTCGCCGCCGAAAAAAGTCAAAAGGCAAAGCAGATTATGGCCCGCGCAAGGGTCCTGAACGAATATTAAGGAGGAAAAGACAATGGATTTCATGGAGAAAATCGCCGAGCTGCGGGCACAAAAAAACAGCCTGCTGGCAAAGGCAGAGGAACTGATTACCGCAGGCAAGTATGAAGAGGCCGACGCCATCACCGAGCAGATGACGGGCATCAACAACAGTATCAAGAGCCTGGAAGCGCTGGCCGAGGCCAGCATTCAGCGCGCCGGCCCTGTGGGTGGCAGCAAAAGCGCAGAAGACAGGCCACAAAACGAGCAGAAGCCGGAAAAGCTTTTTGCAAGCCTGGGCGAGCAGCTGGGGGCCATCTATAATTTCCGCAAAAACCACGTTGAGGACCGGCGTTTGCAGAAGGTCAACAATGCGGTGATGGGCGCCAACGAGGGAACGGGCGCCGACGGCGGCTTTGCCATTCAAACCGATTTTGCCGGCATGATTCTGCAAAGCGCGCTGGAGCGCAGCCCACTGCTCAGCCGCCTTGACCACTTTACATGCAGCCGCAGCGCCAACGCCATGCGCTGGGTACAGGTCGACGAGACCGATATTTCGAAAAGCGTGTTCGGCGGCGTGCAGATGTACTGGGCCAGCGAGGGCAGCACCGTTGCCGCCAGCAAGCCGCAGTTCCGCGAGATGAAGCTTGACCTTGAAAAAATGATGGGGTTTGCCTACTGCACCGAGGAAATGCTGGAAGATACCGCTTTTATGTCGGGCTTTTTCGGTACGGCTTTTTCGCTGGCGGCCGACCAGCTGCTGGGCGACGCCGTCATATCGGGCGACGGTGTGGGCAAGCCGCTCGGCATTTTGAACAGCAAGGCGCTGCTCACAGTCGCCAAGGAAACCAGCCAGGCGGACGGCACCTTTACGGGCAAAAACGCCCTCGGTATGATGGGCCGCGCTTTGCCGCAGAGCCGCGACCGCATGATTTGGCTGATGCACCCGGATATGGAAGAGCTTTTGCCCACGCTGACCATTGAAAAGGGCAGCACGAGCAAGTTTTTGTGGGACCCCGAGGGCGGTATGCGGGGCTTTGACACCCAGCGTGTGCTGGGGAAACCGGTCATTTTTGACCAGAATTGCAGCACGGTCGGCACGGCCGGCGACGTCATGCTTGTCGACCCCAAGCAGTACATTCTGCTGAGCAAGGGCACGGCGCGGCAGGATTGGAGCATTCACGTCGAGTTCCTGACCGACCAGAGCTGCTTCCGCATGGTCTTCCGCTGCAACGGCGCGCCCAAGGTCAATGCGCCGCTGACCATCAAGAACAGCCTGAAAACCCGCAGCCCGTTTATTGCCCTGGCTGACAGGAAGTAAAGAAAAAAAGAACCCGCTCAGGATGAGCGGGCTCTGATGGGAGACAGGGTTTAAAACAAATCGCTGTGTGTCCCGGTTCGGGACAGGAGCAGAATAAGCTGATTGTCTTGAATCTGGTAGATAAGCAGCCAGTCCGGGGTTATATGACACTCTCTGAGACCGGCATAATCTCCGCTTAACATGTGGTCCTGATATTTTGCATCAAGGGTTTCCCCATTTGCAAGCATCTGGATGACCTTGACGATGAGCGATTGGTCATAGCCGCGGCGTTTTACAAGCTTCATGTCCTTTTTAAATCGGGACGATGGCCTGATTTCGTATTTCATTCCAGAATATCCTTCATCATTTCGTCGACGCTGGTATAGCTTTTGTAATTTTCAGGATGCTTTGCCATTTCTTCGCATTCTTTTATGGCGGCGATTGTGTCGGCGTTGGGCACGTCCCGTTGGATAGGGAAGGGAATGCCATTTTCCCGAATCGACTGCCGGAGAAAGATGTTGATAGCGGTGGACAAGTCCAGACCGAAGTCGGCAAACAGCTCCTGCGCTTTGGCTTTGACGTCAGCGTCAATCGAAATACTGGTAGATACCTTGGCCATTGTAATCACTCCTTTTGTCCATATTATATGTTTATATTGCCACAATGTCAATATAACATACATATTTTATAACATGAAAAGGCGGGCGAATATAATCTTTAATTGGAAAGCCGCGCTCCTGCTGTTTATTAATATTTATCAGGCCGGTTTGAAGGGCAGGCCGCTCAGCAGTATTTTAACTTTTGTGGAGGAAATGAAAGTATGAACGACATTATCAATATTGGCGGAATGGAGTGCTATGAAGACGGCGGAACCGCTTATCTAAAGCTGGAAACCGTCGCACGCGGGCTGGGGTTTACCCAAATTGCCCATAGCGGAAACGAAGTTGTCCGTTGGGAAAGGGTTGACAAATATTTACGAGAACTCACCGTCCCCACTTGTGGGGACGAGCGTACGGCAGACTACAGTCGACCCGATTTCATCCCCGAAAATGTCTTTTACCGTCTGGCGATGAAAGCCAAAAATGAAGCGGCCGAGCGCTTTCAGGCGTTCATCGCCGACGAGGTTATCCCCTCTATCCGCAAAACAGGCGGGTACATTGCAGGCCAGGACGAGCTTTCAGACGAAGAACTGGTCGCGCGCGCCCTGATTGTAGCGCAAAGGAAGCTGGCCCAGCGCGACGAGCGCATTTCAGCATTACTGGCGGAGAACGCGCAGCAGAAACAGGCCATTGAAGATTTCAGGCCGGTACAGGAATACATAGATACCATCCTGTCGAGCGAAGGGACGATGGCGACGACGCAGATTGCGGCCGACTACGACCTGAGCGCGACGCGGCTGAACAAAATCCTTCACGAAGAGGGGCTTCAGCGCAACGTTAACGGCCAGTGGATTCTGTACAGCCGGCACATGGGTAAGGGCTTCACCAAATCCAAGACATTCCACTTTAACCATTCGGACGGCAGGCCGGACACCAAGATACAGACCCAGTGGACGCAGAAAGGCCGGCTGCTCATTCACGAGATTTTGACACGCCGCGGCATTCTCGCCGTCATGGATCGGCGCAACGCCATGTAGAAAGCAAAACGGCGCTCCCCGCAAAACCTTGGGAAGCGCCGGGAGAAGCGGCCGCAGGCCGTCAGTCAAGGTGCAACTGGGCCTTTAAAGCATCCTGCAAAACCTGCGAAAAGTTGATATTCCGTTCCAATGCCGCCGTATTGAGCCACGCCGGAATTGTCAGCGTCTTTTTCACGGATTTTTCAAAATGGGTTTTGGCGTATTCGGCGACATCGACAGTGACCATGTTGACAAAGGCCCCGTCGGCTGAGACTTCCAAGTCTGCGGCGATTTTGCTGGCATCGACAGAATCGAGGGGGGACGGCACCGGTGCGGTTAGTCCATCTTTTTGCAGCCAGTAGAGATACCCAGCAAGGCAATCAACAGCCATAGAAAAGGCCTCATCGAGCGTTTGGCCGCAGGTAGCAAGATCATCCAAGTCAGGGAAGATGACAGAATAGCCGGATTCTTCTTTAATAAAGACGGCCGGGTAAGCAGACAGCATAAGAACACCTCTCTTTTT
>CANEGK010000067.1 GCA_947427035.1 uncultured Clostridium sp.
TCCCGGCTTCATATCCTTATCACCTGCGATTTGTCGGGTGAGACACCGAGTTTCTTCTCAAACCGCACACCGTCCTCGCGGAACATCTCCACCGGTTCGGCGGTGATGCCGTAGGCACATATCTGACGCGCCTCGTCGAGCGTGATCAGATGACCGCCGATGTTGCGCCAGATGACGAAGTTGCAGGGCGCGGACGGGTGACTGTAGTTCGAGCAGTTGAACGCCTTAGAGCCAACACGTATGTCGCCGCCGCACTTAGGACACTTGCCGATGACGGACTGCATATCCACAGACCCGTCGGCGTTCAGCACAAGCACGGTCGGGAAAGTCTTCCACTCCTTTGTCGCGAAGCCGTCAAGCAGAATCTCTCGCTTCTCCAATAGGATGGAGATTTCATCATCGGCCATCTTGCGGTTGCCTATGACACCGTTGATGAAGACCCCACACTTGGGAGCCTCCCCGGTATTGTTCTCGCAGCGATAGCCTTTGCAAGTCTTCACCACGTTGCCGCCGCACACAGGGCAGCGGCCTATGATTTTTTTTTCGTTTTCCATATTTGAAATGGTTGATTTGTTGATTGTTTCAATAATTGATATACTTCCAGTCATTGATCAGACCGTTCACTATAGCCTTGCCCGACATCACCGAGGCCCAGCCCTCCGGGTCAAGTGAGAACCACAACGAATCCCATGAGAGCGTCCTGACTTGCCATGCAAGGATAAAGAGGTCGGTGTTTATCGCTTCAAGTCTCGATACCACCTCGTTGGCGATGTAGTACCGCTCGGCGGAGTTGAGAAGATTCACCTTATGCTTTTCCTTCTTCCCGTCATCCCCGGTGACATTGTATGAGCCGGAGGTGACAAGCTGTTGCATGAAAGGATAAAGTGCTGCCATCTGGGCGGCTGCATCGGAAATCTCATCGGAAACAAGCAGGGCTATCGCCGTTCCCTTGAGATTACCCTTTACCGAGTTTTTCAGGAGAGCCGTATTCTTGGGAATCTCGGTCAGCACCAGTTCGCCGGCACGCTTTATCTGATATAGATTCTGCATGGCTCCCTGGGCGTTCGAGAGATATTCAAGCATCTTGTTCTCCACGGCATGAACGCGGTCGAGGGCGACAGTCACGGCAGCTTCAGCCGCGATTATCTGTTCCTGGGTCTTCTTCCGTTTCTTGTGGATGCTTTTCAGCTCCTCGGTCTGGAGAATGACAGTGGCCGTCAGCGTCGGGTCTGTCTGCTGGGCGCACAGTGGCAAGCCACTCGTCAAGCAGCTCAGAGATATGGCGAGGCCGATAGATCCTTTTTTCATACGTACGGGCATAAAAACGAAGCGAGCAACGGTGTGAATGTCGGTCGGCGGCTTAATTGATTGAGTGCAAGCGTGATGAGGGGTGGAGCGGTCGGGCGCGCCGGAAAAACGAAACGTGCAAAAAGTTGAATTTGCTTTAATCCGGGTTGAATTTTGGGGCGCGAGCGTTTAATATATCTTTAATCGAGGTTTAACCGGGCTTTAACCGGCTTTAATTTTGAGCGGCTGCATGGCTGGATTTAACCGGCTGTGTGGCCGTCGCTGCGTCATGCCCTGACGAGTGGCCGCCGGAGGCTCAAAAGCGGCTAAATTCAAGCGTTTGGCGCGTTTGTGGCTCATTCTACCGCCACGGCAGCGGGGTAGGGGAGAGAGCAACGCAGCGCGCCCATGTGGGCGAATGACCGACGGAGTGGCACAGGTGTTTAATGGCGTTTAACGACCCCTTAAATGGTTGCTGCTGTGCCCTGCTCCGGGAGGGGTAAAACCGGGGTGGGGGAGTGGTCGAGATTGTGCTCGTTTTGTTCCCTTAAATTGGGTTGGATACACAGTTGGACATACACTTGGGTACACCTACGCCCCCCCCTACCGACCCCCATAGTGTCAAAATTGGGAACGAAAAGGGCGATTTTTGAGGGTTTAACACCCCTTTAATGCCAAAATTTCACTGTTAAAATATGCCGTTTTGGAGTGGTTAACTTGCTGATTTAAGGTGTCTAATGTATCAAGCGGCTCAAAAAAGGCGTGAAAAACACGAAAAACGGCCTTTTTGGGGGCTTGGGTGGGGTCAGTTGAGTATGCACGAGGTGATCCCATAACGTGCACACCATGACGCTAAGGAACAACAGGCGCAGGCTTCGGGGCGTGGTGGGTAGTAGAGACGTTTTTTCCGGCTTCAAGGCGTTCAATGGTGTGGCGTGCTTGTTCCAGTTGTTCGCGGAGTCGCCCGATTTCCTCAGCTTGTCGGAGTAGCTTGTCGTCCCGTTGTTGAAGCAAGGGGTCAAATTGCTTAAAAAATTCAACGAGTGAGGTATCCCCGGAAATTCTGACATTATCGGCCATGGACTGGTTAGGGGCGCACATCTCCCCTACTCCGGTCAGAAGCCACATAGCGTTAACGTCGTAAGTTCTTACGATTTTTTCTAAGACGTCGGCTTTTGGGGTCGTTCCATTGCGGTAAGACCGTATAGTCCCCTCGCTAACACCAAGATTTTTAGCCGCTAATGAGTTGTTGTCGGCGGCGAAATGCTTAACTATTTGGGCAATTCTCTGGTGAATTGTGTTGCTGTGATTGTCTAAATTTTCATTCATGCTCGTAAAAAGTTGCGAAAATATTTTTATATGTCGTAGGAAATTACGAACTTTGCAGCGTGTTACTTGTAACGCCGCGGTAAAGTTACGAAAAAATCGTGATTTTCCACGAATGTAGAACCCTATAAAGTAAAAGGACATGGAGCATTTTATAACAGCTACCAAGGAAACCCGCGAATTTATAACAAAGGCTTTTCGCGGTATTTCCCGACAGACCCTTTGGCGTGCGCTTCGGTTTGATGACATAAACAAAGGCACAGCCACAGAACGCAGAATCCGTAAAATGGCGCTGAATAGAGGCGGCATTATCATGGTGACGGCTCCGCAAATGGAGACCATGCACGACGCTGACGGTTATATGCGTCAGTATTTCCCTAATGGTGCAATGCTGGAGGCTGACAAGGCAACTGGTGTCGTAACAATTTACGACCGCAACGGGGAGGTCGTCGCTGAACAACATAACGTAGCAATCAACCAAATCGGAGAACTCCAAAACAAGGCAAAAAACGCGTGACCTATGGAGACAGTTAACGGAAAAATTTGTATAAGCCACGCGGAGCTGACAGGGCGCATTATCACGACCTCCAATCTTAACGCATTAGTGCGTAAGGGGCAGGTCAACCAAGTGCGCAAGGGCGGCAATGGGCGCACGGCGTTGTATGCCGTTGACAGTTTGCCGCTGAAATGGCGCACGGAGGTTTACCGCCGTTATCCTGACTTGCAGGAGCGGGCCGAAAGCAAAGAGTTTGTCGACACTATCGAGCCGGACGCAAAGGCGCTTGACTATTTCCAGACCTACAAACTGGCCGACGGCAGGAACCTGCCCGAGGACAAAGTGCTGGAGTATGCGAGCAACGCGGCAGTTATGAACGCTTTCCGCAGATGTTGGGAGGCTCATGTAAGCAAGCGGCAGCGCACAGGTAAAAAGGCCGTGGCCGCTAAAGAATTTTGGGCGCGAGCCGCGGCAGCGCTCCCGAGATTGGCCGACAGCTTCCCCCATTCATTGCCCGGGAGCGCGCGCCGTCTGCAAATGAAATTTCAGGAGTATTTGCAACAGGGTTATGTGTGCTTTATCTCCGGCAAGTATCTGAACGGCAACGCCGCCAAGGTGGCCGACGAGGAACAGGAGCAAGTGCTGACCGCACTACTGGCGCACCACAACAACCTCCCCGACACATTGGTCTGCGAGGGTTACAACCGCTTTGCAGCGGCCAAGGGGTGGAAATCCATAACCGCCGGAGCGGTAGCCGTATGGCGTGAAAAGCTGGGCACCGTGATAAGGGCCGGCCGTCTGGGAGTGTCGAACTTCCGCAATAACGTGACAATGCAGGTGAAGCGCAGCCGCCCGACAACCCCCTTCCTGATGTGGTCGCTTGACGGCTGGACTGTGGAGCTGCTCTACCAGACCACCAAGACCGACAAAAAGGGGCACAACGTGACGACCTACACCAACCGCCTGACTATGGTTGTGGTGCTTGATGTTTTCAATAACTACCCGATAGGCTACGCGATAGGCACGCACGAGAGCCCGGCGCTGATTAAAGAGGCTTTGAGAGACGCGGCGCGCCACAGCCGTGAGCTCACCGGCGAAATGCTCCGGGCCACGCAAGTGCAGAGCGACCGCTACGCGATTAAGACCATGCACGACCTTTACGCTGTAATGGGGGGCAAGGTGACACCGGCACAGGCGCACAACGCCAAGGCCAAGCCCGTAGAGCCTTACTTCAACTATCTAAATATACGCTACTGCATTAGGTGTAATAACTGGTCGGGCTTCGGCATTACAAGCAACCCAAAGCGACAGCCGAACAGCGACGCGCTGAACCGTATGCGCCACCACTTCCCCGACGAAGCAGGCCTCCGCGCCCAGATTAACGAAATGATGAGACTGGAGCGCATGGCGAAATATGAGGAGTTTATGGCCGGATATGGCAAGTTGAAGCCTGAAAACCGCTTACCGCTGAGCCGTGAAACCTACCTGCTGAACTTCGGGGCAGAAACGGGCTTTAAGAACGTGCTCGAGGGCTGCGGACTGCGCCCCACCATTTTAGGGGTCAAGCGTGATTATGATTGTTTTGATCTGACATTCCGCGACCATGCCGCCGAGCGGTGGACGGTATTGTATGATCCTGACGACCTGCGGCAAGTGCTGGCCGTGAATGAAGCAGGCACACGCCGCTATATGCTTGAGGAAAAGTATGTGCAGCCAATGGCATTGGCAGACCGCCAAGAGGGCGACGCGCAACAACTGGAGCGGGTGCGAACCTATAACAAGCAACTGGAGACGCACACAGCCGAGCGCATGGCGCTGGCGTTCCATACAACCCAGCAGATAATCGAGGGCACCCCGGCGCTGCGCGGCAGCATAGAGGACCGCCTGCTGATAACCGACAGCCGAGGCCAGCACAAGGACCGCCGAAGCCAAAAGAGACTGATCGCCGCCGACATTGACGCGCTGGAGGTCGAAGCCATAGAGGTGCCGATAACAGCCCACGGCGACAGCGACACAGAGGAATTTAATTACAGTAACTTCTAAACAGTAAAAGGACATGATAACAGCAGACGAGAAAAAACAGATATGCGACCAGCTCCGCGCCTACTGCGAGCAGAAAGGGAGCCAGAACAAAGCGGCCACCGCTCTGAAAGTGAGCAGCGCGACCGTTAGCAAGATATTGGCCGGCAACTGGGAGACCATAGCCGACGAAATGTGGCGCGGCATAGCCGGGCAAATCGGCGGTGTCAAAGCCGGACAGGCCGAGGGGTGGCAGTTGGTGCCGACCCGGGCATACAACGCAATGACCTTTGCGCTGGAGAACGCGCAGCGCGATAGTCTGGTAATGGCCGTTATCGGTAGTGCCGGGAGTGGCAAGACCGAGGCTGTAAAGAACTACACCGCCACCGGGCGCAACGTGTACCACCTTGTTTGCTCCGAGTATTGGAACCGGCGCACGTTCATGGCGAAAGTGTTGCAGACAATGGGCGTGGCATACAGCGGCAACACCGTGGCCGACATGATGGAGGCTATTGTTGACACGTTGAAGCGCAAGGAGTCGCCGCTTATAGTTCTGGACGAGGCCGACAAGCTGAGCGATCAAGTGCTCTACTTTTTCATTAGCCTGTATAACCAGCTCGAGGACCACTGCGGCATTATCCTGACCGCGACCAGCTACCTGCGCGCCCGGATTGAAAAGGGGCTGCGCCTGAACCGCAAGGGCTATGCGGAAATATTCAGCCGCATAGGCCGCAAGTTCGTGGAGCTGCCCCTGCACAACAGCGAGGACGTGGCCGCCGTATGCGTCGCCAACGGCGTGAGCGACAGCAAGACAATAAACA
This sequence comes from uncultured Clostridium sp., assembly GCA_947427035.1. Lineage (GTDB taxonomy): Bacteria > Bacillota > Clostridia > Oscillospirales > Butyricicoccaceae > Ventrousia. Next base: position 5,950 of record CANEGK010000067.1, read on the forward strand.
GCATTATAGACGAGGCCGACGGCGACCTGCGGCGCGTTAAACGCTCCGTGTGGGCCAAGGTGAAAGGAGGTGCAAAATGAGCAAGCAAGAGAAGCAGCACACTGAGAATGTGCAAAGGTGCTACGATGTAATAACAGAGTGCGAGGATATGGGCGAAGCCCTGACAGTGTTAACGGACACAATCACTGTTATAATCGCGCACCATGTGGAAACCAAGACCGACCGGGCGTTGCTGATGGGTGCCTGTATCAAACGACTGCAACAGTATAAAAAAGAACTTGGAAAATGGACACAGAAATAACAATAACACTCTCCAACGGCAAGCGCCGGAAACTGAAAAGCCCCGACACACTGGAGACCATAGACGGGCGCCGTAAAGCATATTTTGTAATGAACAATTTGCAGGTGTTCATCGGCTACACTGACGGCGTGGTTGATGAGGATGGCGACTTCTGCATAACGTGGAAATCCATAGCCCTGACCGGCAAAGTACTACCACATGGCAGACTACTGGGCTGGGCTTATGTCAATACCAAAAGAGCGAAAAAATGAAATACAAAAGCCAAATACAGTTAATAACCGGTTGGGTGCCGCAGATACTCCAAGAGTGGCTAAGTGAGAGCCTACCGGTTGACCTGACCGTAAAAGCAGGGAAATGGCACCGCGCGCGTGTGCTTGTGGTAACAATAGAGGCAAACACAGCCGAGGACTTGGAGGCCAAGCGCCGGGCATTTAATGTAATGATAGAAGCCAAGGGGTACGGCCCCAAAGAAAAGTAACAGAGAGAATGAGCAGAGCGATAAGCAATATAAACGTGCTTGCAGCGCGGTTTGAGACGGTGGAGTTTGCCGGTGAATGGCTGGCGAGCTTCGGCCGTCCCGAACTTCGCGGAACGTGGATAATATGGGGCGGCTCCGGCTCCGGCAAAACCACATTTACGCTCATGCTCTGCAAGTATCTGGCGAACTTCGGGCGCGTGGCCTACAACAGTCTCGAGCAGGGGTTGAGCCTATCACTGCAAAAGGCGTGGGAGCGCGTCGGAATGGGCGAAGCCGGCAACAGTGTAATCCTGCTGAATAAAGAGGAACTCCCCGAACTCCGGGCGCGCCTGAGCAAGCGCAAAAGCCCCGAAATAATCATAATTGACAGTGTGCAGTATCTGGACGGCTTCAACTGGGCCAGCTTTAAGAAGCTCAAAAGAGAGTACCCCGACAAGCTGTTCATTTTCATAAGTCAGGCCGACCGGGCAGGCAAGGATCCGGACGGCAAGTTGGCCGGAAAAATCCGCTATGACGCCGAGATAAAAATCAAGGTTGAGGGCTTCAAGGCATTTGTTACGACACGCTATGAGGACGCAGAGCGCGGCGAGGGCGGCGCGGACTTCATAATCTGGGAGCAGGGCGCGGCAGAGTATTGGGCAGAACAATTAAAGTAAAATTATCATGGCTAAAAAGGAAAATAGAACAATGGACCAAATCCACAAAGGGCTGTTAAAGCGTTATCACACCCTTTGCACGCTGCTGGGGCTTGATGATGAAGCCAAGCGCGCAATCCTGACAAGCTGGGGCGTTGAGAGCAGCCGCGATCTGAGCCAACACCAGCTCATAGACATTTGCGCAAAGCTGAGCGGGCAGGTGGACGAGAAGCAGGGCACGGCCAGACTTGACAAACTGCGCAAGCAGGTAATTGCCGCGATTGGCGGCTGGCTCCGACAGACCGGGCAGCCAGAGAACGTGGCGAAGATCAAAGGTATTGCAGAGCGTGCCAGCGGTTACAGTGACTTCAACAAGATACCCCGAGAGAGGCTGCGCAACCTCATAGCGACATTTAACAACAAAGTAAAAGACGCCCGGGCGGTTGACGCTTTGACCGACGCGCTGCTCATGCAGCACTACACAACCCCCGGCAGTTTTGATCCCTCAAACAATTAAGAGAATGGGAAAGGACAAAAAAACATGCTGCATTTGCGGCAAAGAATTTACGGAGTATGGAAACGACCCATACCCGGTTAAAGAAGATGGCGAGTGTTGCCGGGCCTGTAACTGGTCGGTGGTACTCCCCAAACGAATAGAACTAAGCAAGCGAAACAATGAAAGAACTGGAAAAAGTTAAAGAGTACATTAAAGAGCTGACGGCCGATATGAGCGAGAGCGCCCGGGCCACGCTGCTTGATGATCTGGCGTGGTGGGCTTCGCAAGAGGCCGGGTCGCTAAACTTCGAGAGTCCCGACGCCGAGGACTACGACAACTAAAAGGCTGAGCCGGTGTAAAAGGACAAACACCGAAACAGTTAAACACAATTTAATAACCACTTAAACACCATTTACCGATGAGTGAAAAGACCCAAGTAACCATGACGGCGGAACAGCTCGCCAAGTGGGAGGCTTTTCAGGAAGCCGAAAAGAAAAAGGAAGCGGCAGAGCGCCGCAAACAGCAGCGCGAGACTTACGCGCAATTAGTGGACCAAGAGCTGGAGACCGCGCTGCCCGAACTTCGCAGCCTGAGCGAACAGATTAAGACGGTAAAAGATACCGTGTTCGGGAATTTCGACACCGTGCTCAAGATGAAAGCCGAGGTCGTGGGCTTCAAGGAGGACGGCCAATGGTCGCACACATTCACCAACCAAGAAAGCACTATGCGCCTGACATTAGGCGTTAACACCGTTGACGGCTGGGGCGACATGGTAACGGCCGGCATTGCAATGGTGCGCAAGTACATTGAAAGCCTTGCGACCGACGCGAAAACCAAAACGCTTGTGCAGACCGTTCTCCGGCTGCTGAGCACTGACAAGCAAGGCAATCTCAACGCCAGCCGTGTGCTCCAGTTGCAGAAACTTGCCGACGAGAGCGACGACGACCAGTTCAAAGAGGGTGTGAAAATTATTCGCGAGAGTTACCAGCCGACGGCCACACGGCGTTATATCCGCGCCCAGTACCGCGACAAAGGGACCGGGGCTTGGCGTAACATACCGCTGGGCATTACAGACGTCGATCTTCTGACCGAGGAAGAAAAAGCCCCGGAAACGACCGCAGAGGCGGACGAGACCGAGGCTTAAAACAAAGCTGCGCCAGCGTGCAACCGAGTTGCTGACCGCCAGCGCTGAGCCTGATGTAAAAGGACAGTGCAAAGTTAGTAAAAATCGGTGAAAATGACAAGCAAAAAGCGACATAAAAGCACGCTGGCGCGAGCTGCAAAAATCAAGGCTGTCACGGCCTTGCATTACGAAGCGGGCAACCAAGCCAAATGTTACGCGGCAGTGTGGCGGCGCTATATTGAGCCCGAGTTTGGCATTTGTTACCGCACTTATCTGAATTTGCTGGGCGTTGACCCGGACACAGAGGAACGAAACCGCGACACCGCCCCCTCCCTGTTTGATGATTGGTGAAAATAAACACCCCTGACGGACGCAAGAGCCGCCGGGGGTGTTGTTGTATTAGTCGGTCTGTTTAATGGCCGCAGAGAGGCCGAGAACGCGCGAGGGCGGGCGCATTGCGGTGATGTCCTGCACCCCGCAGATGTAACGCTCCACGTTTTCCCATATTTCGGCGTGTGCGTGGTTTGTCGCGGAGGTCGTGAGCATGAATCCGGAGAAATGGGGGCCACGCAGACCTTGCATTGCGGCGTTGATACGGTCGAGCAGGTCGAACACCTCAAAGGCTTCAGGAATGTGGGGGTCGGTGTGGCCGTGTGTCAGCACTGCGCGGGTGAGAACATGAAGCCGGAGGGCGAGCGAGCCACGGCGGGCGCCCATTCCCTGCTGCTTCCACTCCACAGCTTCAAACTCCACGAACACCGCCGGGAGCGGATAGACGGCACCGCCGGAAAAGTGCGAGCCGTCGTCGTTCCATAGGTCCACGAACTCCACGCCCGGAACAGCGGCCACGGCTTCGGCCACAGCGTAAAAAATTGCTTTTCTCATTGTCTTAAAAATTCAGTTAGTTGTAAATTGAATTTGTCGAGGTTGCTCTGGATAACGTCGCGGATCAATTTTTGCGTTTCCGGGCCGTCGCCGATAAATTGGCGTTGCGGGATTTTGATAACCTGCCCCACTTTCATAAGGGCCATATATTTCCACCCGACCTCGCCTGTTTCCTTGAACTTCGCCCAAAAGAAGCGTTTCATTTTGCCGGTAACGGTGATTGTTCCGCCCTCATTGTGTAGGGCTGTGTAAGGCTCCGAGGAGGTGAAGCGCACGCCGTCGCCGGACACTTCGCCCTGTGTGGAGCGACGCATTGCCCCGGACTGCATGAGGAGCGAGCCACGCGCGTAATCGTGAGCGCGAGGCTTCCACTTGTCGGAGAAAAAGCCCTTACGTTCAAAGTTGCGGTCGAACTC
>CANEGK010000068.1 GCA_947427035.1 uncultured Clostridium sp.
AATATATTTGATCATCGTAGATACCCCCTTTGTCCGCCTGCGCCTGAAAATCCGGCGCAGGTCCGTTTACAGCATCGTCCCCATCACCTTTTGAAATTCGACCAGATAGCCGCTGGGGTCGCGCAGGAAAAAGGAATAGACCGGCTGCGTCGAATGCTGTGCCGGCTCGTTCTGGGGCTTTCCGCCACGCGCAATCACGCGATGATATTCCTCATCCACCTCTTTTTCGCTGCCGCAGTTCAAAGACAGGCACAGCTTTCCCGGCTCGGCGCGCTTTTCAGGGTACTCTACAAAGCCGAAGTACCCGCCGCCTCCGCAGGAAAAAATCCGGCTGTTCTCGCCGGCAAAAGCAAGACCAAGTCCGATGATTTCGGTGTAAAACTTTTCGGTTTCCGCAAGGCTGACACAGGGGTAAAAGGCCACGCAGGATGTCACCATTACGCTTCCTCCTTTAATTGATACAGCGCGCTGAACTTTTCGGTCAAATGATCGATGAGATAGCGGGCGCTGAGTATTTCGCCCGTTACACGCGTCATCAGCTCGTCGGGCGTGTAAATGGAGCCGAAACGGTACAGGTTTTCCTGTTTCCACTGAAAAATAGTCCTGAAATCACCCGCGCGCAAAAGCGCGTCAAAGGGCAGCTCTTTTTTCAGCCGCGCGCTGTACTGCGCGTTGTACAGATTACCCAGCGCATAAGCGGGGAAATACCCGAACTGCCCCATCGACCACTGGATGTCCTGCAAAATGCCGGTGCGGTTGTCCCGCGGCGTCATGCCCAGGCTGGCCTGCATTTTTTCGTTCCACAGCCGGGGCAGGTCGGCTACGCGGGCGCGGCCTTCAAATACGTCGCGCTCCAGCTCGTAACGAAGGATGATGTGCAGATTATAGGTCAGCTCATCGGCTTCCATACGCAAAAGCGACCGCCCGCTTTTGTTGACGGCGCAGTACATCTGCTCCGGCGTAATCCCCCTGAGCTGTTCGGGGAAAATCTCTGTAAGGCGGGGCAGCATATATTCCCAGAAGGCCTGGCTGCGCCCTACGATATTTTCCCAGAAGCGCGAGACGCTTTCGTGCATGCCCGACGCCAGCCCGCAGCCCGCCACCGTCCCGTCGAGCGCACGGTCATAGCTTTGTTCATACAGGCCGTGCCCACCCTCGTGCAGCGTGCTGAACACGGCCGGCAAAAACTGCGTCTCATAATAATGCGTCGTCAGGCGCACATCATCCAGCCCAAACGAGCAGGTATAGGGGTGCTCGCTCTCGGCAATCAGGCCGCGGCTTTTGTCAAAGCCCATGCATTCAAGCAGCATGTCGGCCATTCTGCGCTGCTGCGGCACCGGAAAAGCGGTTTTGCAGAAGCTGTCGTCGATTTCAACCGGTGAAGCGGCCACTTTGGCGGCCAGAGCGGAAATGCTTTCGCGCAGCTCGCTGAACAGCGCGTCAAGCCGCTCGGTCGTCATTCCCTCTTCACAAAAGCCCAGCATGGCGTTATAGGGGCTGCCCTCGTACCCCCACAAATCCATCATTCTGCGTGTGTAGGAAAACATGTTTTCCAGGTGCGGCCTGTAAAGCTCCCAGTCGTTCTGGCGCTTTGCCTCTTCCCAGGCGGCTTCCGACTTGCCCTGCAGCACGGAAAACTCGTTGAAAAGCTCATCCGGCACGCAAATCGCCCGATCGCTGCGGCGCTTGAGAATGCGCACACAGGCGCGATCCCGGTCGTTTAACAGGTCGGCGTGCGCCGTCAAAAAATCCAGCGTTTCGCGCAGATCCTTTGCGCACAGCAGCTCGTTTTCCCGCGCCGACAGAGCGCCGATGACGTCGGCGCGCGCGGCGGCCGCTTTTTTGGGCGTCATGGCGCGCCAGTCCCACGAAACGATTTGCACGGCGTGTCCCGCCATGATATACTCCCGCTGCAAACGGTAAAAGCGCTGCAAATGATCCTGTACCGTCAATTTGATTCCCCCTCTACCAGTTGATAAACGACGCACCCTCCGGCGTTTTTCCAAAGGGCAGCGGCGAAAAGCGGGGCCGCGTGTCGCCGGGCAGCCGGCTCAGCGCCAGCGCACCTCCTTTGACCACCATCTCCAGCCGGCGCAAATCCTGAATTGTCTCGTCAGGGCGGCCGTCTACCGCTATCAGATCGGCCTCCTTCCCTGCTTCCAGCGTGCCTGTCTCGGCATCGACGCCGCACAGTGCGGCCGACACAGATGTCGCGGCGCAGATGGCCTGCATGTTGCTCAGGCCGGCGTCCGTCAACAGCTCCGCTTCACGCACCGTCGCATTGGTCCCGTCCAGCGGGTCGCTGGGCAGTAAATCGGTGCCGACGGCGATTTTTACGCCCGCTTTGACGGCGTGCGCCGCCGACTGCCGGTGTTTTTCGCCGACAGCGCGGATTTTTTCAATATGATATCGCGGGTTGTTGTGCTTTTCCAGATAATCGCAGGCGGCCGAAACGGCCAGCGTCGGCACCAGATATGCGCCGGCTTCCGCCATCATATGCGCCGTTTCTTCCCCCATCAGATACCCGTGCTCAATCGACAGCACCCCGCAGCGCACTGCCGTACGGATGGCTTCGTCATTGCCGATATGCCCGGCGACCATTTTTCCGTACTGCGTCGCGACGCCTGTGACCGCCCGCGTTTCCTCTTCGGTCATCTGCACCGTGTTTGCACCCTCATACTCGCCCACCATACCGCCTGTCGTACAGATTTTGATCAAATCGACGCCGTTGTTGATGGCTCTTCGGGTTTCGCGCATAAACTCATATGGTCCGCTGCATTCGACCGAGCCCCATTGCCCCGCGCCGTGGCCGCCGTGCGCCAGAAGAACCGGCCCTGCCGTCAAAATGCGCGGCCCCATCACCATGCCGGCATTGATGGCGTTGCGGACGGCCGTATCGGCATAATCGGCCTCGCCGGTACAGCGCAGCGTCGTCACGCCGCAGTACAAGGCTTCAATCGCGCGCCGGTACATGACCATTGCCCGATAACCGGGCGTTTTATATTCATCTACAAAATAGGGTGTGAACGGAAAGCGCAGCGCCAGGTGGACGTGGCAGTTGAACAGCCCGGGCAGTATCGTCCGCCCGCCCACATCGACGCTTTGCTCTTTCCCGGCAGGCGGTGCTTTTTCACGCGGACCTGCAAAAAGGATTTTGCTCCCCTCGGTCAAAAGCACCGCCTCTTCTACTGCCGGGCATCCGGTGCCGTCTATCAGACGGCAATTGTGGTAGCGTACCATCCGTGCATCCTCCTGTTTTTACGACGCGCCCTGTGCGCGGGGGCGCCCCCGCGCACAAAGCGCATCCGGTTCTGGTTTTACTTCATCGATACGTCCTGGTAGCGCTCGCAGCTGTCCGGCCGGACTTCAAAGCCTTCCAGCCCTTTGATGGTGCCGTACAGGTTTTCGCTCTGCCAGATGTAAACCCAGACGCAGTCATCCGCAATGATTTGCTGAAGCTCTTCCACCATTTCACGGCGCTTTCCGTCGTCGATTTCCACCTTGGCGGCATCAAGCAGCTCGTCGACGCGGGCATTCTGATACCACGAAATATTGCCGTCCGCGCCGAACATGGTGCTGTGGAACACACTCGTCAGACCGGTAACCGGGTCGGCGCCGTAAGAATAGCCCAGAACGGTCATCTCGTGCTCCCCGGCGAAAATGGCGTCCAGATAAGCGCCCCATTCCATAATTTTGACTTCGCAGGTGATGCCGATCTGCCCGAGCTGGTTGGCGGCGATTTCAGAAAAATCGCAGCGCTGCTGATGGTCAGAGGTCAGAATGGCCGTTTCAAAGCCGTCTGGATACCCGGCCTCGGCCAACAGTTTTTTGGCCTCTTCGACATTTTGCTCCGATGTCTGAATGGACTCGTTAAATCCCCAGACCGCCGGGGTCATCGGCCCGCGGCCCGGCGAGCCCGTGCCGCCGTAAACGGCGTCGACAATCGACGGCAGATCGAGCGCCAGCGTGATCGCTTTGCGCACGCGCACGTCGTCAAAGGGCTTCTTGCTCTGGTTCATCGCCATATAGGTCACCGAATAGTTCGGCGCGCGCCACAGCTCCAGCTCCGGGTTGTCTTCGATGCGGCCGATGTCCGAAGGCAGCACGTCAAGCGCGATGTCCACGCCGCCTGTTTCCAGCTCGATGGCGCGGTTGGCCGCTTCGGTGATGACGCGGAAAACGACGTTTTTAAAATAGGGCGTGCCGCCCCAATATCCGTCGTACCGGGTCAGTTCCACACGGTCGCCCGCAACCCAGTTGGAAAAGGTATACGGACCGGTACCGATGGGTTTTTGAGCGAATTCCTGCTCGCCGACTTCCTCCACATACGATTTGCAGACAATGCTGCAACAGTTGTCGGCCAGATTGGTCATCAGCGCGCCGCTGGGAAACTTCAGCTTCATTTCAAACTGGTTGTTGCCCAGGTCGGTAAAGCCGTCCATATCAATGGCTTCCATGCTGATGCTGGTCTGCGGCGCGTCGGCTCCGCGCTGGAAGGAATATACGATATCGTCAAAGGTCATGGGTTCGCCGTTGTGAAAGGTAACCCCCTCGTTCAGCGTGAAGCGAATGGTCGTGTCGTCGACCCATTCCCATGATTTGGCCAGAGCAGGCACGGTATTGCCCTGTGCGTCGGTGCCCACCAGCGTTTCAAACACCAGCGTTTTGATACGGCCGGACGGCGTGTCCTTTTTGAGCTGCGGGTCCATGGAGTAAATGTCGGCCGTCGCAGCAATGGTCAGCGTCTCTTTGGCGGCGCCGGAGCTTTCGTCTTCCCCGCCGCTGTTTTCCTGGTTATCGGGCGAACCGCCGTTCTGCCCGCCCTCGTTCTGCGGGGGAGTCGTCTCGTCGCCGCCGCAGGCCGCCAGCAGTCCAACGGCCAGCATCAGCGCGAGCAGCAATGCAAGATACTTTTTCATTTCTGTGTCCTCCATTCGTTTTTTATAGCGGTCAGACCTTCCGGTCGGGCGCTCCTATCAAAATCAGCCGGTTCCACTGGTCGTCCAGATACTGCACCTTCCCGTTCTCACAGAAGAGTACCGTCTCTTCCAGATAAAACACGACCTTTTGCCCGCCCCATTCCGGTACGGCTTCCGTTACATTGAACTCAAGCGCATAGGCGGTATGGGGGTGCAGCACCCGCTCGCCCCGCAGCGGAATGCTCTCCTGCTTGTCGTAGAGTCCGATGGTCGGCCCCGCCGCGTGGCAGTGCAGGCCGATGGGGTGTGTGTACAGCATGGCTTCAATACCCGCTTTTTGGGCCGCCGCTTTGGCCGCGTGGAAAATTTCATTTCCTGTCCGGCCTGCGATGAACTCCTGTGCCGCCAGGCGGGCAAAGGTATGCCCCTGTTCAAAGCCGCGCCTGATGCCCTGCGGCGCATCCGCTTCACCGGGGCGGCAGACATAGGCAAGCCGCTGCAGGTCGGTGCACAGCCCCAGGTATTGAATACCCGCGTCATAATGCAGCAAATCGCCGCAGCGGACGACGCCGGTCATCATGGTGTTGCCGCAGCCCTCGCGCTGGAAGTTGATGGTGGGGCGGAAGCAAAGGGGCAGCCCTTTTTCCGCAAAGCGCTGCGCACACCACCACTCCAGCTCGTCCGTCGTCGTGACGCCGGGCGTCAGAACCTCGCGCGAGAAGGCGCGCGACATGACCTCTGTCGTCACATCGTACACCGCGGGGTACATGGCCATTTCGGCGTCGGTTCTCTGTTCAAGCCACAGCACGCTGAGCGCGTCGGCGCTGACCAGCCGATCGGCATATTCCCCCAGGTGAGCGCACAGCTCGTCATACAGCGCCTTACTCAGCCCCGCGCCAATCGCGCAGCAGTCGGAAATATTGACGCCGATGCGCCGGGGCGCCTTTTCCCGGACAAAAGCGGCGATTTCGTCCCATTGTCCGTCATTGCTATAGGGCAGCTGTGTAAAAAAGCGGTTCAGCTCACGGTTCGGCTTGTTGATGCTGTACCGCCCCAGCGTCCCATCCGCTTCGCGCGCAAAAGCGATGCAGGTCATCCGGCTGGCGTTGGGGATAATCTGCGGCACCAGCGTGTAAAAAATCGGGTCCTCGTTGTACTCGCCCGACAGGATGAGCCACATGTCGATGCCGGCCTTTTCCATCGCAGCAGGGAGCACGGTGTTGAGCCGTTCCAGCCTGACGGCGTCGCAAATTTCATACTGCCGCTGCAGCGGCAATATCCTGCTTTCGCAATTCATTTTATTTCTCCTTTATATTTTAAAATTTTTTATTAATAAATAAGCCTATGCCATATACCCCTTTTCCCCCGCCAAACGGAGCAGCGCTTCGCGAATCTGAACCATTGCCCGGCGCAGTTCCTGTTCGTCGCCCATCACTCCGTGAACAATGCGGATATGCCCTTCCCCTTCATACCCGTAGGGCACGCCGGAATTGACGGCGACCTTGGCTTCACGCGCAAGGTAATCGACTACTTCCTGTGCGCTGCCCAGCCCGGAAACATCCATCCACGTCAAAAAGCCCGATTCTGACTTTTGAAGGCGTGTGCCCGGTATATCTGCCAGCAGTGTATATGCCATATCCCGGCGGCGCAGGTGGATGCGTGCATATTCATCCAGATACGCCGTGTCACGCAGCGCCGCAATGGCGCCGATCTGCGCCGCCGTATTGGTCGCGCCGATGACCGAAACAGCGGTTCCGTACAGCTTGTCCATCACTTTGTCATCCGCCACAATGTACCCCACGCGAAAGCCGCTCAGCGCCATTCCCTTGGACAGCGAAAAGACACTCACCGTGCGCTCCCACATGCCGGGCAGCGACGCCAGCGTCACCATTTCAAGCCCGTCAAAAACCGGGAATTCAAAGGCCTGGTCGACCACGGCCACCAGATCGTGCCGAATGATAAAAGCCGCCAGCTCCTCCAGCCATTCGCGGCGGTAAACCGTTGTCGTCGGGTTGTTGGGGTTTGTCAGCACCACCATTTTGGTTTTGGCTGTCACACGTTTTTCAAACTCGCTGATGGGCGGGTGATAGTTGCTTTCCGCCCGGGCGGGAATGCGGACGGGAATGCCGCCGCAAATTTCGACATTTTGAAAATTATTCGGGTAGCTCGGGTCGATGATGAGCACCTCGTCCTTTTTTTCAATAAAGGGCACCATTGCGAAAAACAGGCCTGCGTCAGAGCCGGGCGTGACGATAATGTTGCGCATGGGGTCGACGCTCAGGCCGTTATATCTTTTCAGACGGACAGCCAGTTCCTTTTTCAGCTCGCTGTCGCCGATGGGCATAACGTAGTGCGCCGCGGCTCCGCTGTTCAGGCTGTGCACCGTCGCTTTCAAAACATGTTGGGGAATGGAAGGGGCCGGATAAAACGGATCGGCCCAGCACATCAGCCGGATTCCCTTTTCCTTCATGGACGCCGCCGCATCTCCGACGTCCGCTTTGGCCACGTTTCCAAACAGGCCGCCCTCTGCCTTTTGAAAAGCCGCCGTCATTTTTTCCACTATCATATTGAATCCGCTCCTATCCGTTTTCATGCAGGCCCTATCCGCCGGGCCGCAGAGGCTTTGTCAGGTTCTGCTAAAATCGTACCATACCCCGGTGGACTGTGCAATCGCCTGCAAAGTATTCTGAAATGGACCAATCGGCTTGAAAATCAGCAGTTTGTATCCTATAATAAAAGTGTTCGGCTTTGCTGTTTATACATTTTTACAAAACGGAGACCGTCTATTTTGGATAATATTATTGAAAGAATTCAGAAATTGAACATGGTTTTCCGTTATTCGGCGGAAAATCTGATCCCACTGCAGGAGTTCTGCGACCAGCTCAGCGCAATTCTGAAATCGAATATCTATCTTTTTTATGCCGACCGCAGAATTTTCTGCCATTCTTTCTCCTCGGAATTCCCCTGCCAGCACAACGAACCGTCGATGGAATCCCATCTTTTGCCTGATAAATATTTCAACTTTTTTCAAAATACCGACGGCTCTATTTTCAATGTTTACGAACCCGACCCCTTCTGTACCTGCGACGGCGTTTCGGCCTGCATTTACCGCGAACGCTATTTTTCCGTCCTGCATGTCTATTCCGCCTTCTCCAGCGGCGCCGGTATTTTGATGGTGCGTTACGGCGAGCCTTTCAAGCAGGACGAAGAAATTCTGTGTGAATACACGGCCGTCATCGTGTCGCTTGAACTGCTCTACCATGCGCAGAGCCGCATCAAGCAGGATTCGCTGCAAATGGCCTATTCCCGGCTGGCTGCCAAATCCCTTTCCAACAGCGAGCTTTGCGCCGCGCAGGCCGTTCTGGCCCAGATCAAGGGGAAAACGGGCACCGTCCTGCTCTCTTCGGTGGCTGCGGCGGCCTTTGTCACACAATCGACCGTTTCCAGCGCCCTGAAAAAGCTGGAAAGCGCCGGCGTGATATCGACCCGCTCGCTGGGTGTCAAGGGAAAAAGCATCACCGTCAACAATGACTACCTTCGCGGCGCGCTCAGCGCCAGCCTGAACAGCGAACCATAATTTTCACGCTTTTATCTGCACATAAGAAAAAGCCCGTGCTTTTACACGGGCTTTTCTGTTATTCTTTCATCTTTTTATCAAGAATTTTGGGCAGCAGCATTACAAACAGAATCACGGTAATGGCAGACGCCGTCAAATCGGAAATGGGCTCGGCATAGTAAACCCCCCGGACGCCGATAAAGCGCGGCAGCACAATGGCCAGCGGTATCAGGAACACGACCTTGCGCAGCAGCGTGACAAAGAGCGTCAGCCGCGCCTGCCCCAGAGCCAGGAAAGCAGACTGGCATGTGATTTGCGCCCCGACGGCAAACATGCCGCATAAAAACACCGGCAACATACGCGCCGTCAAATCAATCAGCTCGGCGTCTTTTCCGAACAGCCCGGCAAAAAAACGGGGAAATACTATGGCCGCAAGGCTGAGCGTCAATGCGATAGCCACTGACACGGAAACCGTGATTTTCAGGGTGTCGCGGACACGATCCATCTGCTTGGCGCCGTAATTGTAGCTGAGAATGGGCTGCGTTCCCTGCGCAAAGCCGTTGAGCGGGGTCATGACCAGCTGCAAAAGCGACAGCAAAATGGTCATGGAGCCGACATACAGATCGCCCCCGTATTGCTTTAAGCTGTTATTGAGGGTGATGCTCACCATGCTTTCCGTACTCATCATCAGCAGCGGCGAAATGCCCAGCCGCAGGATTCCGGCCACTGTTTTTCCATCCGGCGCCATACTTTTTACCGCGATGCGCAGCGTGCTTTTGGAAGAGCGCAGCACTGCAATGCTCCATGCAGCGCTCAGCGTCTGTGATACAACCGTGGCCAGCGCCGCGCCGCGCACGCCCAGTCCCAGCGTAAAAATAAACACGGGATCGAGCAGCATATTGACGCCTGCGCCCAGCGCGATGGCCAGCATGGCCGCTTTGGGGCGCCCCTGCGCGGCAATATACGGGTTAAGTCCCAGCGTCAGCATCATGGCCGGCGTTGCCCACAGGTAAAGGCCCAGATAAGGCCCGGCATACTGCCAGGTGGCCTCGCTGGCTCCGATCGCCATCAGCATAGGGCGTTTCAGAATTTGCAGCACCGCCGTCAGTACAACGCTCAATAGC
>CANEGK010000069.1 GCA_947427035.1 uncultured Clostridium sp.
GACCTGCGCTCCATGCGCCAAACGCACTGAAACAACGGAGGGATTGCCATGAGCTGGCCACAGGATCTGCCCAGAAAATATTATGAAAAATACCAGCCGGTGCCGGTTAAAAGCGCCTGGTTTTCCGTCTACCGGCTGCCGCACGATATTTATGCCATCACAGAGCCCCTGCATTTTCAGGAGGTCAATTCCTTCCTGATTTTGGGCCGGGACCGGGCTTTGCTGCTGGATACCGGCATGGGCATTGACAACATCAAAACCCTTTGCCAGGAACTTTACAGCGGCCCAATCGATGTGGTCAACAGCCATTTTCACTTTGATCATATTACCGACGACCACCGGTTTGACAGGGTTTACAGCTATAACGAGCCCCACGCCCTCAGCATGCTGCGGCGGGGCTTTAGCACGGAAGAGCTGGCCTTTCAGATCAAGGACGATCAGTTTTGGGGGCCTCCGCCCGCGAGTCTGGACCGTGCGGGTTATCATATTCCCGCCATCGACCCCATCCCGGTGGAAGAGGGCGCTGTTTTTGACCTGGGCGGCCGGCAGCTGACCGTACTGCATACACCGGGGCACTCGGCCGACAGTATGATGCTGTGGGATCGGGAAAACCGCCTTCTTTTTACCGGGGATACCTTTTATCTGGGGGCCTTATACGCCCATTTTGACAGCGAATTTCTGGGCAAAAGCAATTTTCAGGACTACAAGAACACGTTTGAGCGGATAAAAGAACTGGAACCGCAGCTTGATTTTATCATCTGCTCCCACAACGACATGCTGGTTGCGCCAAAATATTTAAGCCTGGCTTACGAGGCCTTTGCCTCCATCGAGCAGGGCGCCGCCCGGCCCGATGGAGGTGATATCGGTCTTCACGGCCACGGTCAGGGCAAGGCTGTCACGCCCCAATATTTCTTTGACGGGTTCTCCGTCATCACGAAAGAAGGGTAAGCACATGCTGGATTTGCTGATTCAAAACGTCTCCATCGTCGACGGCTCGGGCGCGCCGACTGCCCTGGGGTGCGTCGGCTGCCGGGACGGAGCCCTTGTGATGAACCCCCCTGCCGATACGCCGGCCCGGGAGGTCATCGACGGACGCGGCCTGCATGTGACCCCGGGGGTTATAGACACCCACTCCCACGGAGACCTTCCCCTCGGCAAAGCGTACAATAGCCTGGCAAAACTGTCCCAGGGCGTCACCACGCATGTAGGGGGGCAGTGCGGCTTTTCCGTCTTTCCCGTCGACCCCGGCCGGCTTGCCGCCACACAGGACAATATGGCGATTTTGACAGATGAGTTCCCCGCGGAAATGGGGACCTTCACCTCTTTTTCGCGGTATCTTGCATACGCCGGGGGGCTGCCGCTGCCGGAAAATATCGCCTTTCTCATGGGGCACGGGTCTTTGCGTATAGCCGCGATGGGCTTTGACAACCGGCCCGCCACTCCGTACGAACTGGATCACATGAAGCAAATGCTGGAAGACGCGCTGCACAGCGGCGTTTTCGGCCTTAGCTCGGGCCTCATTTACATCCCCGGCGTGTATGCCCCAAAAGAAGAGCTGACGGCCCTGTGCCGGATTCTGGCAAAGCATGACGCTGTGTATGCCACCCATATCCGGGACGAATCGGATTTTGTGCTGCAAAGCCTGGAGGAAGCCATCCAGATGGGCCGGCAGACCGGCTGCCGGGTTCACGTTTCACACCTGAAGGCCTGCGGCAAGAAAAATCACGGCCTCAGCGAGCAAATGCTTGACCTGATTCACCGTGCAAATGCGGAAGGCATCTGCGTCACCGCCGACCAGTACCCCTACAACGCCGGGATGACCCATTTGAACACCTGTATTCCTCCGGCGTATTTTTCCCGGGGCGTCGCCGGTATGGTAGCCCATCTCAAAAGCCCTGAAACGCGCAGAGAAATTCGCAGCCAGATGCAGCAGGATGGCGGCGGATATGAAAACTTCTACCTGAGCTCCGGCGGATGGTCCGGCATTCTGGTGGCTGCGGCGGAAAACACCCCGGAAGCCGAGGGGAAAACCATTGCAGAGTACGCTGAAATGGTGGGCGCGGACCCCTTCGACGTCTTCTTTGACATTCTGATGCAAAACAACGGCGTTGCTTCGGCCATCTATTTTCACATGGATGAGCAGGACGTCATCCGCATTATGAAAGATCCCTATGTCGTCATCGGCTCAGACGGCATTGTAAAGGGCCGGTATATCAAAACACACCCCAGGGCCTACGGCACTTTTCCCAGGGCCATCAAAGCCTATGCCCTGGAAAAAGGGATCATGAGCCTGGAAGAAATCGTCCATAAAATGACGGGGAAAAGCGCGCGGATTCTGCGGCTGCCCAAAAAGGGGCTGCTCCGGGACGGGATGGACGCCGATCTTGCGCTTCTCGATTTGAACACGCTGCGGGATACCGCCGATTATGTCAACCCCTGCGCCCTTTCCCAGGGGATTGTCGCCACCGTCGTGGGCGGACAGATTGTGTACCGGGATCAGGCCTTGACAGGGGCCTGCCCCGGCCGGGTCATCCGCGCAGAGCAGGAGGGTTTATGACGTATCAGTTGGTTTTATACGGCGGCATGGTTGTCGACGGAAGCGGCGCGCCCGCAAGAAAAGGCACGGTGGCCTGTAAGGACGGAAAAATCACGCTTCTCCCTGCAGACAGCCGGCCCACGGGAGACAGAATGATGGACGTCACGGGGCTTTGGGTCTGCCCCGGTTTTATTGACCCCCATTCGCACGGAGACGCCTTTATCGGCAGGCCCTGCAACAGCCTTTCCAAGCTGTCCCAGGGGATTACCACCCACATCGGCGGGCAATGCGGTTCTTCGCATTTCCCTGTAGGGCCGGAACACCTGGATGACATTAAAGAGGCCTTCGGCCTTCCAAAGGATGAATCCACCGATACTATAAAAGACTTCAGCACCTTTGCCGGGTATCTGGAGCATGTCAATCGGTTGTCCTTTCCGGAAAACATCGGCTTTTTTACCGGGCATGAGATTCTCCGCCTTTCGGCCATGGGGTACGACAACCGCAAACCGACGCCAAAAGAAATGGATTCTATGAAAGCCGCCCTGGATGAAACGCTGCAAAACGGCGCCATGGGGCTGTCCACCGGGCTGATCTACATTCCCGGCTCCTACGCAGACATTGACGAACTGACCCAGTTATGCCGCGTTCTGGCCAAATACGACCGGATATACGCCACTCATATGCGGGACGAAGGGGAAAAGGTGCTTATGGCCATGGAGGAGGCCATCGAACTGGGCCGCCGCACCGGCTGCCGCGTCAACATCTCGCATTTAAAGGTCTGCGGCAAGGCAAACCACGGTCTGGCCTCCCAAATGCTCGATCTCATTCACGCGGCGAAGGACGAGGGCATCCGCGTCAGCGCAGATCAGTATCCATATCTCGCGTCCTGCACCAGCCTGATGTACTGCATCCCCAATTGGCATTATTCCGAAGGCTTTGAGCAGGCGCTCCGCTACATTCAATCCCGGGATGGCCGGGAGCAGGTTAAAAATGAAATCCTGAACCCTGACTCCAATTTTGACAATATCTATAGGGGCTGCGGTGGGTTTGACGGCGCGCTGGTGGCCAGATGCGCCGTTACCAAAGACGCCGAGGGGAAAACCGTGGCCCAATGGGGCCGCCTTAACGGCATGGATGAGTTTGAGGCGTTCTTTACCCTTCTGACCCGCAATCATGGGGATGTTACGGGCATTTACTTTGACACGGACGAAAAGGACGTTATCACCATCATGCAGGACCGGGGTTTGATGATCGGTACGGACGGAGCCATTGGCAGCCCCGACGATCTGGTGCATCCCCGCACCTTCGGAGCCTTTCCCCGCGCCCTGGGCCTATATGCCCGGAACAAAGGCGTGATGCCCATGGAAGAGATGATCCGGAAGATGACAAGCCTGCCCGCCGAGGTATTCTCCCTGGGTACCAAAGGGCGGATTGCCGACGAAATGGACGCCGATCTGGTTGTATTGAACCCCGAAACGGTTCTGGATACTGCCGATTTTGCTCACCCCACCCTGCTGTCCGACGGGATCGAGCAGGTGGTGGTGGCCGGAAAAGTCGTTTATCAAAACCATAGGTTAAAGGGCGAAAATCCGGGCAGCGTTGTGCTGGCCGGCAGGCCGCAAACATAGGCCGCCCTGCCTCATGAACCACGGGCATATCACTCCGCCGGATGGGATAACCCAAGAGAACATTTGTCAAAGGGGAACTTATCCTTTTGATCAAATATCTAAATCAGGAATACAGGTATATATTCTTTTGTTTTTACCGATATAGAGTTAAATAATTTTAATTCTATATTTACAATCAGAACTCCTTGTGCTATTATATCAGCACAAGGAGTTGATTTTATGGCAAAAATAATTTCAGACTGTCCCGCTTGTGGCACAAGACTAAAAATTACATCACTGAGCTGTGCAGGTTGTGGAATGGAACTGCGAAATGATTTTGAATTAAGCCTATTTGACTCACTAAACCCAGAGCAAACGGATTTTCTTACTACCTTTTTAAAGCAACGAGGCAATTTGAGTTTGGTACAAAGCGAATTGGGAATTTCCTATCCGTCCGCCAGAAAGAGGTTAGATGATTTGCTTACAGCGCTGAATTTGCTCGAAAACCATCAGCAAAATTGGCAAAAAGTCGAGGTTGAAGGGAGTACCTGGTCTGTTCAGGAGAACAGTAAAAAGGCATCGGATATGATCAAAAAGAAACTATTAGAAAATAACGGACGAGTGATTGTCCGCACAGCGAGAGGGCTTCCGTGCGAGATTCGCGCCGCTCCAGATGGCGTGTCTTTCCTTAGCAATAAGCTTCCGATCCATCCGCCCTATCGGTACGAAGTGTTTGATGTTATTGTTGACCTCCTGATTTCGCAGGGGGGACGGGCGAAAAAAGGAAACGGGCGAAACCATCGGCTCGGTGAAGCGGAATGTGACGAAACAACGGTTGTCGGGGCAATAGGCTATCATTATGCTCATGCAGAGAACGGAAAGTCTGTATATGATCCTGTGTTTGTGTTAGCGGCAGTGCTGGAATGGGCCGGCATTGCAAGCAACGAGCGTGGGGAATTAGTTCTGACTGCTCATTATCAGGAAGGCTGCAACTTGTGGGCAGGAGGTAATTGTTAAATGCTTAGATTTGTTTTGGGCGTCTTTATCGGCTTTATTCGCGGGCTGCTGAAAAATAAGTTTTAGAGTTACTTTGCAAGATGCATGGTAATGGCGGTATCGATGAGCCGGTAACCGTCCTTCAGGGCGCTGAGGACGGAAGCCTCGGCCTCGTCAGGGGTGAGCAGAAAGGTGCCGATTCCCGCCATAGGCATTTCCACCCCATTGTTGCGTTTCACAGTCATCTGGTTATTCATACTGCACTTCTCCTATCATGAATTGACTTTGGTTCTGTTTTTCATCCGTCTTAATTGTACCGCGCGGCTTTTGCCATGAGAAGTATAGGTAAGTTGAGCAGTATAAACCCTTGGGTTATAAGAAAACCGCCCATGATTTTATCACAGGCGGTTCATTGAACGAGATTATGAAATAGAAAGCACATGGGAGACCGCATTCAAAAAGCTCTGCACGATGGGCGACGGCGCAGGCGAGTGGAGCAGGCCATAGGGAATGGTGTAGTTCCACTCTACCGGCAGGGTTTTCAGCATCGGATGGACATTGTCCCAGGCGTCGATGGTCATAATGATGTTATTGCTGTTTTCACACTGGTTAAACGCGCCCAGCGTGAACTGGTCAAAATCAATGATATTAATCTGGGGGTGATCCCGCCACAGATCATCCCGCAGAGCGTCTAAATATTCATTCCAGCCCCGTTTGATCAGCATGAAATTTTCTCCGTGCAGATCCTCCACCTTCAGGCTTGTCCGCCCGGCCAGCGGGTGATATATGGACACCGCGCAATGAATCGGGGTCCGGCAGAGCTCCAATCCCGCGCATTTTCGCTCGGCGAGAAACGCCCGGTCAAAGAGCCCCGCCACAATATCAATGTTCTGGCCCAGGTTCCGCAGGATGTTTACGGAGTTTTCCGGGGTGTTGTCAAAATTCACCATCTGAAATTTCACATTGGGACACTGCTCCTGAATTTTGGGCCACAGCGATATCAAAAACTGCCCCGGCGTCATGGGAGAAACACCAATACGGATCACTTTGTCATTCCCCTGCATGGCATTCCTGGCTCTGGTTCGGGCGTCTTTTGGCGTATTGAATCATATATTTCGCATCTTGATAATAAGACTTTCCGGCATCTGTCAAAGTCAATCCGCGCGGCGTGCGCACAAAGAGCTGTACATCCAGGCTGCTTTCCAGCAGGTTGATCTGTTTCATCACCGCCGTGGAAGATATGTACAGGGCCTCTGCAGCTTTGGAAAAGCTGCCCGCATCGGCAACACAAATAAAGGTGTCTAACTGGTGATTATACATATTTTCCATTCCTATTCTCGGTTTATGGGATTAGTATACCATTCAAGCCGCACTCCCCGTGCGGGTGGCGGCCTTTTCGTGCTGCTTATAAAAGAAAAGCAGTATATGCAGCCGCTCATTTGATTGAATCTGTGACGCTTCCATTATAAAAGTGCGGGGATGAAAAATCAAATTAAGAACTCATGCATAAGCAAAGCTACAAAATCGTATGCCAGTCTTCCGCCGAAACACCGGGGGAAATGGACAGGGAGTAAGCATAGGTCCCATCCGTCCATGTTGCCAGCACATACAATCCGCCGTTGCCTTTCAGTGTAACATGCAGATCGTTTACAACAATTTCAGCCGTGTCGCTGTAAATATTATAATCTCCTGAATTATCATCGGTTCCCGGGGATTGGCGGTATACGGCAGAGCAGCCCGCGCCGCTGTATTCGATCTCGGCCATTTCATTCCAATAAGAATAATAGGCGGTTTTTTCAATCTCAAACGGCAGGGAAAAATCCGCTGTCACCTCAAAGCCCACCAGCCCGGACAGCTCCTGGATGGATGCGGCTTCCACGATATTCGGCGCGGTAAGCACCGGCGGTTCCGGCTCTGTCCGATTCAGCAGGCGAGGCAGGGCGACGGTTCCCGCCAGCAAAAGGATAAGGCAGGCCGCAGCAGACAGGTATTTTCTCAAAGCCGGGAAGCGCTCAACCCCGAAAGAAACCGCATTTTCCCGCGCGATGCGTTCCAGTACACGCTGCCGCATTTCCGGCGTCACTTTGACTTTTTCCATAATTTCGTCATACGCCTTCTCCAAAGTCATACGCCTCCTTCAGCACTTTTTTCAGCGCGGCCCGGCCCCGGCGCAAATCGGAGCGCACAGTGGCTTCCTGCCGCCCGAGCATTTTCCCAATTTCCGCTGTGCTGTAGCCCTCATAATAAAACAGGTGAATCGCTTCCCTCTGGTTGACCGGCAAAGCTTTTACCGTCTCCCATACAAAGGACAGGTCTTCCCGTTC
The DNA here is from genome assembly GCA_947427035.1 of uncultured Clostridium sp. Lineage (GTDB taxonomy): Bacteria > Bacillota > Clostridia > Oscillospirales > Butyricicoccaceae > Ventrousia. The sequence goes on from CANEGK010000069.1 coordinate 7,464, forward strand.
TTCCGCAATCAGCTCCTCGTTCAATTCATCGGCAAAACGGATTTTATTGTAATCAATGCGGTTTTTGCTCAAATTCGCCGCCACTCGCAGCAGCCACGCCTTTTCATGCGCCGGGCTGTCCAGCGCCGGCGCTGCTTTCAAAAACCGGATCATGGCGTCCTGCAAAACCTCTTCCGCGTCGCTCATATTGTGGAGGTAAGAGTAGGCCAGCCGTAAAACGCTGTTGCCGTAATCGGTCAGCAGCCGCTCTGCCCGCCGGTTGACCATCTCACGATCCGCGGACATCTTCCGGCGGGGACTCCGCTCCGCCAGAAGCGCCGCAAAAAAGCGGCGGATACGGCCACAGAGTCCCTTCATCGGCGCTGGAAATAACGCCGCCGGTTCCAAATAATCAACCAATGTGGTCCCTCCTCTGTGACGAAAGTGCGGAACCGCGGCAACAGCCCGCAGCTCCGCACTTTTCATTACCTGACCGACCGAACCAAAGCGGCCATATCGGCACTGCTCATACCGCCCCGGGCGGAAACGGAATAAGTATACCCGCCGCCGCTCCAAATAGCAAGGCGGACCAGACCATTTTCCCCTTTCATGGTCACGTTGGAGCCATCCACATTCAGAGCCGTAACCTGGGCATAAGTGTTGTAATCACCGCTGATATCTTCACCGCCGGGAGCTTTGCGAATGCAGACCTCGTTATCCTCATCGCCATAAAAGACCTGGATCATCCTGCCATCCATAGTCTGAATGCCCCGCCGGGGGCTTCCGCTGACATTTTCGGGGACAGACAGCGCAAAGCCTGCGGCTTTGGCGGCATCCGAAAGTGTGGCGTGATCCACAAAGGGATTGGGAATCTGAACAGTATGCATGGAATCGGGGGCCGTACTGATTTTGACGGTGTTTTTTTCCAGGGCGATCGCCCCGTCCCGGCAGCCCAGAAGAGCGTCGAACAGCTCCACAGGCACATAGGTTCTTCCGTCGATCTCATAGGGGGCGCTGCCCAAGGAAAACAGGCTGGCGCCCGCCACATCTTCCTGGGTGGGAGCGGCAAAATACCGGTTTACGCCGATAGTAAGCTGAACGTACCGCTCCTGTCCGGTTACGGTAACGACACCGTTATCCCACGAAACAGTGGAGCCCAGCTTTTCTGCCAAGTCCCGCAAAGGAACCATAACGCAGGCCCGGATATTCACTTGTTCCCCGTCAACCTCAACGGCGAAACCGGAAGCAGCCGAATCTTCCTCCGGAGCAGGGGCGATAAATTCAGATTCGTGGGAACTGTCCATAGGCGGCTCGGCATCGGCGGCCAAAACGGGAAGGACAGCAGTCCCCAGCAGGAACAGCGCGAAAGTGGCAGTCAACAGTTTTTTCATCAGACAATCTTCCTTTCAGTCGTTCTGAACGGCGTTCTTGCCGTTCTGCCCTATATACAGATGGGCGAAGGAAAATGTTGCAGAAGAAAAAGAAAAATTTCATATGCCAGGTGAAATTTTTTCTGATAGCACCTTTCTAACCGATGCAGGAAATTGCCCCGAATTCAGAGCTTTCAAGCCAGGTTTTGCAGTTACTGCTGGCGAATTCGATTAAAAGCGTGTAATTCGCTTAATGCACAGTTTTTTCGTGTTAGCAGGTTTGTTAGCAAATCCATTTGCAGCCCTTATGTAAAGAGGAAAAATGCAAAAGAAAAACCCTGTAACCAGCTTAGTTACAGGGTTTGTTGTACTGGAGCTGTTAGGCAGATTCGAACTGCCGACCTCGTCATTACCAATGACGTGCTCTGCCTACTGAGCTATAACAGCATATGGCGACCGTGAACGGGCTCGAACCGTCGACCTCTAGCGTGACAGGCTAGCGTT
>CANEGK010000070.1 GCA_947427035.1 uncultured Clostridium sp.
GCCGCTGCCGCTGTAGGCGCCCTGGTGCTTTTCCAGGATGTAGGGGGTGGACAGGGTGCCTATGCCCTCATCTCTGACACCGCCGCACGCGGGAGAGAGATAACCGATGGTGATGTCGCTGTCGAAGGGGCGCATAGACTCAAAGGCCCCCTCGGGGATAACCGTGTTCCCCTTTGTGTCGGCGACCATGCGCGTCTTTACCACCAGAAGGCCGCAGCTGTAATCATCGCCGCCCTGCCAGCCCACCGTCGGGTTGGCGCAGTCGCTCTCACGGATGACGACCTCGCCTTTGATATTGATAAAGCCGTGGCCGGCGCCTTTGCCGCGGTTGTCGATAAACTGCACCCGCAGCAGCCCGTCGTGGAAGCCGCCGGAAGTGGGCTCGGCGTCGCTGAATGAGCCGACCACATTGCCGCCCTTGTCGATGATGGCGAAGTTGTAGTCCAGACTGTTGCCGGAGCGCAGGTCATAGCACACGGCGCGGCCGTCGGAAAAGGCGCCCATCTCGCCCTCAAAGGGCACAAGATAGCCGTCGATTTTGCCGTCGGCGTACATCGACCAGTAGTCGTAGACGGCGGTGCCGTTGAGATTGCGCAGGATCGCATACCCTCTGACGTCATCCGCGTCGTAGGAAAACAGCTTCATGGCCCAGTCTCCGGAGGTATTCATGTAGCCGTAGGTGTACACGCCGTTCCCGTCTCTGGAGAAGCAGGGAACGAGGCCGTCGCTGAAAGACGCATCGTCGCGGACATAGATGGAGTCGGCGGAGATCACCAGACTGCCGCTCTTGTCGATGAAGCCAAATCCCTCACTCGGGCCGGTCGTGTCGAAGACGTTGGACAGGCCCTCGCGGAAGGGGGTGATGGTGCTGGGCAGATATTTGCAGCCGATAACCTCCCTGCCGCTGTAGTCCACGAAGCCCATGAGGATGTCATCGCCGTCCTTCGTCTTGCCGTCCCAGAAGGGAACCATGCCCTCCGAGGGGGACATCTCGCCCGTACGGCCGTAGTTGTGTATGGCAAAGTCGTCATGGAAGAAGCCGCTGGGGAAGATGACATTTCCGTCCTTGTCGGCAAAATTGTACTCTCTGACAAACTGGCGGTTGACGTAGTTCTCGTCCACGTCGGCGGTCCAGACCGCGAGCATACCGTCGTGAAATCCGCCGTCAAAGACGAAGCTGTTGGAATTGCCTATGGTGTACCTGGTGGAATTGAGGGTGTAGGGTTTGGCGGTGATGTAAAAGCCGTCGCCCTGGTAGACGTCGTAGACCTGCTCCACCTTGCCGTCGGCCGCCAGCGCCGTGACAGGCAGCAATGCCAGGCACAGCGCCAGGCAGAGCGCGAGTGAGAGAAATCGTGTTTTTTTCATGGTTCATCCTCCCAAGATAAAGCTTTTGGATTCTTTAATCCGATTATACCAGCGTGCGTTTTCAAAAACAATATGCCGCCTGCATCGTGTTTTAAAAGGCCTATTGGTATGTGCCAAAACGCAAAAAAGGATCAAAGCAGTGCTTTGATCCTTTTTGAAGGGGAATCCCGGCTTTCAGCCGCAAATCAGTCGAGCAGCGTAACGCCATAAGAATTATCGATGGCGCACAGCCACTTTCCGCCGACCTTTCTGTATACATAGGTCGCCCGGCGATCCATGCTGTATTCCGACGTCTCCCTGTTCTGTGCGTCGAGCAGCGTCTGCGACAGCACCAGCACGGTGTCGCCCGCTTCGATCATGCACATTTTTCCCTGCGTGGGCACGACGCTGTTTTGAAAATAGGCCGCGATTTTGACAAAGGCCGCGCGAATGGCGGCTTTCCCTTTCGCTTCCAGCCCGGGCTTGACGACGAGCACGGCGTCGTCGGTGTAAAAGTCCATCAGGTCGTCAAAACGCTCTTCCTGAATGGCTTTGTCGGCCGCCGCTATCAATTGCCTGATCTCTTCATTCATGTGTAAAACCGCCTTTCCTGAAAAATGCCGGCCAATCGGGCCGCTGATTATAACGAAAGCAGATGCAACATCCATTGCATCTGCTTTTGGTGGGAGGTGGTGGATTCGAACCACCGAAGTCACTGACAACAGATTTACAGTCTGCCCCCTTTGGCCACTCGGGAAACCTCCCCTATTCAATTGTCCTGCTGTATGTTGATGGAGCTGGTGACAGGGGTCGAACCTGCGACCTCGAGATTACAAATCACGCGCTCTGCCAACTGAGCTACACCAGCTTATCAGGCCGGACTGCCGTACGGCACGTTGAATATTATATCGTGTCATCCTGCCCTTGTCAAGACTTTTCTCTTGTTTTTTCTTTGGCAGAGCGGGCTACCAGTCAAGCCCCGGCTCGTCGGCTCCACCGTCTTCCGCCTTTTCCTCCGCGCTTAGCCACAATGCTGCCAGCAAAATGGCGCCGCCGCTGATCGCAATTCCCAAAAAACCGGCAACCGATTCGGTAAAAAACAGGGAGCTGAGCAGGCCAAAGGCGATGTAGCAGGCCGACAGGCCCACGGAAATATAGGCCAGGTGCTTACTCCGTTCCTGCGTTTGCGGCCGCCCGGCCACAATGCGCAGCGCCGCAAGGGCCAGCGTCAGCTTGGCCAACGTGTCGAGAATATCATTGAACATCAAAAAGTGATAGGCCGGTATGTAGTCGGCGACGTCGGCCGTCAAAATCAGCGTGCGGACTGTGGCATACAGATCCAGCCCGGCCACCACGGCCGCCGGGATCAGAAACAGCGTATTCCGCCGCTTCATAAAGAGCACGGCGGCCAGCATGGCGTAACTGATCAGGAACAAAAGGTTGGTCAGCGAAAAATATTCGACCGTCACCAGAATCTGCAAAAGCGCCGACACGGCAAAAGCAACGCCGGCAAGTATGGCAAAAAGGCCGGGATTCTGTTTTGTTTTCATGCTCGGTTCCCCCGCTGCGGTGTGTTTTTGTTTCAGCCTGTCCGCCGGCATACGCCCTGTCAAGCCGGCGCCGTATTACTTTTGCTGCTCCAGGCTTTCCAGCTTTGCGCCGACCGTGTGGAGCACGGAAAAAAGCGAAGGCGCCAGATTGGGGTACGCCTTCTGCACGCCGTCGATGCTCATGTCGGGCAGCTCGATAGGCGCGCGCTTTCTGTGCTCGGCCGAAGCCAGGCCGCGCATACGGCGCTCGCACAGCTTCATCTCTGCGTCGCACAGCTCGGAAAAATAGGCCGCAGGCACCGAAAAGGTCGCCTCGCTCCCCACGCCGCTCACAATATACACCAGCCGGTACGCCTTATAAAGGGCGGCAAACAGGTACGACGTGACTTCCTGCGTCAGCTGGCGGCTGTCGCTTTTGCCGATGAGATCGAGCAGCAGCGTGCTTGTGTTGACAATGAGCTTTTTGCTCAGCAACGCCATCGCGCTGCCGCGCAGGACATTGCCCTTTTCCTCCGAAACGTCGGGGACGTCCTCAGCCGCGATGGCGTTGCCCTCGCGCGACATGGTGCGCCCCAGCAGATAGTCGCATGAAACGCCGTAATAATCGGCGGCGCGCACGACAAAGGACAGCCCCGGTTCGCGGATGCCGTTTTCATAATGCGACAGCAGCGCCTGCGAAACCCCCAGCTCGCCGGCCGCCTGCCTTTGGCTTATCTTTTTTTCCTGCCGCAGCAGCGACAGCGTCCTTGGAAAATCTTTAACCATAATACCCCCGCGTTTGACAAAAAACCCAAACGTATTGTTTATTATAACCTTTTCATTACCGGTTGTAAAGCGTTTTTGTCAACTTCGCCTGCGGCGCGGTATTTTCCCGTCCTGCCGGGTGGGCCGCGATGTATAACGCGCCGGGCGGCTTCGTATAAATACAGTAAATCCGAAAGCGGAGGCCTCTATATGATGTTGTTTGTTGTCGCACGCCGCCGCACGCTGCGGCGCTTTTTTTCCACCGTACTGGTTCTGGCCGTTCTCATCGGCCTGCCTTTTTTTTCGCTGCCGCCGCGCAACGCGCCGGCTTCGGCGGCCGCCGGCCCGCAGGGAATCCCCCTGCCCGTCGTCATGTACCACAGCCTGCTGATGGACCCGGCGCGCGCCGGGCAATATGTGCTTTCGCCCGAAACCCTCGAGGCCGATCTGATCTATTTGAAAGAGCACGGCTACCAGACGGTCACTCTGCGCCAGGCCGTCGACTATGTTTTAAACGGCGGCGCTCTGCCCGAAAAGCCGGTTCTGCTGACGCTGGACGACGGCTACCTCAACAACCTTCTGTACCTGCCCGACATTCTTGAACGCAACGACGCCTGCGCGCTGGTCTCCGTTGTCGGCGACTACGCGCAGCGTTTTACCGACACGCCCGACCCCAACCCCAACTACGGGCACATGACGTGGGACGACATTGCCGCGCTGGCGGCCACCGGCCGGGTGGAAATCGGTAACCATTCCTGGGGCTTTCACAATCAGTCCCCGCGCCGCGGCTCCATGCGGCTTTCCGGCGAGAGCGCCGAACAATACCGCGCCGTGCTGACGGCCGACGCCCAGCGCGTACAGGATGCGCTGACCAAACGCTGCGGCCTGACGCCCCTGGTTTTTACCTATCCCTACGGCCAGATTTCCGACGGAGCCGACGATATCCTGCGTGAAATGGGCTTTTCCGCCACCCTTTCCTGTTACGAGCAGGTGACCACGCTTATTCCCGGCCAGCCCGAATGCCTTTTTTCCATCGGGCGCTATAACCGCCCCAGCGGCATTTCGACAGCCGATTTTTTTGCCCACATGGGCATTTCGTGATATACGAACAATAATTTAAGTATATACTTAGCTCTGTTCACAGGAAATTTTCGAAAATTCTATTTACAACTCCATATAAATATGGTATATTATATGAAAATCAAGCACTTAAACTTTTCTTTTTTCTTTTGCTTTACACTTTTCACATACACACCTCCCTTCTGTGGCTTGTCTACAGGCAAAAAGCGCAACGTAAGTTGCGCTTTTTTGTTGCTCTTTTTCCGTTTTCAATCCGCCGATGCGGGCTTTTTACTGTGCGGAAAAGGCGCTCTTGTCCAGACCGCAGACCGGGCAGACAAAATCAGCGGGCACATCCTCCCATTTGGTGCCGGGGGCGATGCCGTGCTCGGGGTCGCCGGCCTGTTCGTCATACACATAGCCGCAGGGGCATTCGTACTTTTTCATATTGACTCCTCCTTATTTTTACGGATTCTGCTTGATTGGCGCGGCAAAGCGCGCTGTTTCCTGTTTATCATATACAATTTCTCCCTGCCCTGTCAAGGTGTTTTCCGTTTTTTTACAACTCGTCCTTTTCCCGCCTGCAAAAACCCCGGCGCACTTGGGTGCGCCGGGGTTTCTGAAAGGCAGTCAAAACTTTTCTGTCAATAGGCAATGCCGAAAATGACCATTTTGTGCGCCGGCTTGCCGCAGACCGGGCAAACCTCGCCCACCTGCTCCTGCTCAAAGGGCATACAGCGCGACGGCATACCGGTCAGCTCCTTAATCGCCTCTTCACACTTTTCGTCGCCGCACCACATGGCCTTGACAAAGCGGGGCCGGCCCACAAGCGCCGCCTTCATCTCGTCGATGGTGCGGGCGCTGACGATATTCTGATCGAGGTTGTCTTTTGCCTTTTTGTAAATGGCCTGTGCAAACTGCTCCAGCTGTTCGCTGACAGCGGCGGCCAGACCGTCGAGCGCGACGGTCATCTTTTCGCGGTTGTCGCGGCGCACCAGCACACAGACGCCCTGCTCGATATCGCGGGGGCCCAGCTCCAGCCGCAGCGGCACGCCGCGCATTTCATATTCGGCAAACTTCCAGCCGGGGCTCTGCTCGCTGTCGTCCAGCTTGACGCGGAAGCCGGCGGCGCGCAGCGTCTGCGCGACTTCCTGCGCCTTTTCCAAAACGCCGGGCTTGTGCTGGGCGACCGGGATGACGGCTATCTGGATGGGTGCGACGGCGGGCGGCAGAACCAGCCCTTCGTCGTCGCCGTGGGTCATGATGATGCCGCCGATCAGGCGGGTCGAAATGCCCCACGAGGTCTGGTGTACATATGACAGGTTGTTTTGTTTGTCGGCAAACTGGATGCCGAAGGCTTTGGCAAAGCCCTGGCCAAAGTAATGGCTGGTGCCGCTCTGCAGCGCCTTGCCGTCATGCATCATGGCCTCTATCGTATAGGTTTCCTCAGCGCCGGCGAACTTTTCGCGGTCGGTCTTGCGCCCCTTGATAACCGGGATGCACAGGTATTTTTCACAGAGCTCGGCATAGCAGTCCAAAATTTCCAGCGTTTCACGCCGCGCCTCTTCCTCGGTGGCGTGGATGGTATGGCCCTCCTGCCACAAAAACTCGCGCGAGCGCAAAAACGGCCGGGTCGTCTTTTCCCAGCGCACCACGCTGCACCACTGATTATACAGCTTGGGCAGATCGCGCCACGATTGGACGATGTGGGCGTAATGCTCGCAAAACAGCGTTTCCGACGTCGGCCGGACGCACAGGCGCTCTTCCAGCTTTTCGCTGCCGCCGTGCGTGACCCACGCCACCTCGGGCGCAAAGCCTTCGACATGGTCCTTTTCCTTTTGCAGCAGCGACTCGGGAATGAACAGGGGCATGGCGACGTTTTCATGGCCGCGCGCTTTGATCATGCCGTCAAAAATCTTCTGTATGTTTTCCCAGATGGCATAGGCGTAAGGTCGGATGACAACGCAGCCGCGCACGCTGGAATAATCGATCATCTCGGCTTTTTTGACGATGTCGGTGTACCACTGCGCAAAATCCTGATCCATCGGGGTAATTGCGTTGACAAGCTTTTTGTTGTCAGCCATAGGTCATCCATCCTTTTTTTATATTCTGCGGCCGCGCCGCGGTGTGCCAAGAGAGAAAAAGACATGCCGAAGCATGTCTTTGTGGTCCGGTTTCTTAAAAGAGCATCGCCAAAACAAAGGTGAGCAGAATAAAGACGACGGCGCAGATGCCGGTCAGCTTTTCCAGCTTGGCGTCGAGCGAGCGCGCCTTGTTTTTCCCAAAAAACGTGTCTGCAAAGCCGTCAATCGAACCGGAAAGGCCGGCCGATTTGCCGGACTGGAACAAAACGGTGGCAATGAGCACCAGCGAAACAATGACCTGAACAACAGTGAGCGCGGTTTCCATTTTGTCAAACCCCCAAATATCTGCCCGCCGAAGCGGGGAAATGCCGCCGCCACAAAGCAGCCCGGCTTTTGTTTTCATTTTCAGCCTGCAAAGCGCATACCAGCGCACTTGCAGATACAGCAGTATTTAGTATAGCATATCCGCCGCACGGATGCAAGTTTTTTTTGCCAAAAGTCAAAAAAACTGCATAAAACCTTTTGACCGATGCCTTCTCCCCCGCAAAACTGCCCGGGCCGACGAAAGGCGTATTGCTTTTGTAAAGAAAAAATAAGAAATTCGCTGGGTTTTTTCTTTGCTTTTTATGGTATGCTGGGCCAGACAACTACTCAAAAGGGGGTTTTCTATGTTCCGCCTGTTTTCCGTTGCCCTTGAAACGCTGTCCGCTGCTCTCTTTCTTGTACCGCTGCTCCTTTTCCGAAGACAAAAAGAGCCGCCCGCACGCCGTATGCTCATCCTGCTCTTTTCTCTATACGCAGCTGCCGTCTTTTCTGTTGTCGGCCTGCCCGGTGTTTTCTCGCACACCCTTGACTTTTCGGTCAACTGGGTTCCATTCCTGGGCGGCTTCAGCGCGCCCCTGGCCTTTTTTCAAAACGAGTTATTAAATATCGTCCTTTTTATACCAGTCGGGCTTTTTGCTGCCTTACTCTGGCCGGATTTCCGCACGCCGCGCCGGGCGGCGCTGCTTGGCTTAGGCCTTTCGGCCTTTATCGAGCTCGCACAGCTCTTTACCTTTCGGCTGACCGACATCGACGATTTACTCACCAATACGGCAGGTGCTATTATCGGGTGCCTGCTGGCACGGCTTTTCATAAAGCCAGCCGCTTCAGCGCCGCCGACACCGGGAGGCAGCCTGCGGGAATGCGCTGCGCTTTTGGCGCTGACCGCTGCCGTCATGATGCTGGCGCAACCCTTCGTCGCCGATTTCCTCTGGTCGCTGGTACTGTAAAAGGGTGGGGTTCCTGCGCTTATCCGCCCAAAACGGCCACCATATAGCCTCCTCGCCTTTATTCTGCCGGCCCATACATCGCAAGCGCCATTTTTTGCAGCGCCCGCTCGCGAACGCGGTAGACCTGCGCCTGCTCGCACCCCAGCTCTTCGCACAGGATTCCGGCGCAGCCCGGCTCCCGGTCGATGAAAAACCTTGTGAGCACCCGCTGTTCATCTTCGCTCAGGCAGGCCAGGCCGCAGTCGATGGCGTCGCACTGACGGCGCGCCAGCTCCATGCCGCGCGCCAGCTTTTCCACTTCCTGCGCGGCTGCCGGCCGGTCATGGACAGATTCCTCCAACAGGCGCACACGCCCGGGCAGCGTTTTCAGGCTCGCCCGCAGCAGGCGATAGCGCTTTAAATCCTCGGCCGTTTGTTTTTTCCAATCTTTCACCGGTTTTCCCCCTTCTTTTTTGATACTTTTATTATATCGAACATATATTCGATTATCAAGCTCTATATTCTGCATTTTTTCTCCGTATTTTCTCCGCTCTTCTGCGCAAAAAGGGCAGCGCCCTTTCGGTGCTGCCCTTTTGCTTTGCATCTTCTTTATTTTACGATGTCGAACAGGCGCATCATGGTGACGATGGACTGCTCGCGGGTG
>CANEGK010000071.1 GCA_947427035.1 uncultured Clostridium sp.
CAATATCGCTCCATGCGCTGTAAAGCGGTGTCCGTTCTGCGGCGATTTGGGTCAAAGGCCGGCTTTGCGACAGCGGCCGCCCGTTGACCGGCAGGTCGGTTAACTCCCGCCGCAGCCAGACGATAACGCTGTTCTGGCGCAGAAGATCCTCGTTTTCCGGCCGGGTGACAACGCCGCCGCCTGTGGCGATCACCGCACCGCTCCGGCGCGAAAGGTCGGCCAGTACCTTGCTTTCCAGCTGCCGAAAAACGTCTTCGCCATCCTGTGCAAAAATATCGGGGATGCTCTTCCCCGCCTGTTGTTCGATTTGCCCATCAATATCATAAAAATCCCGCTCGAGCAGCCCGGCCAGCGCGCGTCCGACAGTCGTTTTGCCGCAGCCCGGCATTCCGATCAAAGCGATATTCTGTGTTTCAAGGGCAAGTTGAGCGGTTAGGCGCTCTGTTAGCTTTTGCTCGGGCGTCTGTCCCGTAAAAAGCCCGGCGGCGCAGCGCGCCTGTTCGACCAGCATGAAAAGCCCGCCAAAAGCGGGAATCCCCCGCTTCTGCGCGTCGAGCATCAGCCGGGTCCGCGCCGGATTATAAATGAGATCAAAGACCCCTTCGCACTGTGGAAAAAGTCCCAAATCGACCGCCGACTGCCCGTTGTTCGGGTACATGCCGACCGGCGTCGTGTTGACCAGAACGCGGGCGTCAGAATGTTTGTCCAAATTGCCATAATGGTCTTCGCCCGTGCGCGAAATGACAACGCACTGCGCGCCCGCGTCACGCAGAACCGCCTGCACCGTTTTGGACGCGCCGCCGCTGCCCAGCACCAGCGCTTTTTTTCCGTGCACGCACAATCCCGATCGATGCAGCAGAGCGGAAAAACCACTGTAATCGGTATTTTCTCCCCACAGTGTGCCGTCCGGGCGGCGGATCAGCGTGTTGACGCTGCCGATGGCTGCCGCCTGCGCTGAAAGCCCGGCACAATACGGAATGACCGCCTGCTTATAGGGAATAGTGACATTCAGTCCGTCAAACCCACCGGATTTCAAAAAAGCATCCAGCTCGTCAGGTGCTTTTTCGTATAGCTTGTATTCATAACATCCCAAAGCCCGATGAATCTGCGGTGAAAAGCTGTGCGTCAGCCTTTCTCCCAGCAGCCCAAACCGTTTCATCATACCAGCTCCAGATAACTGCCCAGATATTTAAACTGCTGCGCCATTTGCTCGATTTCACGCAGCATACGGGCAAATTCAGGTGAATAGACCGAGGTTTCCAGGTCAAAGTAGAACATGAACTCAAAATCGCGGCCGGGAAGCGGCCGGCTTTCCAGCTTGAGAAGATTGATCCCCAATGCATAAATGCGCGACAGCACCTGGTACAGTGAGCCCGGCCGGTGTGGCAGCACCATCATCAGGCTGGTGCGGTCAGCACCCGGATAGATCTCCAGTTTTTTGGAAATGCAGATAAAGCGGGTATAGTTGCTGTCCGAGTCCTGCACGTCGGCCTGTAGGCATTGCAGGCCGTACAGCTCTGCGCACGACATGGATGCCAGCGCGGCGGCGTCATTCCGCCCCGACTGCGACACCCTCTGCGCTGCGACGGCGGTATTTTCACAGGGCGTCACCCTGACGCCGGGCAGGGCGGCCAGGTATTCGGCGCACTGGCTCAGCGCCTGCGGGTGCGAAAAGACTTCGCGGATATCGCCCAATACCGTTTCCGGCCTGGCCAACAGATTGTGATGCACCTTCAGCCGCGCGGAGCGAACAATGCTGAAATCATACTGCATCATCAAATCATAAATACGGTTGACCGAGCCGGCCGTGCTGTTTTCCACCGGCAGGACGCCGTAACGGCACAAACCTTTGTCAATGGCGGCAAACACCGCGTCAAAGGTTTTAAAATACAGGATATTCGGCAGCTTGAAAATCTTTTCGCACGCCTGCTGTGAAAAAGCGCCTTCCATTCCCTGACAGGCGACCGACGCTTCGGGCGGGAAAAGCCGCTCCGTCTGCTCGACCGCCTGCAAAACGTGCTGCTCCAGCCTGCTCTGCGGCGTCAGCTTTTCTCCCTGGTGCAGCCGGCTCAGCTCAAAAAGCAGGCTGTACAGCGCCCCTACATAGGGCTTGACGAGCGTTTCGGCCCGATTTGCAACGTCGGCCAGCTTCTGCCGTTCGCGCGCGCTGTCCAATACAGGGAGGCCATGCTCGCGCTTATAATCAGCAATTTGACTGGCCGTTTCCATGCGGCGTGCAAAGGCGGACAGCAGCTGTGCGTCGGCCTCATCGATTTGCGCTCTCAGTTCCTCAATGGTCATTTGTCTTCTCCTTGCAGGTATTTTTTCTGCTCCAACCAGGCGTCATACAAAGCAATGGCGGCCGCAGCTTCAACGCAGGGCACGGCGCGCGGAACAATACAGGGGTCATGCCGCCCTTTGACGCGCAGGACCTCTCCGCGCAGGGTCTTTAAATTGACGCTCTCCTGCTCACGCGCAATCGAAGGGGTTGCCTTGACGGCGGCGCGGAAAATCAGCGGCATTCCCGAGGTAATACCCCCCAGAATGCCTCCGTGGTTGTTGGTCCGGGTACGGACGGCGCCGTCCTGCACATAAAAAGCGTCGTTATTTTGCGAACCCCAGAGCGCCGCCCCTGCAAAACCGCTGCCGAATTCAATGCCTTTGACACCCGGAATGGCAAATACAATAGCGGCGATGCGGTTTTCCATGCCGTCCATCATGGGGTCCCCCAAACCGGCGGGCAGACCCACGGCAGCGCATTCGATGACGCCGCCTACCGAATTGCCGCCGGCGCGGGCCTGTTCGATCACCGCCCGCATTTTCAGGCCCTGCTGTTCGTCCAGAACGGGCAGGCCGCTCTGCCGCAGCGCAGTAAAATCTTTGTCTGACACCGATACAGGATCAAACGGACGGTCGCGCACCTGCCCAATCGCGGCAATGTGAGCGGCAATTTCAATTCCCTTGGCGCGTAAAATTTGTATGCACAGCGCCCCCGCAATACACAACGGCGCCGTCAGGCGGCCCGAAAAATGCCCGCCGCCCGATGGATCTTCAAATCCGCCGTATTTAACATGTCCGGTGAAATCGGCGTGCCCCGGCCGCGGCGTCAAAACCAGATTGTCATAATCCTGCGGACGCACATTGGCATTGCGAATGACAGCGGTCAGCGGTACGCCGCAGGTATGCCCCTGATAAACCCCGCTGATGAACTCGACCTTGTCGGCCTCTTTCCGCGGCGTCGACAGGCTTCCGCCCGGCGCGCGCCGCGCCATAAAGGCCCGCAGCTCCTCTGCGTCTATGTGCAGGCCGGCCGGAAGGCCCTCGACGGTCACGCCGACGACTGGGCCGTGCGACTGGCCAAAAATGGTAATTTTAATGTTGTTTCCATAAGACGACGCCATTTGTCAGCACTCCTCTGCCTGCCCGCCCAGCAGCCGATAATGCTGCCAGAATGCGGGGTACGATTTTTGTACCGCCTGCGCACCCAAAACGGTGACAGGACCCTCGCAGCCGGCGGCAGCCACTGCCGCCATCATGGCAATACGGTGATCCCCGCAGGAATCGACAATACCGCTTTTCAAACGGGGCTTTCCTTCAATCAGCAATCCGTCAGGCTCTTCTCGAATATCGGCCCCCAGCGCGCTGAGAGCATCGGTCACTGCGCGCAGACGATCGCTTTCCTTCAGACGCAGCCGCTGCGCGTTGGATATCCGTGTCGTTCCCTGGGCCAGCGCTGCGACGGCTGCCAACACCGGCACCAGATCCGGGATGTCCGACGCGTCAATTTCCACACCGCGCAGCGGTGAAGGACTGATGCAAAGCGCGCCGTCCGCCTGTTGCACGTCTGCACCCATCCTGTTCAGCAGGGAAAGAATCGCTTTATCCCCCTGAAAAGACGAAAGGTTTAAACCTTTACAGCATATTGGTTGCAGGCATATCGCCCCGGCGCACAGCCAGAAAGCTGCGTTTGACCAGTCTCCTTCTGCCGAAACACGACCTGGTGTTGTATAACGGGCTTCTCCTGCAATAGAAAAGCGGCCCTCTTCTTCTTTTACCGGGATTTGAAATCGCCGCAACATTTCCAGGGTCATGTCGATGTACGGCCTTGACTGCATCGACCCGGATACCGTCAGCCAGCTGCCGCTGTCCAGTACCGGCAGCGCCATCAAAAGTCCGCTGATGAACTGTGACGAAATATTTCCCGGTATCTCGAAGTTCCCGCCCCGCAGCTGCCCGCATAGCTCTATGCAGCCGGGCGCGGGCTTTGACACTGTGCAGCCATGCGCTGCCAACACGGCGAGCAGCGCTTCCTGCGGCCGCTGCGGCAGCCGTCCTTCCATCAAAAAGCGGCAATCCGCTCCCAGCGCACCAGCCACCGGCAATAAAAAACGCAGCGTTGAGCCGCTTTCGCGGCATTGCAGTGTTTGCCCGCGCCGCACCTGCCGAATGGGCTCTACCTGAAAACCCAAGCCGTCATACTCAACAGCGGCGCCCAGACTGCGCAGGCAGTCGGCCGTAACTTCTATATCCTGTGACGGTGCGGAGCAGTCTACTCGCGTTGGCGCGCCGGCCAATGCTGCTCCAATGAGCAGACGGTGCGCCTGCGATTTGGAAGGGATCGCTTCGATGCAGCCTCCTTGTAACGGACGAGCGATTCGTATGTTCACAGCGGCCGCGCCCCCTTCTGAAAGATGCTTTCCAGCTCTTCTACCGCAACGCGATGCAAGATGCAATGTCCGATTTTTTTTGGAACGACCAACGCCAGCTGCGATCCTGCGCGCTTTTTATCGGACAAGGCAGCGTCCGCCAGTTCGCCCGGACTGAAGCTCGTCTGTGTCGGCAGTTTATACGCCTGCAAAAGTGCCTCCAGCTCCTCGGCGCAGGAGCGATCACAAAATCCCATACGATAAGCGGCGCGCGCCATATGCGCCATTCCGATGGCGACAGCGCTGCCGTGGCTGACGGAAAAATGGCTGCATTGCTCGATAGCATGGCCAATGGTATGGCCAAAGTTCAAAAGCTGCCGCTTGCCCTTATCACGCTCGTCCCGGCTGACGATATTGCTTTTCATCTGCACACAGCGGGCAATGACCGTTTCGCATTGCTTCCAGACCGGTTTGTTCAATGAATGAAAAAATGTTTGATCGCCGATGACGCCATACTTGATCACCTCGGCGCAGCCGTCGCGGAAGACGTCATCCGACAAGGTGCTGAGCGTATCGCAATCGCACAGCACGAGCGATGGCTGGTGGAACGCACCGGCCAGGTTTTTTCCCTGCGGCAGGTCGACAGCCGTTTTGCCCCCCACCGAAGAATCGACAGCGGCGAGCAGTGTGGTCGGCAGCTGCACCAGCGGCATACCACGCAGAAAAGTGGCCGCAGCAAAACCGGCCAGATCGCCTGCGACACCGCCGCCCAAAGCGATGACCGCATCGGAGCGCGTCAGACGGTTTTCAGCGAGAAAACCGAGCAGCCGTGCGTAGGTTTCCATGTTTTTGGATTCTTCGCCATGTGGAAAGGTAAAGCGAACCGCCCGGCAGCCGGCCCGCTCCAGGCTCTTCTGCACACAGTCGCCGTACAGCTCGCCGACCATGTCGTCGGTCACCAGCACTGCCGACACACATCCCGTGGCGCTGCGAATCACTCCCCCAGACCGTTCGAGCAGCCCGGATCCAATGTGTATTTCATACGGGCGTACGCCCGACGCTGTCAGGGCATACATCCGTCTACCTCCTCTTTTCTGCGTTTTCCGTCATCCAAAAGCCGGCGCAGCTCGTCACCGTCTCCCCGCTGCATGGCGTCACGGTATTCCGACAATGCGGCGATCAGGCCGTCAATTTCCCCAATCAGATGATCGCGGTTTTCCAGAAACAGTTCGGTCCACATGTCGGGCGCCAGCCATGCAACCCGAGTCAAATCGCGATAGCTGCCCGCCGAAAAGCCTTTGTGCTGCCCTGCTGTGGGGCTTTTTATATATGCGTTAGATACCACATGGGCCAACTGTGATGTGAAAGCGATGTTTTTGTCATGCTCTTCAGCTGTCGCAACAGTGATGCAGCGCAGCTTAAGCGGTTCGAGCAATGCCTTGATCTTTTCCAGAAAAGCCATATCGTCAGTGACAGGCGGCACTACAATCATCGAGGCCCCGGCAAACAAATCATCCCGGCTGTGCGCATAGCCTGAATGGTGGCTGCCCGCCATCGGATGCCCGCCGACAAAGGTAAAACCGTATTGCGCGGCCAGCGCAAATCCCTGTTCGCAAACGGCGCGCTTGGTGCCGCACAAATCCATCACCAGACATTGCTGCGGTACATCAGGCGCCCAATCCTGCAGAAATCGGACGGCCGCAGCGGGCGGCAGCGCTATCAGCAGACACATACAGTCATGCAGGTTTTTTCTGTCCAGCCGAGCCGACACCACGCCGGCCAGCTGTGCAAAGCCCAGCACCGTTTCGTCACTGTCCAGACCATATACCGTATGCCCTTCCTTATGATAGGCTTTGGCCGCCGATCCCCCAATCAGCCCCAATCCCACAATCGCTATCGTCATTGCACAGCAACCTCACGAATACGGGCTACCTTGCGCGCCAGTTCGTCAAACTGTGCGGGCGTCAGCGATTGCGCTCCGTCACAAAGCGCGTGCATCGGGTCGTTGTGTACCTCGATCATCAGCCCGTCGGCCCCGGCGGCGGCGGCGGCCATGGCCATAGGCAGCACCAGTCGGGCTTTGCCGGTCGCATGGCTGGGGTCCACAATAACGGGCAGATGGGTCATTTCATGCAGCATGGGCACGGCAGAAAGATCCAGCGTATTCCGGGTGCTTGTCTCATAGGTGCGTATGCCGCGCTCGCACAAAATGATGTTTTCATTGCCGCCGGCCATGATATATTCAGCGCTCATCAAAAGTTCTTTGAGCGTGCTAGACAGGCCGCGCTTAAGCAGGATGATTTTATCGGTCTTCCCCAGCGCTTTCAGCAGCTCGAAATTCTGCATGTTGCGCGCACCAACCTGAATGACGTCGACATCTTCAAAAAGCGGCAAATGTTCGGCGTTCATAATCTCGGTGACGATGGGCATGCCTGTCAACTTTTTGGCCTCGGACAGATATTGAAGGCCGTCGCCCTGCAATCCCTGAAAGTCATAGGGTGACGTGCGCGGCTTGAACGCGCCGCCGCGCAGCAGCGCCGCTCCGCTTGCTTTGACGGCCTGCGCCACTTCGGCGATTTGTTCCTTGCTTTCTATAGAACACGGCCCTGCGATGATTTGGAAGTTGCCGCCGCCGATTTTATGCCCGCCGACGGAAATGACGCTGTCCTGCGGGTGAAAGGTCCGGCTGGCCAGTTTATAGGTTTCACTGACGCGCTTGGCCGAGTCGACAATATCAAGGCTTTGCAGAAGGTCGATATCCACCTGCCTTGTATCGCCAATGATGCCGAGCACCGTATGGATCTGTCCTTCGGAAACATGCACGTTCAATCCCTGCGCTTTAAACCACGCGATCAGGTTCTCGCGCTGGCGCAGGGTCGTACCGGGCTTTAATACTGCTATCATGTTATTCACAACCTCCTGGTAAAATAAAAATGGCCACGCAACGATTTGCGTGGCCATTTCAGGCTCATATAAACATCAACTCAAGGCCGTCCGGCTCGATTGCATTTACATTTTTGCACAACAAATCGCTTTTACTTTAGAATCCATAAAGTAAAAGTAATAATACGCAAAAAAGAAAATGGCAACGATGGAAAATTTCACTTGGCAGATTCTCCTCATGAGTCAATATGCGCTTTATTATACTACATTTTTTTGCCTTGTCAAGCCCTGTCTTTCAACAAAGTTCACGGCCTGCAATCAAATACCCTGCCGGACCCTGCTGCTTTTCTTTTTTTCCCAGCCAATGACGGCGGCGCCAATGGCGCCGGCAAACTGACTCATCGTGCTTGTTCGAACCGGAATTCCGATAAAGCCTTCAAGCGCAGCGCGAAAGGCGTCAAAACGGGCCAGCCCTCCGCTGAAAAACACGCTGCCCTCCGGATTGAGCTTTTGCGCAAAGTAGGCGGTGCGGCGACAGATGGACTGAATGACGCCCAGCGCAATGTCGCCGCGGTTGTGCCCTTCGGCCAACAAACTGATGATTTCGCTTTCTGCGAACACAGTGCACATGCTCGTGATGGCGACCGGCGTTCTGCCCGCCACAAAGCTGTCGATCTGATCTACATCGCAATCTAGAATACGGCACATCATTTCCACAAACCGCCCTGTTCCCGCAGCGCATTTGTCGTTCATAGCGAAATCGGCAACCAGTCCATCTCTGTCAAGTAAAATAGCTTTACAATCCTGTCCCCCTATATCGACAACGCATCCAACCCCCGGTTTCAGAAAGGCGGCGCCGCGTGCGTGACAGGTGAT
>CANEGK010000072.1 GCA_947427035.1 uncultured Clostridium sp.
GGCAGGGAGTGCAGCTGCTGTATGGAGTTCAAAAGGGGCCTTCAGGAGTTCGGCTGCATCCGGCTCTGCCCCGACTGCATAGACAGGATTGCACACTTTGTCAAAGACGAAGACCTATAAACCTATAAACCTGCCCCACGCAGCCAAAAGCCCGGACAAATGTCCGGGCTTTTGGTTTGCGCAGAAATGCTTCGCTTTTGCCGCCGGCTATGGTATAATGTTTCTTAACCTGCTAAGGAGGTTGACCCATGAATAAAGATCTTTTGCGGCGCCTGCCGCAGATTGACGAGGTGCTGCGGCAAAACGCGCTGCGCGAGGCGGCCGAACGGTGGGGCCGCGATGTGACGGCCGAGTATGCCCGCGCCACGATAGACGGCCTGCGGCGCGATATTTTGCAGGGCGGCGAGCCCGAGGTTTCGGCCCGGGCCGCGGCGGAAAGCTGCGCGCGCAGACTGGAAGAGGGCGAGCGCGCATCCCTGCGCCCCGTCGTCAACGCCACCGGCGTCGTGCTGCACACCAATCTGGGCCGCGCGCCGCTGTGCGATGAGGCGGTGCGGGCCGTCACCGCCGTGGCGGGCGGGTACAGCACGCTGGAATACGACCCTGTCGAGGGCCGGCGCGGCAGCCGGCACAGCCATGTCGACGGGCTTTTGCAGCGTCTGCTCGGCTGTGAAAGCGCTATGGTCGTCAACAACAACGCCGCCGCCGTGCTGCTGGTGCTCAGCACCATGGTCGCGGGGAAAGAGGCCGTCGTATCGCGCGGCGAGCTGGTCGAAATCGGCGGATCCTTCCGCGTGCCCGAGATTATGGAGATGAGCGGCGGCATTCTGCGCGAGGTGGGCACCACCAACAAGACCCATCCGCAGGATTATCACGCCGCCATTACAGAGGCGACCGGGGCCGTTTTAAAGGTTCACACCAGCAACTACCGTATTCTGGGCTTTACCGAAGAGGTGGACGCGCGCGCGCTGGCCGATATCGCCCACGGGCACGGCCTGCCGCTCATTTACGACCTGGGTTCGGGCGCTTTATGCGATGCCGCGCGCGCCGATTTGGGCGACGAGCCGACGGTCTTTCAGGCGATGGCGTCGGGGGCCGACGTCGTGTGTTTCAGCGGCGACAAGCTGCTGGGCGGGCCGCAGGCCGGCATCATTGCCGGCAAACGGGAGCTCATTGAGCGCATGAAGAAAAATCCGCTGACCCGCGCGCTGCGCGTCGACAAAATGACGCTGGCGGCGCTCGAGGCGACGCTGCGCGTCTACCAGGACGGCGAGCGGCCGTATGAGCGCATCCCCATTCTGGAAATGCTGACCCTGCCGCAGGAAGAGCTGCGCCGGCGCGCGCAGACGCTGCGCGGCCGGCTTGTGCAGGCGGGCGTCGACTGCGAGTGCCTGCCGGAGCACGGGCAGGTCGGCGGCGGCAGCGTACCCACCCGGCTGCTGCCCACCTTTTGCGTCGCCGTGCGCGACGGGCGGCTGTCGGCCGCCGCGCTGGACGAACGCCTGCGCGCGCGCACCGTCCCGGTGGTCGGGCGCATTGCCCACGACCGGCTGCTGCTCGACATGCGCACGCTGCGCCCCGGCGACGGGGACGAGCTTTTTGCCGCTTTGACGGAGGTGTTTGGGGCTTTATGACAGACCATGCGCTCAGCAATATCATTATCGGCACGGCGGGGCACGTCGACCACGGCAAGACCTGCCTGATCCGCGCCCTGACGGGCATTGACACCGACCGTTTGCAGGAGGAAAAAAAGCGCGGCATCACCATCGAGCTGGGCTTTGCCTATCTCGACCTGCCCGACGGCCGCAGGGCCGGCATCATCGACGTGCCGGGGCACGAGAAATTCATCAAAAACATGCTGGCCGGCGCAGGCGGCATCGACATCGCCATGCTCATCGTCGCGGCGGATGAAGGGGTCATGCCCCAAACGGTCGAGCATTTGGGCATTTTGTCGCTGCTCGGCATCGGGCAGGGCGTCGTCGTCATCACCAAGGCCGACACGGTCGAGCCCGACTGGATCGAGCTCGTTCGCGAGGACGTCGCGGAGCGGGTGCAGGGCACCTTTTTGCAGGACGCGCCCATTGTGACGGTGTCGGCCTATACCGGCCAGGGAATCGACGAACTGAAGAACATCCTTTTCGGCATGATCGAGAAGGGCGCGGGCAAAAATCTGGATGCGCAGTTCCGCATTCCGGTCGACCGCGTTTTTTCGATGGAGGGCTTCGGCACCGTCATCACCGGCACGCTGATTGAAGGGACGCTGGACGAGGGCGCCGAAATCATGGTGTACCCTTCGCGCAAAACGACGCGCGCGCGCGGCTTGCAGGTGCATTCGCAGCCGACCGCGCGGGCCTATGCCGGGCAGCGCGTCGCCGTCAACCTGGCGGGGCTGAAAAAGGGCGACGTTGACCGCGGCGCCGTGCTCGCGCCCCGCGGCTCGCTGCCCGTGTCCATGATGGCCGACGCGCGTCTGCGTCTGCTGCCCGGCAGCGAGCGCGTCGTCAAAAACGGCTCGCGCCTGCACTTTTACCACGGCTCGCGCGAGGTTTTGTGCAAAGTCGTGCTGCTCGACGCCGAAGAGGTCGGCGCGGGCGGGCAGTGCTACGCCCAGCTGCGGTTCGAGGAAGAGGTTTCGCTCAAGGCGGGCGACCGTTTTGTCGTGCGGTTTTATTCGCCGCTCGAGACGGTGGGCGGCGGCGTCGTGCTCGACCCCGACCCGCTCAAGCACAAGCGTTTTGACCAGGAAGCCCTCGACCGTCTTGACGTCAAGGAAACGGGCGCCGACGAGCAGCGGCTCGAGGTTCTGGTACGCGAGCACAGCGACGCCTTTGAAACGGCGGAGTTTTACGCGCCGCTGCTGGGGCGCAGGCCCGAACGGGTCGTCGAGCTTTTGCAGGCGCTGCAAAGCGCCGGCAGCGTGCTGCCCATCGGCGGCGGCCGGGTGGTTCACCGCGATTACGCGCAGACGCTCAAGCGCCGTGCGCTCGATTTGCTGAGCGATTTTCATAAGCAGCAGCCGCTCAAGGGCGGAATGCGCCGCGAAGAGCTGCGTTCGCGCCTGCTGCCGCGCGCCGAAATCGCGCAGGTCGACGCGCTTTTGGATGCTTTTATCGCCCAGAAGGCCATGAAAGAGAATAAAGGGCTTATTTCCGTATATTCTTTTAAGGTCGAGCTGGGTGAAGAGCTGGAAAAGCTGACGGCCGAGCTGGCCGGGCTGTACCGCGATGCCGCCTTTGCGCCGCCCGCGACCGACGAGGTGTTGGAAAAGTACAAAAAGGTCAAACAGATCGATCAGGTGCTGTCCGCCATGATAGGGGACGGGGCACTGGTGCGGCTCGACGCGCAGATTTATATGGACGCCGCCTGCGTCGAACGCGCGCGCGATGTCTGCCGCCAGGCCATTGAAAAAAACGGCCAGATGACGCTGGGCGAGTTCCGCGACCTTTTGGGCACGTCGCGCAAGTTCGCCGTCGCGCTGCTCGAGCAGTTTGACCGACAGAAGTTTACAAAGAAGGTGGGCGACGCCCGCGTTCTGGCGTAAAGAAAATGAAGCCGGATGATCGTGATTCAAGCTTGCAAAAAAGCGAAAAACATGGTATGATAATTCGGCGCTATGGGAGTAGATGGGTGCTGGTGTGCCCCCTGGTCTTCAAAACCAGTGATGGGGGTTAGGAGCCTCCTAGGTGGGTTCGATTCCCACATATTCCCGCCAAAAAGGACATGCCCCCTGCGGGGCGTGTCCTTTTGCATTGATAAAGGGGAATCGAACCCGCCGCCTAAGCGATCATCGGGGTCCCCGCAAAACAACCGCAGGTTTTGCGGGGTGTGCTTCGATTCCCACATATTCCCGCCAAAAAGGACATGCCCCCTTCGGGGCGTGTCCTTTTGCATTGATAAAGGGGAATCGAACCCGCCGCCTAAGCGCCTGCCACCCCCCTGCCCGGCCGGCCGCAGGCAGGGATTCCCTTGAGCTTTTGGCCGGAAAATGCTATACTGAAACCAACAACCTGAACAGGAGGAGCTGAATATGCAAACATCCCTTTTGAAAAAGCTGGCTTTACGCTGCGCTTTGCCGCTGCTGTGCGCAGCCCTGCTGCTGGGGCCTCTGACGGAAAACGCACAGGCGGTGTCGGCCGTGACGGCGCGGCTGCGGCCTGACTTTACCATTGTGATAGACGGCGCCGAGCGGATTTTTTACAACGCCGCCGGGCAGCAGGTTCACCCGGTCGAATACGCGGGCACGACCTACCTGCCGCTGCGCGCCATCGGCGAACTGATGGGCAAAAACGTCGACTGGAATCAGGACACCAAAACCGCTACGCTGGGCGGCGCGCGCACCGCTGCGCCCGTTTCGGGCACGCGGGACGCCGCGGCCCGCGCCCAGGACATTTCGGTGGAAATCCGGGATGACTTCACCATCGTGGTGGACGGCACGGCGCGCACCTTTGCCGACGTCAACGGCAAAACGGTCTACCCGCTGCTGTACCAGGGCTCGACCTATCTGCCGGTTCGCGCCATCGGCGGGCTGATGGGCAAAAGCGTCGGCTGGGACGGCAAAACCAACACCGTCACCCTGTCCGGCAGTCTGGTCACCGACGCGGACAGCTTTTCCGGCGGCGGGACGGACAAGCCTGCCGGCGGCGTCCTCTCTGTAGAAGACGCCAAAGCCAAAGCGCTGGCGCACGCCGGGCTGACCGCCGGGCAGGTCACCTTTACCGAACAGAAGCTGGACTGGGACGACGGCCGGCAGGTCTATGACATCGAGTTTTACACCGGCGATTCCCGGGAATACGACTACGAAATCGACGCCGTCACCGGCGAAATCCGCAGCGTCGATTACGACGCGGAATCGTACGCGCCGCCCGCGGGCCAGACGGTGATCAGCCAGGACAGGGCCCGCGAGATCGCTCTGGCCAAAGTGCCCGGCGCTTCGGCCGCCGATATCCGCAAGCTCAAGCTGGACCGGGACGACGGCCGGCAGGTTTACGAGGTGGAAATTATTTATAACCATCGGGAGTACGAGCTGGAAATCGACGCCGTCACCGGCGCGGTTTTGGAGTTTGAATCGGAATCCGTTTCCCATTAAATCGGGCCGGAACCGGCGGGGCGGGGGCTTTCCCCGCCCTTTTTTGCGCGCAAAAGGCGCGTTTTGCCCGCGCCGGGCAAAAAAATTCCCCGCGGATGCTTAATTTTTTCCGCCGGCGTCCGACTATATGGGTGTAGGCACTGAAAAGGGCCTCGCCGGCGGGACCGTTTGGAACGCCCGCCGCACATTCTGCTTTCAGGCAGCCCGTTGCGCAGCGGCGCTGCTGTGAAACAAACAGGTCTTTTGCACGCGGCCCGCTTTGGCCGGCCACCGGCCGTTGTGTGAAACGTCCAATGGACGGGGGAAAGGATTCCCCTGTAATAATGAAAAGGAGATTCTTTTTATGCGTATTCAACATAATATTATGGCTATGAACGCCTATCGCAACTACACGAACAACGTGTCCGCGATGAAGGCGAACCTCGAAAAGCTGTCCTCTGGCTACAAGATCAACCGCGCCGGCGACGACGCCGCGGGTCTTGCCATCAGCGAGAAGATGCGCGCCCAGATCACCGGTCTGGAAACGGCGCAGAAGAACGCGAAGGACGGCATTTCGCTCGTGCAGACGGCTGAAGGCGCGCTGACCGAAGTGCATGACATGCTCAACCGTATGGTCGAGCTGGCCAGCCAGTCGGCCAACGGCACCTATGACAACACGACCGACCGCGCCCAGATGCAGAAGGAAATTGATCAGCTGCTCAGCGAGATCAACCGCATCGCCGACAGCTCCAACTTCAACGGCATCAAGCTGCTGGACGGCTCCATGGACGGCGGCGCTATCGAGGCCGCCAAGTATGACGCCACCGGGATGCTCCCCGCCGTGGGCAAGGTTCTGGGCACCGACACCGTCCTCCATTCCGAGGCCGGCCAGTCCGCCGACAAGAGCACCTTCGCCGTGGACTTCCACAACACCAAAATCTCCGGCGTCAAGGGCACCGAGTTCAACCTGAAGATCGGCGACGTCACCCTCACCGGCACGCTGGCGAAAGACTTCGCCGAGGGCGCGGAGCTGGACGGCGCCAAGATTGTCGCTGCCCTGAAGGACGGCACCACCACCGACGTCTCCTTCAAGATCGGCACCGCTAACTATGATCCCACCAACTTCACCGTCAACGGCGCCAAGTTCACCGTGGACACGACCAATACCGACGCTACCAAGGGCCGCATCGCCTTCACCAGCGACGAGAGCGTCAATCCCGACATGAAGGTGTCCATCGCCCTCAGCGACAAAGATGCCCCCGCGGCTGATCCTATTGGCGTCAACCCCACTGACCCGGTCGCCGCTGGCACGGCCCCCACTGTGACGGTGACTGCGCCCACTGCTAACACCGCTACTGTGGTCAAGGGCGATGCTACTGCTGGCACTAAGGCGAGCATCACCATTAACCTCGCTGGGGCGGCGCTGGATAAAGCGGCTTCCAAGCTGACTCTGTCCTTCGGAACTGGTATGGCGGTCGACAGCGCTGCCATTGCCGATGCCGATAAGGCGGACGCTGCAAAGCTCGCCGCTGCCTTTAACGGGAAAACGGTTACGGTTGACGGCGTAACTCTGACTGCTACTGTGACCGGCACCTCCATTAAATTTGAAGAAGGCACTGCGGCTGATCCCACCACCGATGCTACTTGGGATGGCATCACCGCTGGCACCCTGACCGCCACCGGCGTCGCGGCTGCCGCCGCCCCTGCCACCGTCGAAGTGGACTTTGGCGACAAGACCGGCGCGGAAGTCATCGGTCAGTCTGTCACCATCGAGGGCAAGACCTTCGAGTTCGTCAAGACCGGCGGGGATGTTACGACTACCGGAAATGTGAAGGTTGAGGTTGCCGAGAACGCTGACGCTGACACCGTTGCCGGAGCGCTCAAAACTGCGGTTCTGGCCGATACCACAGCCAAGGCCAATCTGAGCACCACCGCCAATGATCATACCATCACGGATGGCAAGCTGGTCTTTAAGGCGAAGGATAACACCACCAAGCTCACCGGCGCGCTCGCCACCAAAACCCCCGACGCCCCCAAGCTGAGCGGCGACTACAACGTGTCCACCACCGTCCTGCAGAAGAAGGCCGACGGTGCGGGCGAACGTCTGGCCAGCACCTACTTCGACCTGACCAAGGAGATGGCCGGCAACGGCAGCTCCGTCACCATCGGCAAGACCGCCTATACCTTCACCACCGACGCCGCCGACAAGGCCCTGATCACCGCCAACACCGACAACAAGGTGTATGTGGGCGACCTCGACCTGACCACCAAGGAGGGCCTGACCACCGCCGCCGAGCGTCTGACCAACGTGGCCAAGGGCAACGCCACTTACACCGTGGGCCACGACGGCAAGCGCATGACCTTCACCGAGATTAAGGGCCAGACCGCCTTCGTCGAAAACGGCCTGTCCTCGCTGGACACCCTGGAGAACATCGAGAAGTCCTTCGGCTTCAAGGTCGCGGCGCAGGAAGCCGACGCCACCAAGGGCCTGACCCTGCAAATCGGCGACACGGCCGACAGCTTCAACCAGCTCAAGGTCAACATCAAAGACATGCACGCCGCTTCTCTGGGACTGGACAAAATCAAGATTTCCGACCAGGACAGCGCCGCCAAGGCCGTTGACGCCATCAAAGACGCCATCAACACGGTCTCTGACGTCCGCGGTACGTTGGGCGCGACCCAGAACCGTCTGGATCACACCATCAACAACCTGTCGGTCATGACCGAGAACATCCAGGACGCCGAGAGCACCATCCGCGACGTGGACGTGGCCGAAGAGATGATGGCCTACACCAAGAACAACATCCTGATTCAGTCGGCCCAGGCCATGCTGGCCCAGGCCAACCAGGTTCCGCAGGGCGTTCTGCAGCTGCTGCAATAATCTGCCTGGGCTTGTTTTTGGCAAACAGCAAAAACCATTTTACGGGACGGGCCGTTTTGGCCCGCCCCTTTTTATATGCAAAGGATGCGAAAGCCCCTTTTCTTTTTATAAAAGAAAAGGGGTTTTAGATGAGTGCCCCCATACGAGGCAGCGGGGGGACGTTGATGTTCTTTTGTCGCCGAACAAAAGAACCAAAAGTCGGCACGGGGGGCCCGCAGTGGCTCGCTCCGCTTAGGTCGTGGCCCCCCGTGACCCCCCATTGACAACCTTCTA
>CANEGK010000073.1 GCA_947427035.1 uncultured Clostridium sp.
CCCACAGCAGCATCTCCATATCGTTGTCCGAATCGCCGCAGGCCACTGCATCAGCGGATGTCATGCCCAATTGGCGGCATAACCATTCGAGTGAATGCGCTTTGCTGACGTTACAGTTCATCATTTCGAGCAGGGATGGGCTGGAAGCCGCCAGATAAAGCCGGTTGCCCATGCGCTGTTGTAAAAGCGCTTTGCGCCGCACGATCTCGGCCGGCTCGGCCATAGTCATCAGTTTGGGCGTCGGCCCAAGAACCGCTGCGCGCAAGTCCCCGACTTCGAGACAAGGGGCGTTTTTCAGGTCCGGATCCCGCTCGGTTTCCCAGCTTTTTTGGGCGACAACTATTTTATCGTCATTATAAAGCTGCAAATACCAGCCGTTTGACACGGCAATGTCGATGATATCGCGCATGGCGTCCATCGGAACCGGCGAGGAATGAAGCGGTTCCGCAGCGGCCGCAGCGCGAACGACAGCGCCGTTATAGACGACGAGCGGAGCGGTGATGCCGATGAGATCGGCGTATTTTTTAGCCGACGGAAACATACGGCCGGTCGCCAGCGTGACGATGACGCCGCGCGCAATGAGACGGCGCAGGGCATCGACAACCGGTTGCGGGATGCTCAGGTCGGGCATCAAAAGGGTCTCGTCCAAATCGAGACAAAGCATTTTGGGCATAAAGACCTCCAGATTTGTTATCAGAAAAAAAGTTCGGCCAAAAATGCGCGGTGTACATAGAGTAAAGAAAGCCCCAAAAGCACGAAAATACAGATGTTAAACAGTGAAAAAAGCTGCGCCGTGCGGATATAGCGCCTTCTTCCAGTGTGATTCCGGCTATTGTCAAAGCAGAAATAGCGGTTCAGGTGGGGATACTGGCTCAAATAGGTCTCGGTGAAAATTTCGTAGGCAGGTGAAAAGCCGTTTTCAGCGCTGCGTTCGGCCAAATAGCAGGAGATGCGCTTGGCCATGGACCAGTGCGCTTTAAAAACATTGTTCCAACGCTTGGTCAGTTCATAACAGATGTAATTGAGAACGAGAAGCAGAACAATGATAAAAGAAGCGAAAAAAATATTATCCATCTCGGCAACGACAGCCAGCACGCCGCCGACCAGCGCGGCGAAAAGCGTGACGAACATCATGCGTTCATTTTCGGCGTGCCGCGCCTGGTTGAGGTTTTCTTTCATGATTTCCATTAAAAAAGTTTCGCTGACCTCGTCAGCCTGAAGGGGCGGCGCAACAAACTCCGTAACCGGAGCGGCCTGTGCGGACTGCTTCATAGCATTCCCTCTTTTACTGTAATTTTATCTCTCTTTTTCCTATTCTACAACATTTTGTGCAGGAATGCCACAGGTAAAGCAAAGAAAGAATAAAAATAACATATTGCACGACAAAAGCCGCCCGGCGAACGGAAAAAAAGCAGCCGCCCGCAGGCGGCTGCTCGTGAAGCGGTTCAGGAGTGGAAGTTATTGTCCACCATATACATATGGCGAACCAGATCCAGCATTTTGCAGCTGTAGCCCCATTCGTTATCATACCAGGCGACCAGTTTGACAAAGCTGCGCGAAAGCGCAATGCCGGCTTTGGCGTCAAAAATACAGGTGTTGGAGTTGCCGACAAAGTCGGAAGAGACAAAC
Source organism: uncultured Clostridium sp. (assembly GCA_947427035.1). GTDB lineage: Bacteria > Bacillota > Clostridia > Oscillospirales > Butyricicoccaceae > Ventrousia. The sequence goes on from CANEGK010000073.1 coordinate 1,630, forward strand.
ATTTTATCGCAATACTGCACGATGCCGGCCATTTCGTGTTCAGACGCGTGCTTGACAGCGGCGCAGATTTCATCATAGCTGGTTTCACGTTCAAGGTTCACCGTTAAGTCGACAACCGACACGTCATGTACCGGAACGCGGAACGACATGCCGGTCAGCTTGCCATTGAGTGAAGGAATGACTTTGCCGACCGCTTTGGCAGCGCCCGTCGACGAGGGAATAATATTGGCCGCAGCAGCACGGCCGGCGCGCCAGTCTTTGGTCGAGGTGCCGTCAACCACCTTCTGTGAAGCTGTCATAGCGTGGATTGTGGTCATCAGCCCTTCGCGAATGCCGAACTGATCGTGAATGATTTTGGCGAGGGGAGCCAGGCAGTTGGTCGTACAGGACGAGTTGGAAGCAAAATTCATATCGGGGGTATAAGTATCCAAGTTGACGCCGACGACAAACATGGGAATGTCGTCTTTGGACGGCGCCGACAGAATAACCTTTTTGGCGCCGGCGTCAATATGCGGCTGCGCCTTCTCACGGGTCAAAAAGCGGCCGGTACAGTCAATGACGTATTGGGCGCCGACAGTGCCCCAGGGGATATCGCCGGGTTCTTTCTGCGAAAGCAGGGTGATCTTTTTTCCGTCGACGATCAAAGACTTGTCGTCAGAATCGACATTAAAGGGAAGCGTCCCGTGGACAGAATCGTACTTCAGCATATAGGCCATGTAGTCCGGTGCTTTAAAAGGGTCATTGATAGCGACTACTTCAATGTCGGGCATAGAAAGGGAAGCACGCAGCACCAAACGGCCGATTCTGCCGAATCCGTTGATACCAACTTGAATGCTCATGTCTTAACATCCTCCAAAGCTTGTTTGTTTTTCCTCATATTCCCTTGCAGACAACTGATAATCTTTCAAAAACATTATACACTAACTTGGCAAGAGCAACAAGCCGTTTAATCCATAAATAAAATTCTTATCATAAAAATTATTTGTAATAAAGGTAAAAATGGTTTATGATAGTGAAAAGTCGAAACTTGACGAATGATGTCGAATGAGGTGACCTGATGAGTGCTGAAAAGCTGATTCCGCTGGCATTCGGTGAGGTTTATGATCTTTTTCGCGGCGACGAAGATTTTTATTTTCTATGCTCTGCTTCGGGACGGGTACTTTTTACGGCAGGCAGTTTGAAGCTGTTTTTGGAAAGTGATCTGACGGGAAGAAACCTCAATGACTTTTTTCCCGATCCCCTGGCAGCCAACATTATTGCCGCCGCTTTTCAAAAAGAGTATTACGAGTTTCGCTGTGAGCTGTTGGGAAGACATTTTCGCGGCAGTGCAGAACCGTCTGACGGCTATATTATCATCATGCTGTTTCCGGTCAGCGCGGACGGAAAAGCGTTTATCCGAAAAAACTCCGCGCAGTTTATCAGCCGGGAAATTTCCGATCAGCTCAGCCTGATGTCGGCCGCGCTGTCTCTGCTGCGCAAAGAGGCGAAGCGTGCGGATCTGCGGCAGGATATGGAGACACCCATCTCGGTGATCAGCCGGAGCATCATGCGGCTTCTGCGCATGTCGCGCAATATGCTCGACTGCGCACTGTATGAAAACGGCGCGTTGCCGCTGTATTTGCGCGAGGGCGATATGGCAACCTTCTGCCGCGATCTGGCGGAAAGGCTGCGTCCGATTTGCGTCAAGTCGGGCATTGAAGTAAACTGGATTATCCCCGACAAGCCGGTGGTTGGGCTGTTTGATGACGAAAAGGTTGAACGCATGATTCTCAATCTGCTGGCCAACGCCATCAAAGCCAAGCGCGATGGGCCCATTACTCTCGAGCTGAGCGATCGGGGCGCCAGCTTTGCCATCACGGCAACCGATCGGGGCGGCGGAATTGCCAGTGAAGCCATGAGCACGGCAATGAACAAGCACGCGCTGGCGCCTGTGGATCAGAGTAGTTCGGCGGGGGGTGCCGGATTTGGCCTGGCGCTGCTTCGCGCCTTTGCAGCACGGCATGGGGGGACGCTGATCGTCAGCAGCAACGCTGGCGGAACCTCTGCCTGTATTTCGCTGCCTAAAAACCTGGACCAGGAGCGTATGGAGCTTAACGCCGTGCGCCCCGATTATGCGGGCGGGTTTGATCATATTTTGCTGGAGCTGTCCGGCGTGCTCGACAAAGAGTTTTACCGGTAATATAAAAAGCTGAGGCACATGTGCCTCAGCTTTTTATCGTATATTTTATCTCAGAGTATTTTTCACGAAAATACGAGCTATTCCAAAAGCTGGCGCGCCGCTTTGACGTTTTCACGTTCGAGCTCAGTCAGCCGGCGCGAAACTTCTTCGCCGGAAGCATGGCCATGCGGCGCCAATACCGAATCTACGGCCGATTGAAGCCACTCGAAGGTCAGCTCTTTCAGATTGCAGCAGGCATCGCAGCCGACATAGTCCATGAAGCCATTGACCTTGATATCATAAGAAGTGGCGACAAAGGGAACGCCGGCAGCGGCAGAAAAAACCAGCGCGTGCAGGCGCATGGCGCAGACCGCCTGCATTTTTTTCAGCAGGGCAATGGTCAATTCCACATCCTGCGGTGTGTCGATAATATAAAAAGGAGAACGCATGGCTTTGGCCGTGCGCAGCGACGGGGCGATGTCGCGCGGCAGCTCGATGGGAAGGAACAGCGCGGAAACGCCGTATTTTTCGTAGGCGTAATCGGCGGCGCGGGCAAAGAGATCAAAGCTGTCGAAATCACGCCACGAACGCAGGGAAAAACACAGATATCGGCCGTCGGCGGGGATGCCGCTGCTCGCAAGAAAAGCATCGGCATCCTGCTCCGGCAGGGGGGACAGGCTCATGGCCGGGTCGGCCGACAGGCGGATATCGGGGCGCGAAACGCCCATGCTGGCCAGCTCGTCTTTGGAAATCGCATCGCGCAGCGTAATGATATCGGCGTTTTTATCCAATATACGCGCGGCCAGCCGCCGGTTCCGCCGGCGGTCAACATGCCCGATGCCGCAGCCGTACATCAGGACTTTGCAGCCCAGATGTCGTGCGGCCCAGATGGTGAAGAGATAAAAGTACAGGGATCGGCTGGAGGTAATATCCTGAATTAGGCTGCCGCCGCCGTTAATAAAAAGCCGCGAATGCCGCATGGCGCGCAGGAAGGCAGGAAAGCTGAAGGTGTAAACGGCATGTACGCCGTGCAGCAGCTCGGTTTCTTCTGGTTTGCGCGTCATGACGGTCAGGGGAAGGTATGGGTCGATTTGCCGCATGGCGTTGAGAATGGCCTTTAAAATGGCTTCATCACCGGCATTTCCGCGGCCATAGGCGCCACAGATGAGCACGCCGTCACGCTTGTTGTCCTTTCTGCGCTGCTCACGCGTGCAGATGCTTTGGTAAATTTCGTACTGCCGCTGGGCCATTCCGTCCAGCGAATAGGTGACGGATGCCTTTTCATACAGTTTTTGTGCAAAGGTCCGGCGCTTTTGTTCGTCCTGCGATAAATCCAGAATATATTGTGCAAAGGTATCGACGTCGCGCGGCTGGAAAATGTACCCGTCTTCTCCGTGGGTGATGAGCTTTTTCATGCCGCCGACATCGCTGGTGATGACAGCACAGCCTTCACGTATACCTTCAAGGACCGAATAGGGGAAGGATTCGGAGATGGAGCACAGCACATCGATATCGCAGGCGGCAAAAAAGCGCGGTACGTCAGAAACCCAGCCGAGAAAACTGACACTGTCTGTCAGTTTGAGCGCTGCGGCCAGCGCCACAAGCTTTTCCTTTTCTTCACCGTCGCCGCCTATCATCAGTTTGAGATGCGGGTTTTTCTCACGCGCTTTGGCAAAAGCTTTCAAAAGCGTAGAGAGATCTTTGACCGGATTAAGACGGGCCGGGATTCCCAAAACAATATCGCCTTCCTGATAATCCAGACCGACCGAACGCAGATATTCAGCCCGATCAAATGGAGGCGCTTTTTTCGAAAAATCAAGCCCATTATAGATGGTCATGATTTTGAGCGGAGAAAAGCCCCGTTCAACCAACATATTGCGAAAGGTGTCGGAAACGGTGATATAGTAATCAAACGCGCGCAACGCCGCCGCATTGAGACGGCCGATGGTGTTGCGGCGAAGAAAGCTGTGCATATAGTCAAGACGGTAATCGCTGTGAACCGTCGTCACAATGGTCGAACGGCAAAACAGCTTTAAAAGCACGCCGGCCGTATTGGCCTTAGCGCCATGACAATGCACGATGTCAGGCTTCCACCTGCGTGTTTCACGGATAAGACGGATATAATCCCTGAGCACAAAACGGGAGTAAATCGTCGTTGTATCGATTCCGGCGGCTTCGGCCTCGTCGGAAAACTCGCCTTTGCGCAGGCTGAACAAACGCAGCTCGTTCCCCTCTTTTAACCGCGAGCACAAAGAAAGAATATGCGGCTTTGCGCCGCCCCGATCGCCGCCTCCGGCGACATGCATAATTTTCATAAGCCAGCCTCACTTCAATTTGACGAAAAACAGAGAAAGAAAACGAATGGCCTTCTTAATTAAACAGATATCTCGCCGATATTATATAACAAGTGTCGTCATGGGTCAACGGAAGAGCAGGGGCGTTTTCAGAAAATTTTTGATTGCTGACAGCGGGCAAAACCGTGCGATTGGTACTTGCTATTTTTTGTATTCCTTGCTATAATTAGCGGCGTGACCTTTTATTGTTATAAAGCGTTTACACAGAAGTAATTGCGGCAAGTCATATTCAGTGTGCAGGAGCCTGTGATGGAAAAAAAGAGCAATCTGCTTGAAGCTCTGCGGGGGCTTTCCTATCTGACGCAGGTTGGGCTTTCGGTTGCCACGCCGATTGTCTTGTGTCTGCTGGCTGCCCGCTGGTTGCAAAGCCGGTTTGCATGGGGCAGCTGGGTTTTGTTTGCGGGCCTGCTGATCGGTCTGACGAGCGGCCTTATTAGTCTGTGGAAATTTCTGCGCTTGGTGGAAAGGAAGTCGGCGCGCGGCGCTAAAAGCCAAGCGGATGAAAAGCCCGACGATGGGAGGAAATCATGATGTCCGTCAGCCCTGTTGTCAAAAAAGAAACTGCCCGCATCGCAGTAGGAGTTATCGTGCTTTCTGCTGTGATGGTGGGTGTTTTTATGTTATGCGGTAAATTTGACCCGAGCGTTGCGTATGGCGCGCTTTTGGGAGCGGCATACGCCATACTTAACTTTTTTTTGATGGCATACACCATTCAGAAAAGCACGCAGCTGACCGAAACCAAGGCAAAAACAAGAATTCAGATATCCTATACGCTGCGCACACTTTTGATGCTGGCTGTCGGGATCGCCGGCGTTACACTGCGCTGGTTCCACTGGCTGGCTGTCATTCTCCCCTTTGTTTTCCCGCGCATCACAATTTATGTGATGCAGCTGTTGAAAATAGCGGATCCCATTTCCAAGCAAACAGAACAAAAAAATGAGTCGGAGGGGGGGGAAACATGAAAGAATGAATGTAGAAATCAATGGCGCGCGGATTTTTTTCGAAATCCCCATCTTTGGCGGTATTCCCATTACCGCAACCATGGTCAATGCGTGGTGCGTCATGGCGCTTATCATCGGTGTGTGCATCTGGCTGACGCGCGGACTCAAGGTTCGGCCGACCAGCAAGCGTCAGATCGTGGCCGAATATCTGGTTGAGACGGCACAGAAATTCGTTGTGGGCAACATGGGTGAAAAGTTCAGACATATGGTTCCGTTCGTTTCGGCTATTTTTGGAATGTCTGTGCTGTGCAGCCTGTCCAGTATGGTCGGTGCGTTTCCGGCCACCAGCGATCTGTCGACCGAGCTGGCCTGGGCCGTCGTCGTCTTTATCATGATTACGGCGACCAAAATCAAGACAAGCGGTTTCGGCGGGTATCTGAAAGGCTTTACGCAGCCCATTGCCGTGCTGACTCCGTTCAATATTTTGAGCGAGCTGGCAACACCGATTTCCATGGCGTTCCGTCACTTTGGCAACATTATTTCGGGCAGTGTCATTACCGCTTTGCTGTATGCGGCTCTGGCCACTGCTTCACATGCGTTGTTTGGGTGGCTGCCGGGCGCGCTCGGCAAGATTTTGGGTTCCATACCTATTTTGCAGGTGGGTATCCCGGCTGTGTTCTCAGTCTATTTTGACCTGTTCTCAAGCTGTATGCAGGCATTTATTTTCTGTATGCTGACCATGCTCTACATCGCCA
>CANEGK010000074.1 GCA_947427035.1 uncultured Clostridium sp.
TTTAAGAAAATAACAATTTTAATAATTTTTGGATTGAAGCTGGAAGTAAGCCTTCGGGTGTTCACACACCGGGCATTTTTCCGGCGCCGAGCGGCCGACGTGTATATGGCCGCAGTTCAGGCAGATCCAGACCTGCTCTCCTTCTTTTTCAAAAACTTTGCCTGTCTCCAGGTTGCCGAGCAGCGCTTTGTAACGCTCTTCATGCTCTTTTTCAATCTTGCCGACCGCTTCAAACAGGTAAGCAATTTTGTCAAAGCCCTCTTCCTTGGCGGTTTTGGCAAACTCGGCGTACATCTCAGTCCATTCGTAATTCTCGCCGGCCGCAGCGTCCTTCAAATTGGCGGCTGTTTCCGGCACGCCGTTGTGCAGCAGCTTAAACCATATCTTCGCGTGTTCCTTTTCGTTTTCTGCCGTTTCGGTAAAAATACGGGCAATCTGCTCGTATCCCTCTTTCTTTGCTTTCGAGGCATAATAGGTATACTTGTTGCGCGCCTGGGATTCACCTGCAAAAGCAGCCATCAAATTGGCCTCTGTCTTGCTTCCTTTCAAATCCATTATACATTCTCCTTCTCTTCATTTTTTATTCTGCATTCTGAACACAGACCGCGAAAAGTCAGGTTGTATCCGCTGACTGTAAAGCCGGTTTTTTGCTGAACCGATTGCCGCAAACCGTCCAGTTCGGGCAAGTCGACATCATATACGCGGCCGCAGCCTGTGCAGAACAGATGATAATGTTCGCGCAGCGTGCCGTCAAAGTGATCACTGCCGCCGGGAACGCCGATTTTTTGAATGACCCCGCATTCGGACAGGCGGCCCAAATTCCGATACACAGTACCCAAACTGATATCCGGACATTTTCGACGCACCGTCTGGTAAACGGCTTCGGCCGTGGGGTGATCCCCGCTTTCAAGCACAGCCTGATAAATCATCTCGCGCTGCCGGGAATATTTGCCGGGAAGCCGCGTCTTATTGGGGTTTAAAAGCGCTTTTGGGGACGCCGCACAACGGGCACACGTAATCGTCCGGTTCGTTATCAAGGCTTCCTTCGTGGACATATCCACAGACTGTGCAGACATAGTTATTCTCTCCGCTTGCAGGTTTGTTTTCCTTTTCTTCCTTGCGGTAGGTAGGCGCTTTGGCCGGTTCCTTGCCTTTGATAACCTTATGATAATATTCATATGTCATCTGCGGCAGAGCTTCGTTCTTCTGTGCCTGTTCCACCTGGCCCAAAAAGATTGTGTGTGTGCCGGCGTCATATTTTCCGACAACCTTACATACAAAGCTGGCGCAGGTTTTCTCGCGGATGATCGGCAGCCCGTCCGCTAGCTCATATGGGCAGGATGAAAACTTGTCGTAGTCTTTGCTGCTGCGGAAGCCGAAAATCGATATGACGGCCGGCGGCGTCTGCTCACTGAGCACCGACAGGCTGAAGCGACCGGTCTTTTCAACCACAGAGTGGGTATAATTGTCGTGGTTCAGGCTGATGGCCAGTACAGGGGGCTGGGCCGTGATTTGCATGGCGGCGTTGATAACGCACCCCACCAGCTTTCCGCCGTCCTGCGCCCCGACAATGTATACGCCGTAGCTGATAGAATTGAGCGCCATTAAATCCATATGAATTCCTCCAAAATAATAATCATTATCATTTTATGGTAAGAATATCAAATGTCGGCTCCAGTGTCAATAGTTTTCTCTGAAAAAATGAAAAAATACGCTTTTCGCCCGGCTTTTGGCAAAGCGGCCGTCTTATTCGCCGATGACGGGCAGCGGCTCCATGGGCAGGGTTTCCTCGGTCATCATGCTTTCCATGTATTCAATATACTGCTCTTTGGTCAAAACGGCCTGGTAGCTTTCAAGCAGAGCGCGGGCATAGCTGCCGCCGTTTTTCAGCAGCTTATAGGCCGTCAGCGCGAAAATTTTGGCGGTGACGACATAGGCCAGATATTCATCGGTCACATGAATGCCTGCATGGTGCAGCGCACCCTCGTACCCCGATGTCTGAAACTGCAAAAGCGGCATGATGCTTGAAACGTCGCCATAGTCCGTCGAACCGGTGGTGTGCTGCTCGCCGACGTGATCGACGGCATATTTCCCTGCTGCGGCGTCCATCGCTTCGTCCAGCGCGCGGGTGTCGGGCGCGGGAATGGTGGGCAGGTAGCCGGGCAGGGTGATGTTTTTCAGCCCGCAGCCGGTCGCGACGGCGCCTGCGCGCAGGCAGCGGTCGACCTTCCGGCTGGCGTCGCGGATGCCCTCTATGTTCTTTGCGCGCACTGAATATTCAACGCGCACGTCGTCCGCAATGACGTTGACGGCCTCGGCGCCCTTGCTGATAAAGCTGTGAATGCGCACGGTGTCCGCGTCGCGGAAGCTTTCGCGCTGCATATCGACGGCGTGCTGCGACAAAAGCGCGGCGTTCATGGCGTCGATGCCCCATTCCGGCGCACCGGCGGCGTGGGCGGCGCGGCCCTGGTATGTGACCATTTTGTTGACAAAGCCGTTACTGGTGCCGTTGGCCAGGGCGATGTCGCCTTCGACATTGGTCATGGTGTGGTGGCCGACGGTGATGTCAATATCGTCCAGCGCGCCGATGCGGATCAGTTCGCACTTGCCGCCGCCGTAGCGGATCACCCCCTGCTCGCGCAGGCCATTTTTATAATCCACCTCGACAAACTCTTCGGACGGCACGCCAAAGAACACGACGTTGCCGTCCATGGCGGCGCGCACTTCCGGGTCGGTTAGGGCAAGCGCCGCGCCGGCAACGCCGGCCAGCTGCGCATTGTGTCCGCAGCAGTGTGACGCGCCCGTTTCGGGGTTGGCGTCAACGTGCGCGGCGATGGGCAGCGCGTCAAACTCCCCCATGACGGCGATCGTCGTCCCTTTGGCGCCCTTGCCGTTCAGGTAGCCTTTGACGCCGGTGACGGCCAGCTTCTCTTCGGTCTCGACGCCCAGCCCGCGCAGCCATTCGGCAAACCTGCCCGCCGTGCGCGTTTCACGGTAGCCCAGCTCGGCGTGCTTCCAGATATCGCGGCCAAAATCCTTGATTTTGTCCTGATTCTGTTCGATAATATCGCAAATTTTCTGTTCTATCCTGTCCATACTGTCCTCCTTCGTCTGATTTGTTCTGCATTTATTGTACCGTGAAAATACCGGCAACGCAAGAAAAAACGCCAATGGCCGCGGGCAGTCCCTTATTCTTAAGATTTATTGAATATTCCCTTTTTCGCGTTGCGTTTGCCCGCGCGCACGTGTATGATATAAGTATCTGGCTCGGCGGGGTTCCCCGCCGAAAATTCTTTTTCTGCGGAACTATTTGTTTTGCAGTTTCGTCTAAATAGACAGTCCTTGGATTCACCAGAAACGCAGGAGGAAATGAGTATGTCTGAAAACACTGCCCAAAAAGCGGCCGAGCCCCAGGCTGCGCCGCAGCCGGCCCCCGCCGCCGCGCCGGCCGAACAGCCCGCGCGCAACAAGTACGCCGGCGGCAAGAAACGGCACGGACTGCCAAAGTGGCTCAAAGCTGTAATCGCCCTTGTACTTATCGCCGCGCTTATCGGCGCTGTCGTTTATTTTGTCCGCAAATTTTCATCAAGCGAAGGGGACGCCACCATTGAAGAGGGTATGGTTTCCCGCGGCACCCTTTCTTCACAGGTGACCGGCTGGGGCAACGTAGTTGCCAAGCAGACGGCGGAATACGGCGCCAAATCACGCGGCACCGTCACGGAAGTCGCCGTGCAGGCCGGCGACATTGTCAAAGCCGGCGATCTTCTTTTCGTCATCGACCCCACCGAATATAAAGAAGAACTGGCGACCGCCGAACAGGCGCTGCGCGTGGCGGCCGACGCTGTGACCAAAGCCACCAAAGCGCTGGCCAGCACCAGTCTGACCGCCCCGTTTTCCGGCAAACTCATTGAAATCGGTGATCTCAAGACCGGTCTTGACGCCGCTGCCGGCCAGAAGGTCGGCACCCTGGTCGACGACAGCGTCATGAAGCTGGAACTGTATTTCAGCTATACATACGAAAATGACATTTACGTCGGTCAGAGCGTCACCGTCTCGGTGCCGGATAGCATGACGCAGGTGGCCGGCACCGTCGCGTCCGTTGACAAAATCAAAAAGCCCATCGACGGCGCCGTCTGCTTCCGCGTCAACGTCGACGTGCCCAACGGCGGCACGCTGACCGCCGATCAGGCCGCCGCCGGCTATATTACGGTAAACGGTGTCGACATCATGCCGGCTGACGGCGGCAAGCTTGCCTATAGCCAAAAACAGGAACTGACACTGCCCGTCGGCGGCACGCTCAAGTACGTCGACCTGATGGAGTACGGCGAATACAAAAAGGGGCAGACCATCTGCACCGTCGACGCAGAAAGTTTGCAGGCCGACCTTGAGGCCGCGCAGAAGACTTATAACGAAGCTGCCAAAACGGTCAACGAACTGCAGGCCGACATGGTCAACACCGAAGTCCGTTCGGAAATCGACGGCGTCGTCTCCAATCTCGTCGTTTCTGTCGGCGACAAGCTCCAGGCGTCTGGCACCCCAGTCATCACCGTTTCGGACACCTCTTCCCTGCTGGTCGAAGCCAATATCGACGAGCTTGACATTTCCAACGTACAGCTTGGTATGCCGGTCATGATCTCTTATAACGACGGCAATTCCACCAGCATGGGCGAGGTCACTTACGTCAGCTTCGAAGCCAAGAGCGAGCAGGGCAGCGGAATGAATCAGGGCGCCGTTGCTTACTTCCCCGCCCGCTTCTCCATCGGCGGCGACGCAGAGGGCTCGCTGCTCCCCGGCATGGGCGTCAACTACACCATCACCACCATTATCAAAGAGGACTGCCTTGTCGTCCCGTCCAAGGCCGTTATCTTCACCGAGGCCGGCACCGTTGTCTATGTCAAAAAAGAAGCCGGGTTTGACGATTATCCGGTCGCTTCTCTGACCGGCGGCGGCGAAGAGGACGGCGACATGGCGGAATCGCCCGATATGGCCGCGGAAAGCGCCGCGGCCGAAAGCCAGATTCCGGAGGGCTTTTATCCCGTTGCCGTTGAAATCGGCCTGTCCGACGCCAATAACACCGAAATTGTCTCCGGTCTGGAAGAAGGAACCCCCATTTACGTCACGACCTACACGAACAACGACGGCTATTATGGTTCCTGGTAAGGCGGTGCCCTCATGCTAATCGACGTAAGACGAATCAGCAAGATTTATAACGAAGGGCACGCCAGCGAGGTTCGGGCGCTCGACGACGTTTCCCTGCAAATCGACTATGGCGAGTTCACCACCATCTGGGGCCAGTCCGGTTCGGGCAAGTCTACGCTGATGAACATTCTCGGCTGCCTGGATCTGCCGACTTACGGCGAGTATCTGCTCGACGGCGAGCCGGTCAACGAAATGCCGATGAAAAAGCTGTCGACCATACGCAATCATCACATCGGCTTCATTTTTCAGGGCTTCAACCTTATCCCCTCTTTGACGGCGATGGAAAATGTCGAGCTCCCTCTCATCTACCGCGGAATGCCGTACAGCCAGCGCATCGAGCTGTGCCGCAAATCGCTGGAGGACGTCGGTCTGGGCGAGCGCATGAAGCACCGTCCCGCCGAGCTTTCGGGCGGCCAGCAGCAGCGTGTCGCCATCGCCCGCGCCATCGCCGCGTCGCCCCCCATTATCATGGCGGACGAGCCGACCGGCAACCTGGATTCGCGTTCGGGCGCTGAAATCATGCAGCGTCTGGCCGACTTGAATGACCGGGGTTCTACCATTATCCTCATTACGCACGATCTGCGCCTGGCGCGCGCCGCCAAGCGCATCATCACCATCCGGGACGGCCACATGATCGGCGACGAGGCCGTGCCCGAGGAACAGCGGCGCGAGGCGCTCACCTTTGTTGAGCCCGCGCCGGCCGTCAACCAAGGGGGGCAGGCCCAATGATGAGAATCCTTCAAACCTTTTCCATGGCGATGAAGTCCATCTTCAACAACAAAATGCGCTCGCTTTTGACCATGCTGGGCATTATCATCGGCGTCTGCTCGGTTATCACCCTGGTTTCCGTCATGCGCGGCTCGCAGTCCAAAATCATGGAAAGCTATGCCAAAATGGGCACCAACCGCATCAGCGTCTACTACAACACCTGGGACGGCAGCGACTTTGCCGGCGATCTTTACGCTTTCTGCAAAAGCCTGACCGCCGAGGTCGAGGGCGTCACCCCCAACAGCACCCAGTGGCTCACTTTGCGCTATAAAACCAAAAGTATGGAAACCCGCGTCAACTTTGGCTCGGATCAATTTGACCAGTGCCTCAATTACACGCTGGCGGCCGGGCGCGGCCTGTGCTATGCCGACATCCGCAACCGCGTCAAGGTGTGCGTGCTGGGCAGCCGTGTGGCGGAGCAGTTCTTCAACCTGGAAAACCCCGTCGGCAAGACCATCAAAATCAAGGGCGACCAGTACACCGTCATCGGCGTTTATCAGTCCAAGTTCGACAATCAGGAATATTCAAACGACGACATGATTCTGGTCCCCTACACCCGGATGCGCTCCATCATCGGCAGCAGCCAGATTACCGAGTTCACCGTCAAGGCCACCAACGCCCAAAACGTCAACATCGCCATCAACAAAATCGGCAACTGGCTCTCGGAGCGCGTCAAGCAGGGGTACTTTGACATTTACTCCAACACCAACTACATCGAAGAGCAGAACGAGAACAACGCCATGATGACCCTGCTGGTCGGCGGCATTGCCGGCATCTCGCTGCTGGTCGGCGGCATTGGCATTATGAACATCATGCTGGTGTCGGTCGCCGAACGCACGCGCGAAATCGGCATCCGCATGGCCATCGGCGCCAAGCGGCGCGACATCATCACGCAGTTTCTCATCGAAGCGGCAACCATCAGCGCCTGCGGCGGCCTGATTGGCATCGGGCTGGGGGCCATGGGCTCGGCGCTTTTGTCCTCGGCCATTCTCAAAGAGGTTTTCTACCCGGATCCGACCATCACCATCGGCGCCTTCCTGTTCTCCGTCGTGCTGGGCGTGTTCTTCGGGTTTTATCCTGCCAACAAAGCTTCAAAAATGCAGCCAGTTGAAGCTCTGCGCAATCAATAGGAGGGGTTCCAAACATGAAAAAACGCATCGTATGCGCTCTTCTCGCCCTGGTTATTCTGGCCGGCTCGCTGCCGGCCTCGGCCGCGTTTTCCGACATTTCCTCAAACAGCGAGCTGTGGGCGGCTGAAAGTCTCGCTTCTCTCGGCATCATCAACGGCACCGGCGGCGGCGCTTTCCGCCCCGGCGACACACTGACCCGCGCCGAGTTCTGCAAAATGGCGGTGCTGGCCGCCGGTTTCAGCGAAACATCTCTTTATTCCAGCTATACCATTTTTCCTGA
>CANEGK010000075.1 GCA_947427035.1 uncultured Clostridium sp.
AAGGAGTCCCTGCGGTTTCAAATAATATGGGACAATTCAGAACATTTTGAATCAAAAGTGTATCATTCCCACTCGATGGTTGCGGGGGGTTTGCTTGTGATGTCGTACACAATGCGGTTGATGTGCTTGACTTCGCCCACAATGCGGTTGGACGCCTTTTCCAAAACGTCATACGGCAGGCGCGCCCAGTTGGCCGTCATAAAATCGGTCGTTTCGACAGCGCGAAGCGCCAGCGTATAGTCATACGTCCGCTCGTCGCCCATGACGCCGACCGAACGCAGCGGCGTCAGCACGGCAAAGTACTGGCCGACGCTCTTTTGCAGGCCGGCGGCGGCGATTTCCTCGCGGAAAATGGCGTCGGCATCGCGCAGAATGTCCAGCTTTTCCTCGGTGATTTCGCCGATGACGCGAATGGCCAAGCCGGGGCCGGGGAAGGGCTGGCGCCAGACCAGCGCTTCGGGCAGGCCGAGCTCCAAGCCGAGCTGGCGCACCTCGTCCTTAAACAGGCGGCGCAGCGGCTCGATGATCTCTTTAAAGTCGACGTGGTCGGGCAGACCGCCGACATTGTGGTGGCTTTTGATAACCGCCGATTCGCCGACGCCGCTTTCCACCACGTCGGGGTAAATGGTGCCCTGCACCAGAAAATCGACTTTGCCGAGCTTTTTGGCCTCGTCCTCGAACACGCGGATGAACTCTTCGCCGATGATTTTGCGCTTCTGCTCCGGTTCCGATACGCCGGCCAGACGGCCGAGAAAGCGCTGCTGCGCGTTGACGCGAATGACCTTGACGCCCAGCGCGCCCATGGCCTGCATGACCTCGTCGCCTTCGTTTTTGCGCAGCAGGCCGTGGTCGACAAAAATGCACGTCAGCTGTTCGCCGACGGCGCGGTGCAGCAGCGCAGCGGCTACCGAGCTGTCAACGCCGCCCGACAGCGCCAAAAGGACCTTGCCGCTGCCCACGCGGCGGCGGCATTCCTCGACGGCTTCGGCCGAGTAAGACGACATGGTCCAGTCGGCGCGCAAGCCGCAGATTTTATACAAAAAGTTCTTCAAAATGTCGGTTCCGTACTGCGTGTGCAGCACTTCTGGGTGGAACTGCACACCGTACAGCTTTTTTTCCGCGTTTTCGATGGCGGCGCAGGCACAGCCGGCCGTCGTCGCGCAGACGCGGAAGCCGGGGGAGAGGCTTTCGACCTCGACGCCGTGACTCATCCAGCAAACCGACTGCTGCGGCACGCCGTCAAAAAGCAGGCTGACGCCGGTATGGCGCAGCTCTACCTTGCCGTACTCGCGCGTTTCGGCTTTTTTGCACGAACCGCCGAGCAGATAGGTCATCAGCTGCTGGCCGTAGCAGATGCCGAGCACCGGCACGCCCAGCTCGAACACCGATTTGTCGATCATGGGCGCGCCGTCTGCAAAAACAGTGGCAGGCCCGCCGGTAAAAATAATGCCGTCGGGCGCAAAGTCCCGAATGCGCTCCGGGGATGCGCTGTATGGGATGATTTCACAGTACACGCCGCACTCGCGGACACGCCGGGCGATCAGCAGATTATACTGGCCGCCGAAGTCCAGTACGAGAACCCGCCGCTGCTTTTCCATAACACGAAACCTCCTGCAATAAAACATAAAGCAACAGGCGGCGCACAGTTCCGCGCCGCGCCTGCTGGAATCTCATGCTTTATTTTGACACAAAACGTGACAAAAGGCAACTGTTTTTTGCCTGTCCGCGCGGCAGCGCAGGTACATTTTGGCGTGCCGCCGCACGCGGCCGCATGGGGAATAAAGCCCGGCAAACATGCAACACTATTTTCCAAACCCCATTTGCAGTTTACCCTTTGTTCACTCACCCTAAAAGGAGGAATTTTTTTGAAATCAACCCATCGCGTTTTGTGCCTGGCGGCCTGCTGCACGCTCAGCCTGTGCATGGCCCTGGCCGCCTTCGTCACGCCGACCCGGGCGCTGTTCCCGCGCCGGCAGGCCGACGAAAGCGCTGTGCAGACCTTTTCCAAATCGGCCGGCACCGGCGATATCGTCACCTTTTCGCAAGAGGATTTTGAAAGCCGCGTCACCGGAAGCAAGAGCCTGAGCGGCATTGTGCTGTCGGCCCTGCCCGATGAAAACGCCGGCATCCTGCGTCTGGCCGGCCGCGGCGTTTCGCAGGGCGAAAGCATCGCGGTCGAAAGCCTGGGCGCGCTGTCCTTTGTGCCCTTTACCGAAGAGGACATTCACACCAGCTTTTCCTTTATTCCCGTCTTTGCCGGTTCCGCTGCCGCAGGCGAAGGCAGCGTCAGCGTCGCCATCAACCTTTCGGCCGCGCAGAACTCGGCCCCTGTCGCGCGCGACCTCAGCTTTGAAACCTACCTCGACCTGCCGCTGTGCGGCCTGTTTTCCGCCTTTGACCCGGACGGCGACGCCTGCACCTATGCCATTTTGAGCGAGCCTGCGCACGGCGCGGTGACGCTGAGCGAAACCGGCTTCTGCTACACGCCGGAAGGCCGCGCCGGCAAGGACAGCTTCACCTATCAGGCCATCGACGCCTTTGGCAACCCGTCGGCCGCCGCCACCGTCAGCATCGAGGTGCGCAAGCGCCCGGCCGGCGGCAGCATTTCCTACACCGATATGGCGCAGTCGACGGCCCATTACCAGGCCGTCAAACTGGCCGAAGCCGGCGTTTTGACCGGCGAACGCATCGGCTCGGAATGCTTCCTCAAGCCCGAGCTCGAGGTGACGCGCGCCGAGTTCGTCGCGCTGGTCGCCGCCGCCGTCGAGCTGCCGCTGCCCACCGCCGCCGTCAGCACCGGCCTTGCCGACAACGAGGCCATTCCCACCTGGGCGCAGCCCTATGTGGCGGCCGCCATCAGCTCGGGCGTCGTCTACGGCCAGAAGGGCGAGGACGGCAACCGCCTGTTCCGCGCCGGCGACACCGTCACCCGCGCCGAAGCGGCCAGCATCATTCAGCGCGCCGCGCGCATGACGGCCGACGGCCGCACCATGAGCTTTTCTGACGCCGACGCCGTGCCCAGCTGGGCCGCGCAGGCCGTCACCACGGTGAGCGCCGCGCAGATTATGGAGACTTATTCCGACCAGAGCATCCGCCCCAACGCCGCGGTGACGCGCGAGGACGCCGTCAAAATGCTGTATGAAACCATGCTGTATCTGGAGAAAAAGGGCGAAGGCGCCCTGGGCAATTAGTCAACAGGCCGGACGGTTGATTCCGTCCGGCCTTTATTTTGCCCGGGAATTAGTTCCCCCTTACGGGGGAGAAAGGAAACTTCGTAGTTCTTTTGTTTCCGAACAAAAGAACCAAAAGAGTTTGAAATCAGTTCCCCCCTACGGGGGAGAAGTTGGCGTTTCGTACTTTTTGTGTCGATAAAAAGTACCAAAAGTTTTTTAGATAAGCGCCCCTGTACGGGGCAGCGGGGGGACGTTGATGTTCTTTTGTCACCGAACAAAAGAACCAAAAATCGGCACGGGGGGCCCGCTGTGGCCCGCTCCGCTTAGGTCGTGGCCCCCCGTGACCCCCCATTGACAACCTTCTACGGATATACTGCCGCCAGATTAGCCACAGCAAAGTACAGGCTAGCCCGGCGGTTTTACTTGCGTAAAAGTTCGTCAACGGGGGAGCCGCGAGGGGGCAACGACCCGGGCGGAGCCGCCACAGCTGGCCCCCTCGCGTCGCTTTTTGGTACTTTTTGTCGATACAAAAAGTACGAAAACCCAACTTCGGCCCCGTATGAGGGCACAAAAAAACCAACCGATTTTCACTCGGCTGGCTGTTCTTGCTGAACGGGCACATATACAAGCACATCTTCAATGCGGCAGTCTAAAATGGTGCAAAGCTTGTCAAGGGTGTGTGTGGAAACCGGCTTGTTGGTTTGCAAACGCTGTACAGTAGCATGGCTCATACCATGAATAAAACGCAAAGTATAAGTTGTCACTTTTTTGCTTTCCATGGTTTTCCATAACGGATCATAACAAATCACAGCGCTACCCCCGAACACCCTTATTATGCGTGTAAAAGGGGTCTAATAATATGGCTATTATTTAGCCATATTATGGCGAAGGGTTTTCTTCATCGGGCGTATATTCAACAATTGAATCCAAATCGCACTCTAAGATTTTGCAGAGCCTTTCCAGCGTGTATGTTGTGACAGGCAGATTTTTTTGCAGGCGTTGGACGGTTGAATGGCTTATTTTATATGTATCGCGCAAAGTATAGGTAGTGTAATTCTTCTGCGCCATAATTTTCCAGAGTGGGTCATAACGAATGATAATTCACTCCCCCTTTACATTACCTATTATGGCCGATATAATAGCCATATGATATGGCCGTTATTTGGCCATACCCTGCAAAGGGTTTGTCACACATAGAAATGAGGGGATAGAATGAAAAGCAACACCTATGAACGCGATTACAGCCGTCAGGGCAACATTTACGATCCGATCCGCCGTCAGTTTATAGAAGACCCCACAGAGCGCGAGTACCTGAACATTTATACTTACTGCAAAAAGCGGGTGCCCAAAAGCATCGTGCAGAAGGACAAGGAAGCGTATGAGCGCCTGCTCAAAAAATGCGACGGCATGGTCAGCCTGTACGGCGGCAAAATCGAAGCGGCCGTCAGCTATGACCTTTGGCAGGCCAACATCAGGCTGACCCTGCCGTTTGTCGAGTTCTGCAACGGCCCCGGCTACGAGCTGCTGCGCGACATCATGGAAAACACCGACACCTTCTGCATTGTCCCGTGCGGCGAAAACCAGCTTGCCGCCGACATCACCATCGATTATTTTGAAGAGCTGCCCATCCGGCGCGAGAAAATGGAAGCCCTCTTTCGCGAAGCGTGCGAGCAGTCCGGAAAGGCCGGCCATCTGCCCGACGAAGAAAGCCTGGCCGAGCTTTACTGTCTGCTGGGCCTGGACAGCGGCAAGGAATGGGTATAAAAAAAGCCCCGCGGCATGTTGGACGCCGCGGGGTTTTACTTTTTGTTTACTGCTGGTCGATGCTCATGGCGGTGAAGAGCGAGTGATAATACCCGCGCTGGGCCATCAGCTCGTCATGCGTGCCGCGCTCGATGATTTTGCCGTCGCGCACGACCAGAATCAGGTCGGCGTGGCGGATGGTCGACAGCCGGTGCGCGATGAGGAAAGAGGTGCGCCCCGTCAGAACGTGGCTGATAGCTTCCTGAATCAGGCGCTCGGTCTCGGTGTCGATGCTGGACGTCGCCTCGTCGAGCACGAAGATGGGCGGGTCGGCCAGCATGGCGCGCGCAAAGGAAATGAGCTGTTTTTCGCCGGTCGAAAGGCGGTCGCCGCCCTCGCCGACATCGGTCTGGTAGCCGTTTTCCAGCTTTTGCACCACCGCGTCGGCCGAGACGAGCCGCGCCGCGGCGACGACCTCTTCATCCGTGGCGTCCAGCCGGCCGTAGCGGATGTTGTCCATGACGGTGCCGGAAAAGAGGTGGGGCGACTGCAAGACGTACCCGAGCGATGAGTGGAGCCACAGCTGGCTGCGTTCGCGCACGTCGCGGCCGTCAATGAGCACGCGGCCGCGGGTCGGCTCGAAAAACCGGCAGGCCAGGTTGACCAGCGTCGACTTGCCCGCGCCCGTCTCGCCGACGATGGCGACGTTTTGCCCGGCGGGGATTTTCAGGCAGAAATCCTCCAGAATATATTCTTCGCCGTCGGGGTATTTGAACCAGACATGGTCAAACTCGATGTCGCCGCGAATGGGCTCCCAATTTTCCTTTTTGGGCGCAAAGGCGTCGCCGTAACGCTCGACGACGGCGGGCGCGTCGGTGATGTCGCATTCGTGCTCGAGCAGCGCCGTCACGCGTTCGATATTGACCTGGGTGGCGATGACTTCGGCAAAGACGCGGGCCATTTGCTGCACCGGCTCCAAAATGCCGAGCGCGTAAGAGACAAAGGCGGACAGGACGCCGATTTCGATGACCGAATCCATGACGAGGTACCCGCCGCGCTGGAGCACGAGCGCCGCCGCCAGCGACCCGAAGAACAGAACGATGGGGATGAACATGGCGTTGAGCATGGTCGCGCGGATGGATGCGCTGTGCATCTGGTCGGTCAAATGTTGAAAGTCGCGGTCGTTTTTCTCTTCAATGACCAGGGTTTTGCTTGTTTTGGCGCCGGTGATGCCCTCGTTATATGCGCCGGTAATGCGCGAGTTGATGGCGCGGACCCTACGGTTGGTGCGCAGGATGCGGCTTTGGAACAGCCCGGTGATGACGGCGATGACGGGCACGACCGTCATGACGAGCAGGGCCAGCCGCGCGTTGAGCCACAGCATGGCGCCAAAGACGCCGATGATGTACGCCACCGCCCAGAACAGGTCGATGAGGCTCCACGCGACCAGGCCGCTGATGCGGTTGGTGTCGCTCATGACGCGGGCGAGGATGTACCCGACCGGCGTCTGGTTGTAGTAGGAAAAGGACAGTTTTTGCAGGTGGACGAAGCAGGCGCGCTTGAGCGCGCGGCCCAGGCTCATTTCAAGCACCATCGACGTGCGGGAAAAGATGACGACGATGGCGGCCTGCGCGACGAGCACGGCGGCGTACACCAGGGTGAAGACCGGCAGGCCGTCGGTCGTTTCGGGGGTGATGAAACGGTCGATGGCGTAGCGCTGGAACAGCGGCATGGAAATGTCGACGCCGGCGACCAGGGTCATTAAAAGCACCAGCGTGAAGAGCTTGTTTTTATAGGGCCTGACAAAGACCCACAGCTTTTTCCAGACACCGGCGTTGAACGAGGACTGAACCTCGCTCTGGCGGGTGGTTTGCTCTGTCATTACGCCTGCCCTCCTTTCGCGGCGTCGCTCTGCATCTCGTAGACGCGGCGGTAGACGCCGGGGCGCGAAATCAGCTCGGCATGGGTGCCGATGTCGGCGGCCGCGCCGTCTTCCAGCACCAGAATGCGGTCGGCGTGCATCAGCGTGCTGATGCGGTGTGAAATCAAAATGACTGTGCTGTCGCCGGTGCTCTGGCGCAGCGAATCGCGGATGCGCGCGTCGGTCTCCAGGTCGACGGCCGAGAGCGAGTCGTCAAAGACCAGAATGGGTGCGCCCAGAATGAGCGGGCGCGCGCGGGCGCGGCGCGGCGGCTGCGCGCG
>CANEGK010000076.1 GCA_947427035.1 uncultured Clostridium sp.
GGCGATCGACGGGGCTTATGCCGGGCATATCGTCATCTCCGATGTTGTAAAGCCGCATTCTAAGGCCGCCGTTTCATCTTTGAAGGCGGCGGGCGTGGAAAAGACGGTGATGTTGACCGGCGACGCCAAACGGGTGGCGGATCAGGTCGCTTCGTCGCTTGGCATTGACACGGTTTACAGCGAGCTGCTTCCGGCCGATAAGGTGGCAAAGGTGGAAGAGCTGCTGGACATGAAGTCCGGCAAGGCAAAGCTGGCTTTTGTGGGCGACGGCATCAACGACGCGCCTGTGCTGTCCCGGGCCGATATCGGCATTGCCATGGGCGCAATGGGCTCTGACGCCGCCATCGAAGCGGCAGATATCGTTTTGATGGACGACGACCCGATGAAAATTGCCAAAGCCATCAAAATCTCCCGGAAATGCCTGCGGATTGTGTACCAGAATATCATTCTTGCCCTGGGCGTCAAGTTTGCCTGCCTGATTCTGGGCGCTGTGGGCATTGCCAACATGTATCTGGCGATTTTTGCAGATGTAGGCGTCATGATCCTTGCGGTGCTCAACGCAATCCGCTGTCTGTTTGTAAAAAAACTGTAATCGGAATTGCCCGGACGGTTAATTTTCACAGGTGTTGGGTAAGGAACGGGGCGCAGAAGCTTTCTCTTTCGCCTTTCAAGTGCGCAGCGGCCTCTTCTTTTCCAAATCGGATGTCTGCAATTCCACATAAAAAAAGAGCCTTTACGGCTCTTTTTTTGTTTTTACATTCCCGCGGCGCCGGCCAGGACGATTTCCCAGCCGCCGTTCTGCTCGCGCAGCACAAAGTGATAGGAGCTTTCCCAATAGCCTTCGGTCATGCAGACTTCAAACACACCGTCGCCGTCCAAATCAAACACTCCAGCCGGAATTTGCACAAACATGGCGGTCACGTCGTCGGTATATGGCTCGATTTTACTGTAAACCGTCTGCGTCTCTTCCCCATCTAATAGCAGAACGATTGAAAACGCGCCGCCGCTTTCCGGAGATATTACAAGGTAGCCGTCCTCGTCGCGCGGCGTCGCGGCAAATACAAAGGACTCGTCCTGTCCGTCGCCGTCGTAATCGAGACAAACCGACGAGATCGCGGCATTCGATGCAATGCCGTTTTGCGCCAGAACGCTTTGGACCGCATCGGTTTCCGCCTGCGTCACCGGGGTGTCATATTCCGCGCCGCGCCACTCCTGCGCCTTCGGCCGCATATCGCGCTCACTTGAAGTGGCAAACGTACAGCCTTCATCTTCCGTCGTGAACATGGCAAAGCCGTAGCTCGGCGCTTCAATGTCGTAATCCGCTTCCTTCAGCTCGGTGGGAATGGCAAAGCGGCCGACGTCGTACTCTTCCATTTTCAGGGCATAGGGGGCCAACTGGGCTGCGCACGAAACGTCAAATCCGCCCGGTCCCTCGCCCAAAAAGACGCGGATGCTTTCCGCTTTTTCCCGCCTGCCGTCCTGCGTATACCAGAAATAGCTTTTACAGCCAAACAGCTCGCCCACAGAAAAGGGCGCGCCCGCTTCAAAGTTCAGTCGCGTGTTCGACGCACTTTTCCATGTTCCATTCTCTTCCAGGCTGCCCACAAAAATATCATGTACCAGAAAATACGCCGGCCCGGCTTGTTCCGTTTTCGGCCTGTCCTCTGCACAGCCGGCCAGCAAAAGCAGCGCCGCACAGCACAGCGCCGCACGCTGTCCCCATTTTCTTTTCATTGTTTTCCTCTTTTCCGCCCGCTGGTCAGGGCCTGATTTTTTTATTATACCCACAACAGGCCGCCAGCGCAAGACAAAGCATGGAAAAAAGCACCCCGCAGGAGTGCTTTTCCCGGTTATGCGCCCAATCCGCGCATAAAGCCGTCAATCGCAACGGTGTAGACGCTGCCTCCGATCACCCGGTTTTTATAAACAAGCAGCTCGAGCTGCACATCTTCTGCACCCTCGAAATCAGTGACGGCATAGACATATTGTTTGACCGTTTTGCCAGCGTATTTGGAAAGGTCAAAGCCGCATTCTTTTTGCAGCGCGTTGTACTGCTCGTACGTCTCGTCAAATGTTTCGGGAATAACGACCTCTTTTTCGCTCAGCGGTTCGTCGGCTACGCTGTAGCCCATCGAAAGGATATAGCTGAGCCTGTCGTCGTTGGTTTTGATTCCGCGCGTCTCCGCCGAAGCACTGCCCAGCACATCGTCTGCTTCGGAACTGCTTCGCCGCGGCGCCGCCAGCCACAGCGCCGCGAGGATGATGGCCGCGATGGCAGCTATGGCAAACAGCCGCTTTTTGTTGAGCTTAGCCGTAAAAATGACCATTGTATCACCTCGGTTAAAGCTATGCGCACGCGGGCCCTTTCAGAACCGCTGTGCGGGCAAAGGATCAGATTTTTGTAAGAAATCCGTTGGCTCCGCTGTAAGGTTTCTTCTGTATGCTGGGTAGCATAGAAAAGCTGCCATGCTTTTCAAGGAGGAAAAGCCATGAAAATCTTGATTCTGACCGGCCGTTTCGGCATGGGCCATTATTCTGTCGCCCGCGCTTTGAGCGAGCGCATCGCTGCCGAAAACCCCGACGCACAATGCACGGTCGTCGACCTGTTTGCCCAGGCCTTTGGCGGCACGACCGGGCTTTTATACAAAGCGTACACATTGTTCATCAGCCGCGGCGGGAAAATTTACAACCAGATTTACCGCCGCTCGGAAAACGGCACGGAAGCGCTCGGCATTCCGCTGCGCCCTGTTTTTCTGCGCGCGCTGGGGCACGTTCTGGCCGAACGATCTTATGACGCCGTCATCTCCGTTCTGCCGCTGACTTCGCAGCTGGTGAGCGAGTACAAAACCCGCACCGGCGACCGCACACCGTTTGTCACCTGCATTACCGACGTCTGCCCGCACGGCGACTGGACGGCCCCCAACACCGACGCATATCTCGTTGCCGCCGAGCGCACACGCAGTATGCTGGCCGCACGCGGTGTTCCGCGCCGCAACATCTATGTCACCGGTGTTCCCGTCCGCCCCTGCTTTATGCCTTCGGTGCGCCGCCCGGGCGACGGCCCCCGTGAAATGCTCCTCACCGGCGGCGGGCTGGGCCTGCTGCCGTCTGGCATTGGCTTTTACCGCGCTCTCAACGCGCTGCCCGGCCTGCATACAACGGTTGTCTGCGGCGACAATGAGGCGCTTTACGACAAACTGGACGGCCGGTTTGAAAATATCACGGTGCTTGGATTTGTCAGCGATATGGATCGCCTTTTGCGGGAAAGCGACCTCGTCGTCGGCAAGCCGGGCGGCGTCACTTTGTTTGAATCTATCGCTGCGCGTGTGCCGCTGCTCGCTTTTCGTCCGTTTCTCGCGCAGGAGACGTATAACGCCGGTTTCATGCAGGCCGAACAGATCGGCGAAGTGCTGGACTGCGATCCGCAGGACTGTCTGGAGCAGCTGCGCGATTTGATTTTCGACGACGCGCGCCTGCTCGCCATGCGCCGCAATATGGACAGGCTGGTTGCCGCCCGGGACGATCTGGCCCTGCCCCTGCTGCTCGCCCGATTGGGGGAATCGGGGTGCCGGGCTTCATGACGCTTCCTGTAGCCGCGGCAATCGGCGGATTGCCGCCCGTGCTGTTTGCCGCCGCCGTCCTCGTCACCTGTGTACACCGGTCCCGCGGAGTCCGCCGGCTTTTAAACGGCCTAAGGGAAAAGCAAATCATCCTCACATTTGACGACGGCCCCCAAGAAAGTTCTACCCCCGCCGTTCTCGATGTTCTGCGGCAAAACAGCGTACACGCTTTATTCTTCGTCACCGCCGAGCGCGCCCGTCAATGCCCTGAGCTGATCCGTCAAATGCAGGCTGACGGCCACCAGATCGGACTGCACGGGCTTGCACATCGCAACCCCTGGCTGTGGGGCCTTTGGCCGGGGTACGCCCGCCGCGAAATTGCCGAAGGCGTTGATATTTTGCGTTTGCTCGGCGTCTCGCCCCGCTATTTCCGTCCGGCCTGGGGGCGCCTGAGCCCTTTTACCGCTCTGTACGCCCGGCGCGCCGGGCTGCGCTTCTTTTTCTGGAACGTCATGGCCGAGGATTGGGAGCCGGGCGCCACCGCCTTTTCCATCGATCAACGCCTGCGCGCGCGCCGCGGCAGCAAAGCGGTCATCTGCCTGCACGACGCCTTCCACCGCGGCGCCAGTGAAGCTCCGCTGCATACGGCCGCCGCCCTGCGGCATTTTATCCCCGCGTCGCTTGCGCAGGGCTGGCAGTTTACCCTGCCCGATCCCGGCGCACCCGTTTCCTGCCAGGAGGCTGCATAATGAAAAACAACAAGGCCGTGCTCTGGACGGTTCTTCTTCTCGCCTTGACAATTGTGGTTTTTCTCTGGCTGCTGCGCGGCGCAGATCTGGCCGCCCTTGCCGACATTGTCCGCCACGCGCGGCCGCAATGGCTGGCCGCCGGCGCGATTCTGGTTTTTCTCACCCTGTTCTGCCAGGCGCTTTGCCTGTCCCTGCTGCTCGGCCGCTGCGGCCAGTCCCCCGGGCTTTTGGCCTGCCTGCGCGCTGTTTTTACCGGCTTTTATTTCAGCGGCATCACGCCGTCGGCTTCCGGCGGACAGGCGGCGCAGGTCTGGCAGCTCAGCCGCCGCGGCGTTGCGGCCGGCTCTTCGGCCGGAGCGCTGCTGCTTATGCAAATTGCCTATCAGGTCGTTATGATAGCGCTGGGAACCTTGGGGCTGCTGCTTTGCGGCGGCGTGGTTGCCGGTGCGCGCGGCGGAATGCGCTTTTTGATCATTTACGGCTTCTGTGCCGCCCTGCTGCTTTTCGGTCTGCTTTTCGCCGCTCTGTTTTCCGGCGCGCGCCTGGAACGAGCGGGCAACCGTCTGATCCTCTTCCTGGGCCGCCGCAGGCTGGTGCGCGATCCCGACGCCCTGTGCGGCAAACTGCATCGCCAGATGGAACAGTTTAACGCCTGTACCGCGCTCGTCAGCCAGGCCCCCCTGCTATCCGCCCGGATTTTGCTGGTCACATTGTTGCAGCAGCTCTGTCTTTTATCGGTTCCCTGCGCCGTTTACTGTGCATTAGGGCTATCCGGTCACCCGCTCTGGCAGCTCGCCGCGGCGCAGGCCGTTCTTTCCGTCGCCGTTGACACCTTGCCGCTCCCCGGTGCGGTCGGCGCATCCGAAAGCGCCTTTATCGCTGTTCACGGCCTGTTTTTCGGTTCGATGTCGCTGCCGGCCATGATGCTTTCCCGCAGTCTGAGCTTTTACGGCGCTATGGCGGTTTCCGGCCTTGTCACCGCGCTGCCGCTGCCGCGTAAAAAGGCCGTCTCTTCCTGAAGCCAAAGCTGCCGGTTTCCCGGCCTTTTTCCCATAAACTGACGCCGCAGGCCTGCCGCCTGCGGCGTCCCTGCTTATTCTCCGTCTGCCATGCCGTTCTCCGCCTCACCGCACTGTTTACAGCGCACCGTTACACGGCGTTCTCTTCCCGTCTTGCAGGTAAAAAGAATCCCATTATGCACCGCAACGATTAAAACGCCCTGTGACTGGATCGTCACAGGGCGTTCTTTGCGGTTATCCGGTCCATTCATTGGCCGGCGGCAGGCAGCTGTGCCCGCGGCAGACATAAAAGGTTGTCTTTCCGTTTTTTAATGGATATTCCTCCGTCGGCTCGTACATCAGCCGCACCACAGCCCCTGCCGGAACGGCGCGCAAAACGGCCTCCGTGTCCGAAGGCCCTGCCAAAACAACGGTTGCCTTTGGCGGCGGATCGCGGTGATCGAGCAGCGCCAGCAGAAACATGGCATACCCGGGCGGATACCGCTCCGCATCCGCGGCCACAAAATCCAGCTGCCGCGCCGCCGCCCGCTCGCAATCAGGGTCGCCGGCAAGCTGGCCGAGCCGCACCAGGTTCCAGGCCATCAGGGAGTTCCCGCTGGGAATCGCCCCGTCATAGGTCTCTTTGGGCCGCAGGATCAGCGCTTCGCTGTCCGTTCCATACAGGTAAAACCCGCCGTTCTGTGCATCGTGAAATTTTGAAAATACATCCCGGCACAGCTGCTCCGCCCGGTTTAAATACTCCGCATCCAGGGTGGCGTCGTAAAGCGCCAGCTGAGCGTACAGCAAGGCGGCGTAATCGTCCAAAAACCCCTTTGCTCCCCGCCTTCCGGCCCGGAAGCTGACATACAGCTCGCCTTCGCTGCACAAATTGTCCTGAATGAAGCAGTCCGCCCGTCTGGCTGCATCCAGATAAGCGCGATTTCCGCTGACCTGGTACAGGCGGCACAGAGCCGCAATCATCAGCCCGTTCCAGGCAGTCAGAATTTTATCGTCCAGATGCAGGGAACAGCGTTCCTTCCGGTATTGATAAACCTGTTCCAAAAAAGGATCCAGCGAACGATCGGCCGGATCGCTGTGCAGCAGGTTAGGAATGCTCCGGCCTTTAAAATTCCCGGCGCAGGTAATATCAAAATGGCAGTTAAACCTTTCTCCGTTTTCCTTTCCCAAAAGTGAAACCAGCTCACCGGGAGTAAAAAGATAATATTTTCCCTCTTCGCCGTCGCTGTCGGCGTCCTGCGCGCTGTAAAAACCGCCATCCGGCGCCGTCATTTCCCGCAGGACGAAATCCGCCGTCCGTTCGGCAATGAGCCTGTAAAGTTTTTTATTTGTAACAGTGTACGCTTTGCAATAGGCCAGAATGAGCATTGCATTGTCATACAGCATTTTTTCAAAGTGGGGCGCCAGGAACCGGGCGTCTGTGGAATAGCGGCAAAAGCCGAAGCCAATGTGGTCAAACAGCCCGCCCCGGTACATCTGCATAAGCGTGTGCTCCGCCATGCGCAGGCACTCGGCGCCGCCCTTGCGCTCGTAAAGCGTCAGCAGAAACAAAAGGTTGTGCGGAGCGGGAAATTTGGGTGCGGCGCCGAAGCCGCCGTTTTGGCTGTCATAAGCGCGCCGATACAGATCCTCCGCGAAATCGAGCCGACCGGGGCCCGCTTTGCCGGCTTTGCCGCCCCCGCGCCCCAGC
>CANEGK010000077.1 GCA_947427035.1 uncultured Clostridium sp.
ACCATTTTTCCTGACGTGCCCGCCTCACAGTGGTATGCACCTTACGTCAACGCCGCCGTTCGCAAATACCAGATCATCCGCGGCGATCACCTGGGCAACTTCAACCCCAACCAGCCCATCACCTACGGCGAAGCCGTCACCATTCTTCTGCGTATGCTGGGCTATACTGTCGAGGACATCGGGTATTTCTGGCCGCGCGACGACGCGTTCAAGGCCGAGCAAATCGGCCTCAACCGTGAAATGAAGAGCTTTGCCACCGGCGACCGGCTTCCGCGCGGACAGGCTGCCATTCTGATTCGCAACCTGCTGCTGACCGACCAGAAAGAGGGCGGCGCTTTTCTGAATCAGGCCTTCAAACCGGGGGACGAATGCCTGCTGGCCGCGACCCGGGAAACTGATCCTGACCTGAAGTACGGCGAAGTCCGCCTTTTCACCGGCGAAGAAGAAAGCGTCGTCTCTGCTTCCCAGCCCCTTTCGCAGTCGCTTGTCGGCCTGCGCGGCATCCCGATCTATGCTTCGACAGGCGGCAAGCTGACCGGTTTTGTCGTCAGCACCCAAAGCCTGGAAACGGCCGTTGTCCGCTCGACAGCGATGGATTCCATCACCACCGAAGACGGCGGTAAAATCACCATTCCCCGCTCCTGCAAGCTGCTTTTAAACGGCCGCCTTTCCGACTATGTGACCAGCTACTATGATTTGCGTCCCGGCGTTCAGATTTATCTGTATCACGATGAAAGCGGCGCCGTCTCGCTGCTTTCCGGCGGGCAGACTTCTTTGTCGCTGTCCTCGACGGCTGTTTACGGCGTGGATAACATTGTCTTTACGCAGGGCTCTGCCATCATCAAAAACGGCGTGGCTGTAACGCGCGAAAGCCTGAACCAGTATGACGTCGTTTCCTACTCTGCCGCCGAAAAGACCTACTACGTCTCCAGCGACCGCGTCACCCTGCTGTATGAAGACGCCCAGCCGACCTACACCGCCCCCACAACCATCAAAGCGGGCGGCAAAACCTTTGCCATCAGCGATGCGGCGGCCGGTTACTTCAAAGACCTGGTCTTTAACCGCACCATCACCCTGCTGTTTGATTACAACGGCAATGTGGCCGCCGCCTTTGACAGCAGCCGCGTCAACACCAGAGCCCCCGCCATCCTCACCGAGCTGAGCGGGGAAAGCGCCACCGTCAAACTGCTCTCCGGCCTGGAGCTGAGCGGCACGCCGTCCTTTTCCGGCTTTGCCGACGTCAGCTACGGCGAACAAAGCGCTTCTTCGCTGTACAGGCACGTCGGCCGCCTTGTCGGCGTTTCGCAGGACAATTCCGGCAAGCTGACCTTCAGCAGCATTGCTTATACTACGCGCAGCGCCGGCACAGTCGATCCTGCTAAGGAAACGGTCGGACAGGCCCCCTTCTCCCCCAAAATCCGCATTTTTGACGAACCGGCTTCCGGTATGCCTCTTCTCGAAATCAAAAAAGAAGATCTGGGCAGTGAACCCATTCCGGCTTCGTCCGTCCGCCATGTCGAGCTTGATGCATCGGGCAACGTGACCCTCCTCGTCCTGTCCAATGTCACAGGCAACGGCTTTACCTATGGTCTGGTTTCCCAGAAACAGACCGAAGAAGTCGTCGGCACCGGACTGGACGGCAACCCCATCTACCGCACCCAGTACACGCTGACCGTCCGCACCAGCAGCGGCTCGCAGTCGCACCAGACCTATTTTAACCCCGGCCTGCAAACCGGCTCGAGCATGGTTCCCGCCGCGGTGGCCGAAGGCGTGCTCAAGCTGTCGTATACCCAGACCTCGCCCGCCTACCTTCTCGAAGTATCTGCGACGGTCGGCCGTGACGACTTTGATTCCCGGCTGGGCGTGCGCGTCGGCAATGTCTTTGTACCGGTGGCCGACAATGTGCAGGTTTACGCCCGCAGCATTGACCGCTTCCTCTCTTTGTCCGAGGCCCGCACCAACTTCTCGTCCTTTGACCTTTACTGCGATCGCGATCCGGGCGCAGGCGGCACGGTCCGCTTGATTATTGCCCGCTGATCCATAAATCCTGACAGCGCCGCGCGGAGTTTTCCGCGCGGCGCTTTGTATTTCCGTTTTGCCTGCGCGCCGTTCGGACAAAACCTTCGCTTTTGTCCGCGGGTGTGGTATAACGCCCGCGGCTTCTCTCAAAGCGTTCGCTTTGCGCCGCCGGGCGTTGACGGCCGCCCAAAAATCCGCACTGCGTCCGGATTTTACTGCGCTGCGCGCCGTTCGGACAAAACCTTCGCTTTTGTCCGCGGGTGTGGTATAATAAAACAAAGGAGTGTGATGGCTTTGACCTTGCAGCAGCTTCGCTATGCCGTCGAAATCGCCCGCTGCGGCTCGATCAGCCGCACAGCGCGGCAGCTTTATGTTTCGCAGCCCAGCCTGAGCGCCGCCGTGAAAGAACTGGAAACCGAGCTGGGCATCTGCATTTTCGAGCGCACCAGCCGGGGCATTCGCCTTTCAGCCGACGGCGCCGATTTTATCCGTTATGCCGTCGCTCTGCTCGAGCAGGCGGACGACATCAAAGCGCGTTTCAGCGGCGCATCGCCTGACGCCGACGCGGGACTGAGCTTTTCTGTTTCTGCACAGCATTACTCCTTTGTCGCTAACGCTTTTGTCGAGCTCATGCGCCGGCAGGGAGAGCGCAAATACAGTCTCACGCTGCGCGAAGGCCGTACGCTGGAAATTATCGAGGATGTCTGCGCGCGCAAAAGCGAGGTCGGCGTTCTCTTTCTGTCAGCTTCGAACCTGCGGCCGCTGACCAAACTGTTTGCTTCGCGTGGACTGGATTTCGTTTCAATCAAGCGGGTTAAGCCCCATGTCTTTATCCGGCCGGGTCACCCCCTGTCCGGGCGCAAAGCGCTGTCCCCCCACGATTTGCAGGGGTACCCTTATATCTGCTATGAGCAGGGTGAAACCAGCTCGATTTTCTTTTCAGAAGAACTGATGGCCGAACAGCACAGCTCGCGCATTGTCTATGTTTCCGACCGTGCGACCATGGAAAACATCATCGCCGAAACCGACACATACACCATCGGGACCGGCTATATCATTCCGTCTTTTACCGGCAGCGGCATGTCCTCCATTCCGCTCAATACAGACGACCATATGGACATCGGCGTCATTACCCTGCGCGACAGCACGCTCAGCTCCGTTGCCGCCGATTTCATCAAAGTGCTGACTGATTCCATGAACCGTTGGTCAAAATAGACAAATAATGATAGTTTTTCCCTATTGCTATACACTGTAATTAACTATTTCCTCTTTGCTCTCCAGCAATGCTATAATGACAATAAACAATTGTATGGAGGGTCTTTTATGAAACATCCCAGTGGGTTTAACACCACCGCCATTCACTCCGGCGCCCGCAAAGATACGCAGTACGGCGCACTGGCTACCCCCATTTACTCCACCTCGACCTTTGAGTTCGATTCGGCCGAGCAGGGCGGCGCCCGCTTCGCTGGGCAGGAGCAGGGTTACATTTACAGCCGCCTGGGTAACCCGACGGTCGCCGTTTTGGAAGAAAAGCTGGCCGCACTGGAAAACGCCGAGGCCGCGCTCGCCGTTTCGTCCGGCATAGGCGCCGTCACGACCGCGCTGTGGACTGCGCTGAAAGCGGGCGATCATGTCGTTGCCGACGAAACGCTTTACGGCTGCACTTTTGCTTTTTTAAACCACGGCATCAGCCGCTTCGGCGTGGATGTTTCTTTTGTCGACACCAGCGATTTAGCCGCCGTCAAGGCCGCTCTGCGGCCCAACACCCGCGTCATGTATCTGGAGACCCCGGCCAACCCCAATTTGAAGATCGTCGACCTTCAGGCATTGGCCGCCCTGGCGCACCAGCATAACCCCGATCTGCTCGTCATTGTCGACAATACCTTTGCCACGCCCTTTTTGCAGCGGCCGCTCGAACTGGGGTGCGACGTCGCGCTGCACTCGGCCACCAAATATTTAAACGGCCACGGCGACGTTATTGCCGGCATGATCGCAGGCAAAGCCGATTTTATCGCCCAGTGCCGCTCCTTCGGCCTGAAAGACATGACCGGCGCCGTTCTCGGCGCGTTTGAAGCGTATCTTATCATCCGCGGCATGAAGACCCTTCCGCTGCGCGTCGAACGCCATTGCCAGAACGCCATGACGGTCGCGGAGTTTTTGCAGCAGCATCCCGCCGTTGAGCGGGTTTATTACCCCGGCCTTTCCGCCCACCCCGGCCATGACGTCGCCGTCCGGCAAATGCATGGCGGTTTTGGCGGCATTCTCGCTTTCGAGGTCAAGGGCGGCTTTGACGCAGGCAAAAAGGTCATCAACAGCGTCCAACTGGCCAAGGTGGCCGTCAGCCTGGGCGACTGCGAAACGCTCATCGAGCACCCGGCTTCCATGACCCACTCCCCCTACACGCCGGCAGAGCGCGCCGCCGCCGGGATTTCCGAAGGGCTTATCCGTCTGGCCGTCGGCCTGGAAAACGTCGAGGATATCATTGCCGACCTGAAACAGGCATTGGAGAAATAGATTTACAGAATGCAAAAGCCCCCGCAGGCTTGATACCTGCGGGGGCCTTTTATCCATATACACCCAATGTTTAGGCGCCTTTAAAGAGAATTCGCACAAAAGACCACTGTTCATTTTATGAATACGGTCCACCGCCCTCCTTCCACTTTATATTGAAACTCCGTTAAATCCGGTGAGTTCATGACGCGCAGTAAATCCTCTAAATGGTCAACCGTGTTTATCTCTGAAAGGCGGCTGTAATCGACCCATTCCATCCGGCCTTCGTCAGAGGATAAAAGAATCCCTGCGTATTCCTCTGCTTTGAAAAGGAGCACAACATATCTCCCTTTCTCAATAGGGAACTGTTTAACGCCAACCAGTTTGGGGCGGATGACGGTCAAACCGGTTTCCTCTTTTACTTCACGGATGACTGCATCCACAAACGATTCACCCGGTTCCACATGGCCGCCGGGAAGCGCATAACCGCGCCAATCCTCTTTTACCCTGTCCTGGAGCAATACCCGTTTCCCGTCTGTAATAAGACACGCTACCGTGAGTTCCGCCTTTTCCGTTCTGTCCATCTTATTTTTCTGTCGCGATAATCACGCGGATCCGGCCGCCCTGCGCGTACTCTTTGTCGTAAAAGCCCCGCAGGGTGTATTCATTCAGATCGTCAACCGCAGAAAGCGTGCTCAGTGTATAGCTGCTCCCCCGGCGGATATAGACCTGCACCGCCTCGGCCATGCCGTATTCCTGCCCGCCGTTGCGCGCCGATACGGTGCTGACGCTGGTCAGTGCAGTTTCCTTCAGGTTTTTCAGGCTTTGGATGCCGCCGGCCGACAGCTCGATGAGCGCCGGCCCGGCCGTCACGCCGTAAATGCCGTTCTGACTGACAATGCTGCCCGCCTGCCCGTTGATGACGTACTGATATTGCCCCATCACCGTCATGTTGGCGTCAATTTCATTGACCGATGTCAAAATGCCATAGGTCGCCATATCGCCTGTCGCGTCGTCCAAAATCAGGCGGTTGATTTTCCCCGTCTCGTCTTCCGTATAAAAACGCACATTGCCCGCGCTCAGCGTCATTTTCGCCAGCCGCGAAGCATACAGCGGCAATGCAGCGCCGCCGTCAGCCGTATCAATGATTTCAATATCATCGGCAAAGCGCCGCTCGCCCACAGCGGTGGCCGAAGTGTTGACCGAACCGCTCAGCGATTTGCGCGCCAATGCTTTCACCGTTGTTTTTCCGTTCTTTACCGATACTTCGACAAGCTGCCCCGCCTGGACGGCGTTCTGCGCGACCGGGTCCTGATAAAGCTGGCCGTCGGTACATACAATCGAGGCGACGTTTTCCGTCCACGAGCCGCCGTAGCCGTCGCTGTAGGTGCGGGCAGAGACCGACTGCACGACCCCGTACCGCACGGTGTCCATCGAATCGGCCGCAAGAACCGCGACAACGCCGCCGTTCACGCCGAGCAGCAGCGTCACTGTGTCCCCGGGCCGGAAACTCCCCATGTCGGACAGGGCGTAAGCCGCCGCTGCGCTGGAAAGCGTATAGGCTGCCCCTGCCACCGTCACGGTCGACGGCTGAGCGGTCGACGGCGCAGCCGCCGTATACACTCCGGTCACCCGGCTGCGGTAAACCCAGACCGAGCGCAGCTTTTCGTTATAATAATACACATCGTTTTTTTGCAGTGCAGACGCTTCGGAGCGCGCGCCGTTAACGGTCAGAGCATCGATTACAAAGGGCAGCTCCGCGCTCCAGTAGTCGGACTGCGCGACAAAAGGCCCCTTGCGTTCGGCGGCGACCAGCGATGCATAATCGACCTCGCCGTCCGCGTTGACTGCAAGGCCGCGGCCCGCCGCAAAGGTCGGCCCCGCCGCTGTCTGCGCGCCCATCAGGTTGTAAAACAGCGTGACGCAGTCGCCCCTTGTCAGCCGTTGTCCCTGCCCGGCCGTCATATTTTCATCCAGGCCGAGCGCGCGGTATTTGTTCATCTGCGCGCTCGGGAAGGCCCCCGACAGGCTTTGCGAATCATACCCCAGCATCCGCAGCAGGGCGGTCGCCGCCTCTTCCAGCAAAATGGTGTTCTCCGGGCGGAAGGTGCCGTCAGTATACCCGGCCAGCCAGCCGCGCTCGACAGCGGCTTTGATATAGCCGGCCGCCCAATGTGAACTTTTGACGTCTTTGAACACCGACATATTGGCCTGGCCGCTGATGCTGTCGCCCAGCCCGGCCGCCGCTGTCATCATTTTGCTGAACTCGGCCCGGGTGACGGGGTTTTGCAGGTTGAGCTCGCCGTTTTCATCGCCTGTCAAAATGCC
>CANEGK010000078.1 GCA_947427035.1 uncultured Clostridium sp.
ACGAAAGGCAAACACGCTTTTATCGTCTGTACCCATGTGGACAGGTTCATATCTACTCGCATATCGTTTTCAATTCTACAGTTATGGAATACATTTAAAAATTAAAAAACTTTTATGGCTCCTTATTTGCTGTCTAAAAATCTCCGATATGCTATGTCTTGAAAACGGCTTGTCGGTAATAGCGGAACCGAAACCCAACCGGTACAGATATGGCACATGGCTGGGAGAGGATAAACCGCCTATTGTCCGGGGCCAGTTGGATGCGCAGGTTGACGCCACCCTCGGTCACGGCGGCAAGGATTTTGACAGCTTCCTCGCCGCCACGAAAGCAGAGGGCGCGGAGATCAAACGGGGCAGACATCAGGCGTTCAAAATTCCTAATGGCAAACAGTTTGTGCGCCGTGATTCTTTCGGTGCAGATTACCCCGAAGTGGCGATTATGAAGCGCATTTCTGGCAAACGGATTATCACGCCCAAAACAAGAGCGGCGGCACAATTCAAGCCCAATCTGCCCATTGGCATTCAAATGAAAACGCAGAAAATTAATTTTCCCGGATTCGAGCGGTGGGCAAAGATTTTCAGTCTCAAAGAGATGGCAAAGACGGTCATGTATTTGCGGGAAAATGGCCTGACTGACTTTGAGGAAACGGCATGACCAATAGGCCATGCCGTCCCCAAAACTTCATTTACTTTCTTATGGCGACCCAGCTATCCGGGGCTTTTTTGTGAAGCCGATAAACGTCGGACAGGGCTGAAAAAAGGCTTCCCCAACTCCGTTGGGGAAGCCTTTCGATAGCGGATTTGCTTATTTTGCCAAAATGCAGGCACAGTAGTGATCGGGGCCGATTTCACGGAATTCCGGCGTCTGCGCGGTGCAGGCATCGGTGGCGTGCGGGCAGCGGGGGGCAAAACGGCAGCCCGGTTTCGGGTTGACAGGGCTGGTAACTTCACCCTTGATGACCTCGATCTTCTTGTTGCGCATTTCAACATTGGGGATGGGAATTGCCGACAGAAGTGCTTTTGTATAGGGGTGCTGCGGGTTTTTAAACAGCTCTTTGGACGGGGCGCGCTCGATACACATGCCCAGATACATAACGGCAATTTGTGTGGAGATATGCTTGACAACACTCAGATCGTGTGTAATGAACATATAGGTCAGGCCCAATTCATCCTGCAAATCCATCAAAAGGTTGAGAATCTGCGCCTGAATGGAGACGTCCAGAGCGGAAACCGGCTCATCACATACAATGAATTTAGGGTTGAGCGAAAGCGCGCGCGCAACGCCGATACGCTGACGGCGTCCGCCGTCCAGTTCGTGCGGATAAGCGCCGGACAAACGTTCAGCCAGGCCGACAATCTCCATCAGCTCGGCGACGCGGTCAAATACTTCAGAGCGCGTTTTGAACATTTTGTTGATGATCAGCGGTTCGGCGATAATTTCCTGGACACTCATACGGGGGTTGATGCTGGAGTAGGGATCCTGGAAGATAATCTGCATTTCGCGGCGAAGATCGCGCATTTTGGCCTTGTCATAGGTCATAATGTTTTCGCCTTTATAATAAATCTCACCGCTGGTCGGTTCGTGAAGGCGAAGCACAGCGCGCCCTAAAGTTGATTTGCCGCACCCCGATTCGCCGACGACGCCGAGCGTTGCACCTTCATCAATGGCAATGTTGACGCCGTCAACTGCGTGCAGAAAACCGTTGGCGACTTTGAAATATTTTTTTAAATCTTTGGTTTCAATGAGCGCGCTCATTTCGTTCCCTCCTTACTGAACAAATGGCAGCAGATACGGTGCTCGCCCTCAACATAGTCGGTCGGCTGAACCTCGCGGCAAATGTCCATGCATTTGGGGCAGCGAGGGGAGAATTTGCAGCCTTTCGGCAGGTTGGTCGGGTCGGGCATCAGACCCTCGATAGGGGAGAGGCGGGGGGAATCCACTTCCAGGTTGGGGATGGAGCCAAAGAGGCCGACCGTATATGGATGGTGCTTTTCACCGGTAAACACATCAACGGCAGAGCCGTATTCGATAATTTCACCGGCATACATGACGGCGACGTCGTCACAGGTCTGAGCGACAATGCCGAGATCGTGCGTGATCATGATCATCGAGGTTTGCAAACGCTCACGCAACTCGTTCATCATGGCGAGAACCTGCGCCTGAATGGTGACGTCCAGTGCGGTTGTCGGCTCGTCGGCAATGAGCAGCTCCGGCTCACAGGCCAGGGCGATAGCGATAACGACGCGCTGCTTCATACCGCCGGAGAACTGGTGCGGATAGTCTTTTTTGCGGAAAGCGGGGATGCCGACCATTTCCAGAACCTCTTCGACGCGCTGCTCAATCTGTTCTTTCGAACGGTTCTGATCATTGTGCAGTGTGAGCGCTTCGCTGATCTGGCTGCCGACCGTCAGAATCGGGTTGAGCGAGGTCATCGGATCCTGAAAAATCATCGAGATCTTTTCGCCGCGGATCTCGCGCATTTCGTATTCCTTCAGCTTGAGCAAATCTCTTCCGTCAAAGACAATTTCGCCTTGAACGTGCGCGGTGCGTTCAGGCAGCAGGCATAGAATGGAAAGCGCAGTCGTCGTTTTGCCGGCGCCCGTTTCGCCGACCAGCCCCAGAGTCTGGCCTTTATCAAGGTGTAGATTGATTTTATTGACGGCATGTACCGTTTCCAGATCGGTTTTATAAATGACTTCCAAATCACGGATGTCAAGCAGTCTTTCACTCATCAGATTGTCCTCCCTTTTAGTCTTTCAGCTTGGGATCCAGCGCGTCGCGCAGACCGTCGCCAACCAGATTGAAACACAGGGCGGAAATCAGAATGGCGAAGCCCGGAAAGTAAAGAAGATGGGGAGTCGTGCGCATGTAGTCGCGCGCTTCTGACAGCATAGCGCCCCATTCAGGAGAGGGGGGCTGAATGCCCATGCCCATATAGGACAGGCCGGCGGCCGAAAGAATTGTGCCGGCAATGCCCATAGTAGCCTGAACGATAATGGGACCCATGGCGTTAGGAAGGATATATTTGACAATGATGCGGAAATCCTTCGCACCGTAGGAACGAGCGGCCTCGATATAATCGTTTTCAACTACGGTGAGAATGACCGAACGGATCAGACGTACAAAACTGGGGACGCTGGAAATTGCGATGGCGATGAGCAGGTTGCGCATACCGGTGCCCAAAGCAGCCACAATGGCCAGGGCGAGCAGAATGCCCGGAATGCACATGAAAACGTCCATAATGCGCATGATGATGTTATCAATCGCGCCGCCATAGTAACCGGCGGCAGCGCCCAAAAGGCCGCCGACAATGAGCGAGATGCCGACAGCAGCGAAACCGATGGACAGGGAGACGCGTGAGCCATGAAGGATGCGCGCAAAGGTGTCGCGGCCAAATGCATCGGTACCGAACAAATGCTCTGAGCTGGGAGCCTGCAAACGAATGGCGCCGTTTTGCTCGATGGCTTTTTCATACGGGACAATTAGATCGGCAAAAATTGCGATGAGAGCGAAAAGCAAAAGGACGACAAGGCCAACCATAGCGCTTTTATTTTTTCTGAAACGGCGCCAGATTTCTTTTAGCTGGCTGTTTTTCTTGCTTTTACCGCGGATCGGTGTTTTCGCAGCAGCAGACGCATTACTCATAACAAACCCCTCCTCCGTTTAACGGGAATATTTGGCCTTAATGCGCGGGTCGACAAAGGCGTAGATCAGGTCGACAGCCAGCATAATAAGGCAGAAGAGCGCCGCCAGGAAAAGACTGCCCGACATGACGACCGGGACGTCCTTTTGGCGAATGGCCGAGACGATGTGGTTGCCCAGGCCGGGGATGGCAAAGACGGTTTCCGCGATGACCGCGCCGCCCAGCAGGCCGCCGAAGGACATGCCGAGAACGGTGATAATGGGCAGCAGGGCGTTTTTCAGCGCGTGGCGCCAGATGACGATTTTTTCGCTGGCGCCTTTGGCGCGCGCCGTGCGGATGTAGTCGGCGCGGATGGTTTCCAACATGGCGGAGCGGGTCAGGCGGAGCAGGCCGGCGGCGCCGCCCAGCGACATGGTGATGATAGGCAGCACAAAACCCTTCCACGAATCAATGCCGTTTGAGGGGAAAATGGGGATTTTGAGTGCGAAAAGGTAGATGAGCATCATGCCCAGCCAGAAGCCGGGGATGGCCGCGAAAAACATGGCCAGAACAGTGGAA
This sequence comes from uncultured Clostridium sp., assembly GCA_947427035.1. Taxonomy (GTDB): domain Bacteria; phylum Bacillota; class Clostridia; order Oscillospirales; family Butyricicoccaceae; genus Ventrousia. The sequence goes on from CANEGK010000078.1 coordinate 4,203, forward strand.
AATGTGTCAATAAAGGTATATTGCTTTACAGCGGAGAGAATGCCAAGGGATATGCCCAAGATCGAGCTGAAAAGAATGGAGAATACAGCGAGTTTGAGCGTGTGCGGAAAACGGGCCCAGATTTCGTCGAACACAGGTTTTTGCGTGCGATAGGATTTGCCGAAGTCGAGCTTTGTTACGATGTCTTTTATGTAATTAAAAAACCTCGTAAAGAACGGCTGATCATAACCCAGCTCATGGTTGAGCTGATCGACAGCCTCCTGCTTGGCGACCTGTCCCAGAATTAGCCTGCCCGGATCGCCCGGCGTCAAAGCCATGATCGTAAAAATGATAAAGGCGACACCGAGAAGAACAGGAATGGTGAACAGAAGCCGCTTGATTACGTACTTATACATCCAGTTGAACCTCCCTTTCAATTTTTGAGTACCAGTACGCGCTGCTATGCAGCTTTTGTAGTTTAGAGTATCACAGAATGCGTATGAAATCAACAATAAATTTCTTTGAACGCTGCCTGAAATTGATGTTTTGACGAATTAAAAAATAGATTGTGAATCTAATGACGAACGGCTTGCAATGCCCCCGGCGATATTGTATAATAAAAATACCTATATCCAGGAGGTTACTATGTCAACGATTCAGGCCAAAAGAAATTCAAAGCTTAACGAGACAAAAACTTATCATATACCGACATTGGCGCTGCGCGGCGTCACCATTTTTCCCAACGTGCTTTTCCATTTTGACGTGGGGCGGCTTAAGTCGATGCGGGCGCTGGAGCAGGCCATGTCCGGCGGCCAGCGGATTTTCCTTGTGACGCAGCGCGATTCGCGGGTTGAGGATCCGCAGCAGGAAGACCTGCACACCATCGGCACGGTCGCCCGCGTGCGGCAGATTCTCAAGCTGTCGGGCAGCGGACTGCGCGTATTGGTTGAGGGTGAGCATCGCGCCCGGATGGACGAGCTGGTATGCACCGAGCCATATCTTGCCGCCCATGTGACAGAGTATGTCGCCAAACGGGTCGTGCCGGTCACCAAACGCGACCACGCGCTTTTGCGCAGCGTGCGCGAGCTTTTTGTGCAGTATTCCGAGCTGGCCCCGAAAATGACGGGCGATATTTTGATGAACGTCATGGAAAACGACGACATGGCGTTTTTGTCCGACTATATTGCACAGAACATTCAGCTGCGTCCCGAAGACAATCAGCTTTTGCTGGAGCAGGCAGACGCACGGCGGCGCATGGCCTTGCTCAGCCGTGTTCTCATGCAGGAAATTGAAGTGCTGACGCTTGAGGCAGATTTGCAGAACCGGGTTAAAGAGCAAATGGACAAGAACCAGCGCGATTACTTCCTGCGTGAACAGCTGAAGGCCATCAACGAAGAGCTGGGCGAGGGTGAAGACGCCGGAAGTGAATCGCAGTCCTATCTTGATAAAATCGAGGCGGCCGGGCTGCCGCAGGAAGTGCATGACAAACTGGTGAAAGAAGCGGGCCGGCTGGCCAAAATGCAGCCGTCGTCGCCCGAAAGCGGCGTCATCCGCAGTTATCTGGACACCTGTCTGGAGCTTCCGTGGACGACGACAACCAAAGAGAACCAGAGTATTCAGACGGCGCAGAATATTTTGGAATCGGATCACTACGGCCTGGAAAAGGTCAAAGAGCGTATTTTGGAATTTTTCGCTGTCAAAAGCATGACGGGGGAAATTAAAGGGCAGATTCTTTGTCTGGTCGGCCCGCCGGGCGTCGGCAAAACGTCGGTGGCACGGTCCATCGCCCGCTGTATGGGGCGTAAATACGCGCGCCTTTCGTTGGGCGGGGTGCGGGATGAAGCCGATATCCGCGGCCACCGCAAGACCTATATCGGCGCTATGCCGGGGCGCATCATCAACGCGCTGATTCAGGCGGGCAGCCGCAACTGCCTGATTCTGATTGACGAAATCGACAAGCTGGGCAGCGACTATAAGGGCGACCCGAGCTCGGCGCTGCTCGAGGTTTTTGACACCGAGCAGAATACCGCCTTCCGCGATCATTTTGTCGAGCTGCCTTTCGATTTATCGGACGTTCTGTTTGTCACGACGGCCAACACATTGGACACCATTCCCGCGCCGCTCCTCGACCGTATGGAGGTCATCGAGCTGACCTCGTACACGGACGAAGAAAAGCTGCAAATCGCCAAAAAGCATCTGATGCCCAAGCAGCTGAAAAAGCACGGCCTGAAGGCGTCGCAGCTGCGCGTCGGCGACGCTGTTTACCGCCGCGTGATCGCGGAATATACACGCGAGTCGGGCGTGCGTACGCTGGAGCGCGAGCTGGCCAAGCTGTGCCGCAAAGCCGACCGTAAAATCATCGAGACCGGCTGCAAGCAGGTGCGTGTAACAGAAGACAATCTAAGCGGATTTTTGGGAGTCCCCAAGTATAAAAACGAAAAAATGACGGCGGCGCCGGCCTGCGGGCTTGTCAATGGGTTGGCGTGGACGAGGGTTGGCGGCGAACTGCTGGAAGTCGAGGCTGCCGTCATC
>CANEGK010000079.1 GCA_947427035.1 uncultured Clostridium sp.
AATGGTTGGGGAAAACGAAACGTGCAAAAAGTTGAATTTGCTTTAATCCGGGTTGAATTTTGGGGGCCGTCCGTTTAATCGGTGTTTAACGGAGCTTTAATCGGGCTTTAATTGGCTTTAATATTGAGTGGCTGCATGGCTGGTTTTCGCCGGCTGTGTGGCCGCTTTCGTTGTGCGCCGGTAGAATGAGCCGGGACCGGGCAGAGAGCGCGAAATTCAAGCGTTTACGGCGTTTGTGGGACATTGTGCCGGCTGGTCGGCAGAGTAGGGGAGCGACGAGAGCAGCGCGCCCATGCGCACGAGTGATCCGGCGGACGGCGCAGGCGTTAAATCGGCTGTTAAATGGCTCTGGCAGCGCTCTACTCCGGGAGGGTCAAAACGGGGGTGGGGGAGTGGTGGAAATCGTGCGCATTTCGTCTAAAAAATGGGGTTGGATGGTCAGTTGGATAGTCATTTGGGTGGTCATTGGCGCATAGGTATAGACCCCCATACGGACAAAATGACCGCCGAAAACAGCGATTTTGAAGCGATAAACACCCCTTTAATACCAAAATAGACCCCGTTAAAAACGCTGTTGAAATATGTTTAAGTTACTGATAATGTGCGTTAAATGCGTTTAATGGCTCAAAAAACACGCTGAAAAAGAGGAAACTCCCCTATTTTGGCCCCTTATAGGGGGTGTGGGGAGGTACAGGGGTGAACGCAGGAACATAGCCGCCTAACCTGCACTTGCAATATCGCCGATGCTGGCATCGCCAGCAGTTTTTTCCAGCCTTTGCTCAAGTTGGGCAATACGTTCTTTGAGTTTGCCAATCTCTTGAGCTTGTTCTACTATTTTTTCAAGATATGACTCTGCCAAAGATGCTTTGGCGGTTAATTCTCCATTAAGTTGCGCTATTTTTTTTACATCGTTGGCCATATTCTCCATTGCGTGGAGCTGGGTGCCTATGTGCTCGTAGGCTTTCAGAAGTGCTGAATCCTCAAAGTTAGGTGCATAAACTATTTGTTTGTCGGAACCTTTTACAATTTGCTGTAAAACGTTTTTTTCGCCTAATTCCATTGCGGTGCCTATCCTTGGCAGGTACATATCCCCTCTGCCTGTAAGGAGCCAGTCCATACTGTATATTTCAGAATATTCTGAAAGCATAAAGCGGTTGAAAAAATCATAGCTTGGTGCACTTTTGCCGTTGAGAATATCGTACACTGTTTGACCTCTTTTGTAGTTGAGTTTCAGTGCGAAGGCATTAGGCGACACACCTATGTCGTCTATAATTGATCTTATTCGTGCAGAAATTTCTGCATTTTTTTCTTGGTTTTCTTTTTTCATATCAGAAAATTCTGTATCTTTGCAGCGTGTTACTGAGGTTACAGGCGCCAAAGATACAAAAAATCTTGCACCTGACCAACGGAAACACGGAGTAAAAACAGTTTGAAACCAAAGTAAAAGGACAATGAAAGCAACAAAACTGACAATCGGATTCCGGGAGTGGTCGAAGCTCCCCGACTTCGTGGAGATGATAAACGAGGAGGACGAAATGGTGGCCTATGAGATAGACAACACCACTGCCCTACTCGTCGCCGTGGGCGAATGTGGCCTCGCATGGATAGAGGCACAGGCAGCACAATGGTTTGAGGACTACGAAACAGAAACAATAAAGTAAAAGGATATGAGAACGACAGAGAGTTACATCAAAGTGAGCAACGAGGCGCGGGCAAAGCTGGCGCGCCTGTTCAATGTCGAGGAAAAAACGGTATATCTGGCGCTGACGTACCGCCGGGACTCCGAAAAGGCCCGCAAAATCCGTTACGCGGCAGTGCGTAACTATGGGGGTGTGGCCATGTGCCACTGCCCGGAGTGTGAGACGCTGCACGAAATCAGGGAGGGCGAACGCCAGCTCATGGTGCAGAACTTCGACAACGGCATCAAGCTGGAGATCGACAAGCAGACCGGCGCAGCCGTGATGTATGACCGCCGGGGCGCGGTTGTGTGCCGTCGCCATATAGAAAAATTCCCCGAACTGTCAGAACTGCAACTGTACGCTGAAAGCCTGTAATTATGGAGACAGTAAACGGAACAATCTGCATAAGCCACGCCGAACTGACCGGGCGCATAATCACGACCGCCAATCTTAATAATCTGGTGCGCCGTGGTCGAGTGCAGCAGGTGCAAAAAGGCGGCAACGGGCGGACTGCGCTGTATGCCGTTGAGAGTCTGCCGCTGAAATGGCGGACGGAGGTTTACAAGCGTTACCCCGATTTGCAAGAGCGGGCCGAGAGCCGGGAGTTTATAGACACTGTGGAACCTGACGGCGCAGCCTTAAACTTTTACCAGACTTACACGCTTGCCGACGGGCGAAACTTGCCCGACGACAAAGTGCTGGAGTATGCGAGCAACGCGGCGATCATGAACGCATTCCGGCGGTGCTGGGATGCTCATGTGAGCAAGCGGCAGCGCACAGGCAAAAAGGCCGTAGCCGGCAAAGAGTTCTGGACGAGAGCAGCCGCAGCCCTGCCGCGTCTGTCCGACCGCTTCCCCCACTCGCTGCCCGGCAGCCCGCGCCGTCTGCAAATGAAATGCGCCGAGTATATCCGCGACGGGTATGTGTGCTTTATCTCCGGCAAATTCCTGAACGGCAACGCCGGCAAGGTGCTGACCGATGAACAAACCGGCTACCTTGCCACCCTGATAAGCAACCCCAATAACGTGCAGGACACAGTTGTGGCAAAAGCCTACAACGCGAAAGCGCGGGCACTGGGCTGGAAAGAGATAACAGCGGCCGCCGTGGGAGTATGGCGCGAGAAATTGCAATTAGAGGCAGCCGCCGGGCGGTTAGGCGTTACCAACTTCCGAAACCGCAAGACCATGCAGGTGAAGCGCCGCCGCCCGACCGCCCCGTTCCTGATGTGCTCGCTTGACGGCTGGACGGTCGAGCTGCTGTATCAGAAAACCAAGACGGACAGCAAGGGGCACAATATAACGACCTACACCAACCGCCTTACAATCGTGGTAGTGCTTGACCCGTGCGTGGACTATCCAATGGGCTATGCCGTCGGCGACCATGAGTGCCCGGAACTGATAAAAGCGGCATTAAGGAACGCCGCGATCCACAGCCGGGAACTGACCGGCGAAATGCTCAGATACAACCAGGTGCAGAGCGACCGCTACGCGATAAAGACCATGACGGACCTGTACGCAGTGTTAGGCGACAAGGTGATACCGGCGCAGGCGCATAACGCAAAATCGAAGCCCGTAGAGCCTTATTTCAAGCACTTAAACATGACCTACTGCCAGCTGTGCCCGAACTGGGCCGGCTACGGCGTAACGACCGACCCGATGCGGCAGCCGAACAGCGAGGCGCTGAACAAGAGGCGCCACAGCTTCCCCGATGAAGCCGGACTCCGGGCGCAGATAGATGAAATGATGCGGCTGGAGCGTGCGCAGAAAATCGGCAAGCTCATGGAGAAGCTGGCGAAGCTGAAACCGGAACACCGTCTGCCGATGAGCCGCGAAATGTACCTGCTGAACTTCGGCGCAGAAACCGGCTTTAAGAACGTGCTCGAGGGTTGCGGACTGCGCCCCACCATTTTAGGCGTGAAGCGCGATTATGACTGCTTCGACCTGACATTCAGGGACCACGCCTCAGAGCGCTGGACGGTCAAGTATGACCCCGAGGACCTGACGCAAGTGCTGGCAGTGAACGAGGCAGGCACACGCCGCTATATGCTTGAGGAAAAGTATGTGCAGCCAATGGCGCTTGCCGACCGCAAGCCGGGCGACGCAGAGCAGCTCCAGAGGGTGCGCGACTTCAACAAAGCGCTGGAGGCAGAGACCGCGCGGCGCATGGGCGACCACTTCGCCGACGCCCGGCGTGTGATAGAGCGGGCCGCAGAGCTGCCGATACACGGAACCCCGGCGCTGGGCGCGTGCATGGAAGACCGGCTCATGCTTACGGACAGCCGCGGGCAGCACAAAGACAACCGCAGCCGCAAAAGACTTGCCGCCGCCGACATCGAAGCCTTAGAGGTGGAAACCGTGGAAATACCGGTAACACGCCAGGGCGATGCGGTGGAGAGCGTAAGGGTAAATGATTATTCAATTTTTTAAGACGTAAAAGGACATGACAACAGAACAGAAACAACAGATCGCCGACCAGCTCCGCGCCTACTGCGGACAAAAAGGCAGCCAGAACAAAGCAGCCAACAGCCTTAACGGGGTGAGCAGCGCGACAATCAGCAAAGTGCTTTCGGGACAGTGGGACACAATAGCCGACGACATGTGGCGGAGCATAGCGGCGCAGACCGGCACCGCCGAAGCCAACGGGTGGCAGGTGGTCAAGACCCGCGCCTACGATGTAATGACATTCACGCTTGCCAGCGTGCAGGCCGACTCCCTGACCGCCGCAGTTATCGGCGGAGCCGGGAGCGGCAAGACCGAAGCCATAAAGAACTACACGGCAGCCGGGCGCAATGTCTATCACATGGTCTGCTCCGAGTATTGGAACCGGCGCACGTTCATGGCGAAACTGTTGCAGAACATGGGCGCGACGGTAGCGGGCACCACGGTAAGCGACATGATGGACAATATCGTGGACACGTTGAAGCGCAAGGACTCGCCGCTGATAGTCTTAGACGAGGCCGACAAACTGAGCGACCAGGTGCTTTATTTTTTCATAAGCCTGTATAACCAGCTCGAGGACCAGTGCGGCATAATTCTGACCGCGACCAGCAACCTGAAAGCGCGGATTGAAAAGGGGCTGCGCCTGAACCGCAAAGGGTATGCGGAAATTTACAGCCGCATAGGGCGCAAATTCGTGGAACTGCCCCTGCCCGATAGTGAGGACATAGCCGCCGTGTGCGTGGCTAACGGCGTGCGCGATACCAAGGCAATAAACAAGATCGTGGACGAGGCAGACGGCGACCTGAGGCGCGTAAAACGCAGCGTGTGGGCCATGCTGAAAGGAGGTGCGAAATGAGCAAGCGCCGCAAAATCATAGGCGCAAAAGTGCGGTTGCTGGTCAATGTCGAAAACCGGGGCGGCGTCAAGTTTGAGGCCGGCGAGATTTTGGAAATCTGGCAAGCCTACCGCGGCTACGGCCTGAAATCCCAGGACGGCCGGCATATTACCCGAATAGAAAAGAGTGATTTTGAATTTATAGATTAAATGAAACCTTACCCCGTAAATTTCAAGTTCCGCGCTGAGTTTGACCTCATGCCGTCCTGGCTGCCTCAGGTGCTCCAGGATTGGCTCGAGGAGGGCTGGACGTGCGACATAACAGTGAAGCGAGTAAAAGGCTGCTACGGGCCTAAAACGGTGCGTGTGATGATAGAAGCGAGCACCACCGAGGACCTGGCGGCGAAGCGCAAGGCATTAAACGCGATGATCGAGGCCAAGGGCTACGGCCCGGAGGCACTGCGAGAACGGCCGCGACCGGCGAAAAAATAAAGAGCAATGGGCAGAGCGATAAGTAACAAAAACGTGCTGGCGGCACAATTCGAGACCGCAGACTTCGACGGGCCGTTCCTGGCGAGCTTCGGCCGCCCGGAGCTCCGCGGGGTGTGGCTTATCTGGGGCGACAGCGGCAGCGGCAAAACGACTTTCACGCTCCAGCTCTGCAAGTATCTGGCCGGCTTCCGTCGCGTGGCTTACGACAGTCTGGAACAAGGTCTGAGCCTATCGCTTCAAAAGGCATGGGAGCGCGTGGGCATGGCGGAAGCCGGCAGCAATATAATACTGCTGAACAAAGAGGACTTGCCGGAACTGTGCGCCCGACTGCGGAAGCGCAAAAGTCCTGAAATAATCGTGATCGACAGCCTGCAATATCTGGACAAATTCTACATGAAGCAATTCAAGGATCTAAAAGCTGAATTTCCTGACAAACTGTTCGTGTTCATAAGCCAGGCCGACAAGGCGGGCAAGGACCCGGACGGACACATAGCGAAAAAGATACGCTATGACGCGGACATCAAAATCAAGGTCGAGGGCTTCAAGGCATTTGTAACAACGCGCTACGAGGACCGGGACAAAGGCGAGGGCGGCGCGGACTTCATAATCTGGGAGCAGGGCGCAAACGACTACTGGGCCGAACAAATCAAATAATTACGACTATGGCAAAAGAAAACAAGACAATGGACGAAATACACCGCGGACTGCTGAAAAAATATCATACCCTTTGCACAGTTCTGGGGCTTGATGATGAAGCGAAGCGTGCGATCCTGACAAGCTGGGGCGTTGAGAGCAGCCGCGACCTGACGCAGCACCAGCTCATAGACATCTGCGGAAAGCTGAGCGCCCAGGTGGACGAGAAGCAGGGCACGGCACGACTTGACAAACTGCGTAAGCAGGTAATTGCGGCAATCGGCGGCTGGCTGCGGGAAACCGGCCAGAAGCAAAGCCTATCAATCATTAAGGGCATAGCGATGCGCGCCAGCGGCTACGCCGATTTTAACAAGATACCGAGGGAGCGGCTGCGCAACCTCATAGCGACATTTAACAACAAAG
>CANEGK010000080.1 GCA_947427035.1 uncultured Clostridium sp.
TGCAACCTGCATAAAAAATACAATACATCTTTATCAAGATAAAAACGCGTTAAAAAAGAAAGAGCTGACGCCAACTCCGGCCGACATGTCGGAGCTGGCATCAGACCTGTGTGCATGTGGCGGATAACGCTTTCAGCTGCGGCCGCCGGTCACCCGGTTGAGCAGGGCGGCAAAGCCCCACACAGCGCAGATGACGGCGAAAATGCCGATCATCCCCTTGGCGGCGATGGGCAGGGAAACGGCAAATGCGTCAGGGTTCCAGGAAAAATTGAACATAAAAGGTTTCCTCCTGTCAAAGGATATTTTCGACCAGCGTGATGATAAGTCCGCCGGCGATGACGGAAGCGATCTGCCCGCCGACGTTGGCGCCGGCCGCGTGCATGAGCAGGAAGTTGTCGGGGTCTTCTTCACGGCCCATCTTATGTACGACGCGCGACGCCATGGGAAAGGCCGAAATGCCGGCCGCGCCGATCATGGGGTTGACCTTGTTTTTGCAAAACAGGTTGAGCAGCTTGGCGAACAGCACGCCGCCCACCGTGTCAAACACAAAGGCGACGAGCCCCAGCGCGATGATGACCAGCGTTTCTACGGTGACAAAGAGCTCGGCCTGCATTTTAAAGGCCACCGAAATGCCGAGCAGCAGGGTGATGAGATTGGCCAGCTCCTTCTGCGCGCTCTGCGACAGGCTTTCGAGCACGCCGCATTCGCGCACCAGGTTGCCGAACATCAGAAACCCGATGAGCTCGGCCGACTTGGGCGCAATGGCGCCCGCCACAATGGTGACGAAAATGGGGAAGACGATTTTGGTTGTTTTGGACACGCTTTTGGGGCTGTACGGCATACGGATGAGCCGTTCCTTGCGCGTTGTGACGGCACGGATGACGGGCGGCTGCACAATGGGCACCAGCGCCATGTAGGAATAAGCGGCCACCATGATGGCTCCCTGGTATTTGGAGTTGAAGTAGTTGGCGACGTAAATCGAGGTCGGGCCGTCGGCCGCGCCGATAATGGAGATGGCGGCGGCGTCAATCAGCCCGAAGCCGAAGAGCATGGCCACCATCAGCGTAAAGAAAATGCCGAACTGCGCCGCCGCGCCAAACAGTAGCATTTTAGGGTTGGACAGCAGCGGGCCGAAGTCTATCATGGCCCCGATGCCGATGAAAAGGAGCAGCGGGAACAGTTCGCTGGCGATGCCGGCATTGAAAAGCGTCTCAATGGCCTCGGTGTGGACGAAGGGCAGGTTGACCAGAATGGCGCCAAAGCCCATGGGCAAAAGCAGAGCCGGCTCCATGTCGCGCCGGATGGCAAGGGTGATGAGCACAACGCCGATGACAATCATCACAAGCTCCTGCCAGGTAAAGTTGAGCACATTGCCGAACAGCTCTTTAAAAAGCTGCATGTGAAAACCCCCTTTAAATTGCCATGCAAAGGGCCCGCCGTACAGGTCTGCCGACAGGCGCATACTGTAGACAGTATAGCAAACAGCTCGGACATTGTAAAGCGCCCTTTTGCCGCAAAAAACGATAGTCCGTGAGCGCACGGCTGTGATACAATGAATAAAAGAAACGCCGAGAGAGGAACAGCCATGCAGTCTTGAGCAGGATTTTTACGAAGCGGCAGAGACGGCGGGGAAAATGAAAAATCGTTTACAGGTTGACTTTATTGCGCAGACCTTATAATATATAATGATATACGGCCGGGCTGCGGATGCGGCTGTTGTGCCGAAGGAGCGTGAAGAAACGATATGAGCGATTACATTCTCAGCTGTTGTTCCACTGCCGATTTGTCGGCCGAGCATTTTGCAGCGCGCGATATTCACTATGTCTGCTTCCATTTTTCCATGGATGGGCAGCAGTACGCCGATGATTTGGGAAAGTCCATCCCCTTTGAAGAGTTTTATAAAAAGATGGCCGGCGGGGCCGACACCAAGACCTCGCAAGTCAACACCCAGGAGTTCATCGATTATTTCACCCCATTTCTTGAAAAGGGGCAGGACATTGTGCATGTCTCGCTGTCGACCGGCCTGTCCGGCGCGTACAATTCGGCCTGCGTCGCCGCCGAGCAGCTGCGCGAGCAGTACCCCGAACGAAAAATTTACATCGTCGATTCGCTGGGCGCGTCGTCGGGCTACGGGCTGCTGATGGACAAGCTGGCCGACCTGCGCGACGGCGGAATAGACGCCGCTTCGCTTTACGAGTGGGCGCAGGCCCACAGGCTCGAACTGCACCACTGGTTCTTTTCGACCGATTTGACCTTTTACGTTAAGGGCGGGCGCATTTCCAAGGCGTCCGGCATGGTGGGCACCGTTCTGGGCATCTGTCCGCTGCTCAATATGGACAATCTGGGCCGGCTCATTCCGCGCGCCAAAATCCGGCCCAAGAAAAGGGTCATCGAAGAAATCGTCAACCGTATGGAAGAGCACGCGCAGGGCGGGCGTGATTACGCGGGCAAATGCTATATCTCGCAGTCGGCCTGCCTGGAAGACGCGCGCGCCGTCGCCGCGCTCGTTGAAGAGCGCTTCCCCCGCCTTGACGGCCGGGTGGAAATCAATTATGTCGGCACCACCATCGGCAGCCACACCGGCCCCGGTACGGTCGCCCTGTTCTTCTGGGGGGATGAACGGAAAAACTGAAACGGCTTTGCAGCCGGCTCGGGCAAAAGGCCGCAGGGCTTCCGGCGGCCTGATTTTGTTTTAGGGTTGTGAAAAAAGCATGAATATTAAAATCACGGCGGACAGCACCTGCGATCTGCCGGCCGAGCTTTTGAAAAAGCACGGCATTACGTTAGCGCCGCTGCACATTGTCAAAGACGGCGCCGCCTTTACCGACGGCGTCGACATCACGGCCGACGATATTTTCGCCCATGTGGACGCCGGCGGCGCGTTGTGCAGCACCGCGGCCGTCAGCGTCGGCGAATACCTTGATCTGTTCGGGCCGCTTTCGCGGGAATATGACGCCGTCGTCCATATCACCATTGGCGACGGCTTTTCCTCGTGCTACCGCAACGCGTGCATCGCGGCCGGCGAGTTTCAGAATGTGCGCGTCGTCGATTCGAAAAACCTGTCGATGGGGCAGGGCCAGGTCGTCCTGGAAGCCTGCCGGCTGGCTGAAGAGGGCTGCGGAGACATAGACGCCCTGTGCGGGGCGCTGCGCAGCCTGACCGGGCGCATAGAATCCTGCTTTCTGCTCGACCGGCTCGATTACCTGGCCAAAGGCGGCCGCTGTTCGTCGATTGTGGCGCTGGGCGCCAACCTTCTGCGGCTCAAGCCGAGTATCGAGGTCGTCGGCGGCGCCATGCGCGTGAGCAAAAAGTACCGCGGCACCTATCAGAAATGCATGGCCGAGTTTGTGCAGGACCGCCTGACCGGCCGCGACGACATCGAGCGCGGGCGGCTGCTCGCCCCCTTTACTTCGCAGCTGGGGGATAATCTGCACGCATTCCGCAAGGCGGTGCGCGCCGGCAAGTTCAAGCAGGTTGTCCACGCTCCCGCCGGCTGCACCATTTCGTGCCATTGCGGCCCGCGCACCGTCGGGCTGATGTTCATTCGAAAAGAAAAGTGAAAAAGGCCGGGATCGCCGCAGACAGGCGATCCCGGCCTTCCGTTTGCCCTGCGAATGCCGCCGCGCTCTATACCAGACAGAGCGGAGGGCAGGCGCAGCGCGCGCAGGGCGTTCCTATTTCGCGCCTTCTTCCGCGCCGCCCGGCTTTGTATGCCGCGCGCGTTCGCGCTTCCACGCCTTGATTTGCTCAAACCGCGCCTGAAAGCGGGCCTCGCTGCCCTGTGCAGTGGGCGTATAATAGCTGCGCCCTGCCAGCGAATCGGGCAGGCACTGCATGTCGGTCAGCCGTTCTTCGGCGTCGTGGGCGTATTGGTAGCCCTCGCCGTAATGGAGCTCGCGCATCAGGCCGGTCGGCGCGTTGCGCAGCGCGAGCGGCACCGGTTCGTCCGGCCGCGAAAGCACGTCTTTTTTGGCGCGCTCGTACGCTAGGTACAGCGAATTGGAGCGGGGCGCGAGCGACAGGTAAACGACGGCGTGCGTCAAATGCACCGAGCATTCGGGCATTCCGATGAAGTGGCACGCCTGATAGGCAGCGACGCACAGCTCAATGGCCCGGCTGTCGGCCAGCCCGACGTCCTCGCTGGCAAAGCGGATGAGCCGCCGCGCGACGTACAGCGGGTCCTCGCCCGATTCCAGCATACGCGCCAGCCAGTAGACGGCGGCGTCGGGGTCGCTGTTGCGCATCGACTTGTGCAGGGCCGAGATGAGATTGTAGTGCTCTTCGCCGTTTTTGTCGTATAGAAGCGAACGGCGTGAGGTACACTGTTCCACGACGGCCTGTGTGACGGCGACGCTGCCGTCCGGCCGCCGCTCGCCGTTCAAAACGGCCATTTCCAGCGTCGAAAGGGCGGCACGGGCGTCGCCGCTGGCAAAGCGCGCTATAGCGCGCAAAAGTCCATCATCCACCGAAACGGCCTGCCCGCCAAAGCCGCGCTCGTCATGCAGGGCGCGGCGCAGCAGCGCGAGCAGATCATCCTCGCTCAGGCTTTGCAGAACAAAGACCTTGCAGCGCGACAAAAGAGCGGCGTTGACCTCGAACGAAGGGTTTTCCGTCGTCGCGCCGATGAGCGTGATGCTGCCGCGTTCGACAAAGGGCAGAAAGGCGTCCTGCTGCGCTTTGTTGAAACGGTGGATTTCATCGACAAAAACAATGGTTTTTTCGCCAAAGCGCCGGTTTTCTTCCGCGCGGTTCATGACCTCGCGAATTTCACGCACCCCGCTGGTGACGGCGCTGAAGTCGATAAAAGCGGCCTGTGTGCGTCCGGCGATGATGCGCGCCAGCGTCGTCTTGCCGACGCCGGGCGGCCCCCAGAAAATCATCGACCCGATGAGATCCTGCTCGATGAGCTGGCGCAGCACCCGCCCCGGACCCAAAAGATGCTGCTGCCCGGCAAATTCGTCGAGCGTGCGCGGACGCAGGCGGCTGGCCAGCGGCCGCAGCGCGTCGGCACGGCTGTCAAACAAGCTTTGCTGCTTCATGGCTTCGCCTCGCTTTCCTGCAATCAGGATACCACCGCGGCCGCCAAAAAACAAGTACATATGTACGAAGCCCCGATGCCGAGGGCCGGGCGGACAAAAGCGCCCGCCCGGCCCGGAATGGTGCTATCTGCCCATTTTGCGTTCCAGCCCGTCGACCGCGTCGCTGAGCGCATCGGCCGCACGGCCGGCCTGTTTGCGCACCGCGCGGCGCGCACGGCTGTCCGACATGCTGATGGCGGCCACGCTGAGCGCCGCGCCGGCCAGCATTCCGAAGGTCATGGGGGTGAGAAAGCCTTTTTCTTTGGACATGTGAAATCGCCTCCCTTGTCAATCAAAACTAGTATTGCCGCCTGTAAATCCTTTATGCCGCGTTGTCTGCTGGAAATCGCGCGAAAAAGCTTTGCTATTTGAAAACGTTTGTGGTATACTAAGATATCATTTGATGAAAGGGGACTTTTGTATGAAAAAGCTGTTGGGCTGGCTTGCGGCGCTGTCTGCTGTTTCGGCTCTGCTCGTCTTTATTTTTTATTTCTTTAAAGTGAACCCGCAATATTGCCCCTGCTGCAAAGAGGAAAGCGAAGAGGATTTTGCCGATTAAGCCGCGGCTGCGGGCCCCTGTGCCGCCGCAGCGTCAGGGGCCCGCCCTGTCCGGCTGCCGAAAAAGCAGGGAAAAGAAATTTTTTTCAAAAAAATCGGTGAAAGGGCTTTACAAACCCGCCCCTGTTGTTGTATAATAATCAAGCGTCATACAGGGGTATAGCTCAGCCGGTAGAGCAGCGGTCTCCAAAACCGCGTGCCGAGGGTTCGATTCCTTCTGCCCCT
>CANEGK010000081.1 GCA_947427035.1 uncultured Clostridium sp.
CCCCAGCGCGGCAGGGAGTGCAGCTGCTGTATGGAGTTCAAAAGGGGCCTTCAGGAGTTCGGCTATATCCGGCTCTGCCCCGACTGCATAGACAGGATTGTACAGTATGTCAAAGACGAAGACCTGTAAACCTATAACCCTATAAACCTGCCCCACGCAACCAAAAGCCCGGACAAACGTCCGGGCTTTTGGCTTATTCTTCCAGTCCTTGTCTTAAAAGCGCCTGCAAAACCGCGGGGTTGCCGCGGCCGCGCGTCTCCTTCATGCACTGCCCAATCAAGGCCTGCAAGGCCGCCTGCTTGCCGCCGCGCCAGTCGGCCACGGCTTTGGGATTGCCCGCTATCACCTTCTGCACCAGCGGCCACAGCGTCTGCTCGTCGCTGATTTGCAAAAGCCCCAGCTCCTGCGCCAGCTCGCGCGGGTCGGCGTCCTTTTTCCACAGTGCGCCCAGCACCGCCTTGCCCGCGCCCGAGCTCAGGCTGCCGTCGTGCAGCATGTCGGCCAGCGCCGCCAGCCGCGCGGGCGCGACGGGGATTTCGCCTTCGCCGCCATCCATCAGGCGCGGCGCCTCGGTCAAAAGCAGGCTGGCGACCGATTTGGGCGCCTGCGTTTGCTCTGCCGCGCGCTCAAAGCAGTCGGCCAGCGCGCGCGACGCCGTCAGCTGCTCGGCGATATAGGGCGACAGCCCGAAGCGCTCAACATACTGCGCTTTGCGCTCGTCGGGCAGCGTGGGAATCTGGCTCTGCCACAGCGCAAGCTCCTGCTCGCTGATTTCAATGGGCGGCAGGTCGGGGTCGGGAAAATACCGGTAATCGTCGGCGTTTTCCTTGCGGCGCATGGAAAAGGTCTGACCCGACTTCTCGTCAAACCGGCGGGTTTCCTGCACAATGCTCTCGCCCGCCTCGACCGCGGCGGCCTGGCGCGCAAACTCGTATTCAATGGCGCGGCCGATGAACTGGAAGCTGTTGAGGTTTTTCATCTCGGTGCGCGTCCCCAGCTTTTCTTCCCCGCGCGGGCGGATGGACAGGTTGACGTCGCAGCGCAGCGACCCTTCGTTCATTTTGCAGTCGGAAACGCCGGTGTACAGCAAAATGGCGCGCAGCTTGGCGAGAAAGGCCTTGACCTCGTCCGCCGAACGCAAATCGGGTTCCGAGACGATTTCAATGAGCGGGACGCCGCAGCGGTTGCAGTCGACAAGGGTGCCATCCGGGCGGTGGAGCAGCTTGCCCGCGTCCTCTTCGATGTGAATGCGGGTGATGCCGATGCGCTTCTGCCCCCGGTCGGTTTCGATTTCGAGCCAGCCCTTTTCACACAGCGGCTTATCGTACTGCGAAATCTGATAGGCTTTGGGCAGATCGGGGTAAAAGTAGTTTTTGCGGTCCTGCACCGAATGGCGGCTGATGCTGCAATGGGTCGCCATGCCGGCGACGGCGGCCAAATGCACGACCTCGCGGTTGAGGACGGGCAGAGCGCCCGGCATCCCGGTGCACACCGGGCAGCACTGGGTATTGGGCTCGGCGCCGAAGGCCGTCGAGCAGCCGCAGAAAATCTTGGTCGCCGTCTTGAGTTCGGCGTGGATTTCAACGCCGATGACCATTTCGTATTTGTCCTGCATGTTCATTGCGCACACCCTCCCGTCAGCGCCGCTTCCAGCGCGCGGGCGGCGCGCAGCAGCTTTTGTTCGCCGAAATGGGGCGCAATCAGCTGCGCGCCCACCGGCAGGCCGGCTCCATCCTGCCCGCAGGGCAACGAAAGAGCCGGGACGCCCGCCAGGTTGACGGGCACGGTAAAGACATCCTCCAGATAGACCTCGGTCGGGTCGGCGCGCTTTTGCCCCAGCTTCCACGCCGTCCGGGGCGCAACGGGAGTCAGCGCCAGATCAAAGCGCGAAAACGCGTCGTCAAAGGCGGCGCAGACGCCGTCGCGCACGCGCAGCGCCTTTTTATAATAAGCGTCCTGGTACCCGGCGCTCAGCACAAAGCTGCCCATCAAAATGCGCCGCTTGACCTCGGGACCGAAGCCCTCGCTGCGGCTTTTTTCATACAGCTCGTCGATGTCCCGGCACCCCTCGGCGCGGTAGCCGTAGCGCACGCCGTCAAACCGCGCGAGGTTGGAGGACGCTTCGGCGCTGGACATGACATAGTAGGCGGGCAGCGCGTCGTCCAGCGCGGGCAGCGAAATTTCTTCGATGTGCGCGCCGGCCTGTTCCAGCAGCCGGGCGGCGTTTTGCACACGATCCCGCACAGCCGGCGCCACGCCCTGCCCAAAGCACTGCTTCGGCAGGGCGATTTTCATGCCCGCAACGCCGCCCTCCAGCCCGCCGGACAGGCCGGACCAGTCGTGCGCGCAGCTGGTGGCGTCGCGCTCGTCCTTCCCGGCGACGGCCTGCATGACAAGCGCTGCGTCGGCCACGGTGCGGGTCAGCGGCCCGATCTGATCAAGCGACGAGGCAAAGGCGACCAATCCATAGCGCGAAACGGCGCCATAGGTCGGCTTGAGCCCGACGACGCCGCAGAACGCGGCCGGCTGCCGAATGGAACCGCCGGTGTCCGAGCCGAGCGAAAAGGGGACAAACCCGGCGGCGACGGCGGCGGCGGAACCGCCCGAGCTTCCGCCCGGCACGCAGTCCGCGGCGCGCGGATTGCGCGTGGGGTGAAAATAAGAGCTTTCGGTTGTCGAACCCATGGCGAACTCGTCCATATTGAGCTTGCCGAGCAGCACAGCCCCCTGCGCGCGCAGGCGCTGGTACACCGTCGCGCTGTAGGGCGGCACAAAGTTTTCCAGCATCCTTGACGCGCAGGTGGTGCGCACGCCCTCGGTGCAGATGTTGTCTTTGACGGCCATCGGCACGCCGGCCAGCGGCGGCAAAACCGCTTCCCGGACGCGCGCTTTGTCAATCTCGTCGGCCTGCGCCAGCGCCAGCTCGCGCGTCACCGTCAGAAACGCGCCGATGCCGCCGTCGCGCTCCGCAATAGAGCACAGACAGCTTTCCGCCGCTTCGCGCGCCGACAGCTCCCTTTTTTGCAGTGCGGCCGACAGGGCCGCAACCGTCATTTCTCCGCAGCTTTTCATGCCTGCGCCCCCTCTCCCAACGCGCCCTGCGGCACGATAAAGCAGCCCTCGCCGCTCTGCGGCGCGCCGGCCAGCACCTGCCCGCGCGTCAACCCGGCCCGTATCTCGTCCTGCCGCAGCACATTGACCGGCCGCCGGACGGGCGGCGCGTCGCCTGCCGCCATGTTTTCCAGCCGCGAAGCGAAACGAACCATGTCCTGAAGCCCTTCGCCCAGCCCCTGGGCATCGCCGGTGCGCAGCCGCGCAAGCCGCGCAAGCGCGTCGGCGTCGACTTCGGGCGTGCGAACCGTCGGTTTGGCGGCGGCGTGCTGTACCGTTCCCTCTCCGCTCAGGCCGAGAACGCGCAGCTGCTCTTCGTCGACTGGCGTCGGCGCACTGCACAGCGGGCAGGACGCGTCGCGCAGCTTGGGAAAGGCGATGACCTCGCGCAGCGACGGCGCCCCGCACAGCAGCATGACCAGGCGGTCGAGCCCAAAGGCAAAGCCGCCGTGCGGCGGGGTACCGTAGCGGAAGGCGTCGACCATAAAGCCAAACCGTCGGTCTATTTCCTCGGGCGAAAAGCCCAGGGCGCGGAACACGGCCTGCTGAACGTCGCTGCGGTGGATTCTTATGCTGCCCGAGCCCAGCTCCACGCCGTCGAGCACGGCGTCATAGGCCAGCGCGCGCACGCGCCCGGGGTCGGACGACAAAAAGGGAATGTCCTCTTCATACGGCATGGTAAAGGGGTGGTGGGCCGCGACATAGCGCCCCTCTTCCGCCGAATATTCAAACATGGGGAAATCGGTGACAAATAAAATGCTGTGCTCCGGCCGGCGAAGCCCGAGCCGGTCGGCCAGCGCGAGCCGGAGCCCGCCCAGCACACGGCGCACCGTGCTTTCGGCGTCGGCGCAGAAGAGCACAAAGTCGCCCGCCCCCGCATGGACGCGTTCCAGCAGCGCGTCCATGCCGCTTTGGCCAATGAACTTGGTCAAAATGGTGCTCAGGCTGCCGTCCCCGCGCAAAGCGACCCACGCCATGCCCTTTGCGCCCAGTGAAACGGCCCTGTCCGTCAGCTCGTCGATGTCCGAGCGCGTCAGGCTGACGCCGCCGCCCGGCACGCAGATGGCGCGCACCACGCCGGTCTGCGCCGCCTTTTCAAAAACGGAAAAGCCGCAGCCGTGCGCCCAGTCGGTCACGTCAACGATGGGCAGGTCAAAGCGCAGATCCGGCTTGTCCGAACCGTAGCGGTCCATGGCTTCGCGCCAGGTGATGCGCCGGAAGGGGCGGGGCAGCTCGATGCCGGCCGCCTGCTTGAAAATGTGGCAGAACAGCCCCTCCAGGTGCTGCAAAACGTCCTCCTGCTCGACAAAGGACAGCTCCATGTCGACCTGCGTAAACTCGGGCTGGCGGTCGGCGCGCAAATCCTCGTCGCGGAAGCAGCGGGCGATTTGATAATAACGATCGACGCCGCCCGCCATCAAAAGCTGCTTGAAAATCTGGGGCGACTGCGGCAGCGCGTAAAACTCGCCGGGGTGTACGCGCGACGGCACCAGATAATCGCGCGCGCCCTCGGGGGTCGATTTGGTCAGGATGGGGGTCTCGACCTCGGTAAAACCGTTCTCCGTCAGGTAATCGGCCGTCACACGCGCCACGCGGTGCCGCAGGCGCAGGTTTTTCTGCATTTCGGCGCGCCGCAGGTCGAGAAACCGGTAGCGCAGCCGCAGCTCGTCGCGTACCTCGGCGCTCCTTTCCGGCGAAAAGGGCAGGCGGGCGCTCTGGCTCAGCACCTCGAGCCGCGCCGCGCGCAGCTCGACATAGCCCGTTTTGATTTTTTCGTTGACCGTCTCGGGGTCGCGCCGGCGCACGACGCCGGACACGGCGACGACGGTTTCGTCGCGCAGCTCCTCGGCGGCGTGAAAATCCTCTTCCGGCAGGGCGCTCTGATCAAAGACGGCCTGAAGCACCCCTTCGCGGTCGCGCAGGTCGACGAAGATGACGCCGCCCATGTCGCGCCGCGCGCTCACCCAGCCGCAGGCGGTGACCTCGCGCCCGATGTCCTTTTCCGTCAGGGCGCCGCAGTAAGCGGTTCGTTTCAGCATAATGTTCTCCTTTCCCGGGGAAAGGCAAGAATAAAGAGCCCCCCGCCCCGATATGGGGCGAAAGGCTCTGACTTCCGCGGTACCACCCAATTTAGCTGCTGCGCAGCCCACTTTGCCGGGCGGGCAGACAAAGCGCCGCCGACCCGTTGCGGCTGTAACGCGCCGCGCGCGTCTGAGCCTACTGACGGGCGCGCCCGCTTTCGGTCAGAGGCTCCGGGATGTTCTTCCCCACAGCTGCAAATACCGGGCTCGCACCTTTTCCCGGCTCTCTGCCATTCGCCTGCTGTGGCTACTCTTCCCTTCAAGGCCTTTTGCGATTTGCAATTCTGTTTTTTTATTATATGCAGTTTTTTTCATTTGTCAAGGGGGCAGGGGGGGAATGGGGGTGTTGTTCTTTTAAAAAAGAACCAAAGGAGTTTGGATTTGTTCCCCCTTACGGGGGAGAAGATGGTTTCGTACTTTTTGTGTCGACAAAAAGTATCAAAAAAATTGGTGCTGCGTTACGGCGCAGCAGGGGAACTTCGTAGTTCTTTTGTCGCCGAACAAAAGAACCAAAAGGGTTTTGGATAAGTTCCCCCGTACGGGGGAGAAGTTGGGTTTTCGTACTTTTTGTGTCGACAAAAAGTACCAAAAAGCGACGCGAGGGGGATTCCC
>CANEGK010000082.1 GCA_947427035.1 uncultured Clostridium sp.
AATGCAGCGGAAGAATAGGAGTTCCAGCGTCCATGCGGAAAAACCGCTGAAATGAAAAAATTACAGAGTTTTAGGAGGAAGTTCTCATGTTGGAAAAAGCAATTGTTCTCGCTGGCTGCGCCATCGGCGCCGGTCTCGCTTTGATCGCCGGTATCGGCCCTGGTATCGGTGAAGGTTACGCCGTCGGTAAGGCCTGTGAAGCCATCGGCCGCCAGCCCGAGTGCAAGGGCGAAGTTACGTCTACCATGCTGCTGGGCTGCGCCATTGCCGAGACCACCGGTATTTATGGCTTTGTTACCGGCCTGCTGCTTATCTTTGTCGCACCCGGTATCCTGACCAACCTGCTGTAAGCCGTAAACCGGCAAGTATCCTGACCCAAAGGGGGAGATACAATGGAAAAATTCCAATCGCTGGTCACGGTAATGCCCTGGACGTTCATTTTCACGATTTGCAACCTGTTTATTCTGGCTGCCGCGCTCAAGCATTTTTTGTTTAAGCCGGTACAGAATATTTTAAATAAGCGCGCGGCCGAAGTGGAGTCTACCTATCATGACGCCGAAGAGGCGCGCAGCAGCGCACAGGCTATGCAGTCGGAGTATGAGGAACGTCTGAAAGGCGCCTATGAAGAGGCGGGAAGCATTGTCCGTACGGCCAATGAGCGTGCTGCCGCCCGCAGCGAAGAGCTTTTGAGCGAAGCGCGCGCGGAAGCTTCGGCTATGAAGGCCAAAGCTGAACGTGAGATTGAAAACGACCGCAAGAAAGCGGCCGGAGAGCTTAAAAATGACATTTCTTTGCTCGCGCTTGACATTGCGGGCAAGGTGGTCGAAAAGGAGATCAATCCGCAGACCCACGGCGAGCTGATCCGCGACTTTATCGATCGCGTCGGTGATGTTTCATGAAAACGGCCGGCAAAGAATATGGCGGGGCGCTTTACAGCCTGGCTGCGGACGAGCGTTGTGAGGATGAAGTGCTGGAAAGTTTGGAGCTTGTTCAGCGCATTTTCGAGGAAAACCCCGATTATGTGCGGCTTCTGAGCAACCCGGCCGTCAAAGTGTCTGAGCATCTCGCATTGCTGGACGAGGCGTTCCGCGGCAGCCTTCACCCGTATGTATTGAATTTTGTCAAGATTTTGTGTGAAAAATCTGCTCTTAGCATCTGGACGCAATGCATGGAAGAGTATACGGCGCATTTGTATGCGGCGCGCGGCATTCTGCCGGTAACCGCTATCAGCGCTGTGCCCTTGGATGACGGGCAAAAGGCTGCTCTGACTCAAAAGCTGGAAAAGGCGACGGGCAAAAGCATTCGGCTCACCTGCCGCGTTGACGCGTCGCTCATCGGCGGCGTAAAAGTGCGCTATGAGGACAAAGAACTGGACGGAACCATTGCGGGGCGCCTGTCCGCCATGCGGCAGGCACTGATGTCCTGATGTTTTTACTTACTGAAGGTTGGTGAAGCAATTGCAGTTAAAACCTGAAGATATCAGCAAAATCATAAAAAGCCAGATTAAGAACTACGAAAACCGCATTGAATGCTCGGAAACCGGCACAGTAATTCTGGTTGGCGACGGCATTGCCCGCGCTTATGGACTGGAAAAGTGCATGGCGAACGAGCTGATCGAGTTTTCAAACGGCGAGTACGGTATGGCGCTGAACCTTGAAGAAAACAGCGTCGCTATCGTTATTCTTGGTTCGGACGAGGGGATCAAAGAGGGAGATACCGTCAAACGAACCGGCAGAGTTGTCAGCGTTCCGGTCGGTGAATCCATGATAGGCCGTGTTGTCAATGCATTGGGTCAGCCTATTGATGGGCAGGGACCTATCGACACCCAGGAAATGCGTCCTATCGAGAGTCCGGCCCCCGGTATTATCGAGCGCAAAAGCGTTTCTGTGCCGCTCCAAACCGGCATTAAGGCCATTGACAGCATGATTCCCATCGGCCGCGGCCAGCGCGAACTCATTATCGGCGACCGTCAGACGGGTAAGACGGTCATTGCAACCGACACCATTATCAATCAGCGCGGAAAAGATGTTATTTGCATTTATGTTGCCATCGGACAAAAGCGTTCGACGGTCACACAGCTGGTAGAAAACCTGACGGCTGCCGGCGCCATGGATTATACCATCGTTGTGGCTGCGACCGCCAGCGAGCTGGCTCCGCTGCAGTACATCGCACCGTATGCAGGCTGCACGATGGGCGAATACTTTATGGCGCAGGGTAAAGACGTACTCGTCATTTATGACGATTTGTCCAAGCATGCGGTCGCTTACCGTGCCCTGTCACTGCTCATTCGCCGCCCGCCCGGACGTGAAGCGTACCCCGGCGACGTCTTTTATCTGCACAGTCGTCTTTTGGAACGTGCGGCGCGCCTGGCGCCAGAATACGGCGGCGGCTCTTTGACCGCCCTGCCCATCATCGAAACGCAGGCTGGCGACGTTTCTGCGTATATCCCGACCAATGTCATTTCCATTACCGACGGGCAGATCTTCCTTGAGAGCGAGCTGTTCCACTCGGGCGTTCGTCCTGCGGTCAACCCCGGCATCTCCGTCAGCCGCGTCGGCGGTAATGCACAGATCAAGGCTATGAAAAAAGTTTCGGGTTCTTTGAAGCTTTTGTATTCACAATACCGTGAGCTGCAAAGCTTTGCACAGTTCGGTTCGGACCTGGATGCCGATACCAAACGTCGACTGGCACAGGGCGAGCGTATTGTTGAAGTGTTGAAACAGGATCGCAATGCACCGGTCAATGTTGAGTTGCAGGTAGCTATTCTGTACGCCGTTACCAACAACTATCTTGAGGATGTGCCGGTTGAGCGCATTCGTGCCTTTGAAAGTGAACTCTTTACTTATCTGCGTGATATGCATGAACCGCTTTTGCGCACCATTCGCGAAACTGGTGTTTTGAGCGCTGAAAGTGAAGAGAGCCTTAAAAAAGCCATTGTGGACTTTAAGGCCAGCTTTTCCCAGCAACAGCAATAATTACGAGAGGAGGGCTTTTTGATGGCTGGAGCCTCAATGAAAGAAATCAAGCTGCGGGTTAAAAGTGTGCAGAGTACAATGCAGATCACGAAGGCCATGGAGCTTGTTGCCTCCTCAAAGCTGCGGCGTGCCAAAGAAAACGCGGAGCGATGCCGCCCGTTTTTTGACATTCTGCACCAGACTTTGACGGATATCGCGCTGAACAACCGTGAGTTCAGCTCGCCCTATCTGGTTCAGCGCCCGGTGAAAAAGTCGTGTTATGTCGTTGTTGCGGGTGATCGCGGCTTGGCCGGCGGTTATAACAGCAATGTTTTCAAACTGTCTGCCGCTCATATGGCGGGTAAAGATGTCATCGTTCTGCCTATCGGTAAAAAAGCGGTAGAGTATTTTTCGCGGCATGGTTTTTCTCTGCTGAGCAATCGGTATGCATCGGTCGAAAGCATTGGAGACGCCGATTGCGCTGAAATGGCGCAGGTATTGACCGACGGTTATCGGCGGGGTGATTTTGACGAGTTATTTGTCATTTACACCAACTTTGTTTCCATGCTTGTACAGGATCCTGCTGTGATGAAGATCTTGCCCATTCATGACGTTCGCAGCAAGGAGCAGGGGAAACAAGCCGGCAGCATGATTTTGTACGAGCCTTCATGCGAGGCGGTATATAACGCCATTGTGCCGCAATATGTCACCGGTATTCTGTCATGCGCTGTGGATGAGTCCCTTGCTTCTGAGCTGGGAGCTCGCCGTACGGCGATGGAAGCCGCCAGCAAAAACGCGGGCGAGATGATCGAAGATCTGAATTTGCGTTATAACCGTGCACGTCAGGGGGCAATTACCCAGGAAATCACGGAAATTGTTGCCGGCGCAGAGCAGTAAAGTTGCTTGGCTTTACGGCGATTTAAAGGAGGCATGTACATGAAACCGCAAAATATCGGTACGGTTGTGCAGGTTATCGGCCCCGTACTCGACATAAAATTTGAAAGCGGACAGTTGCCCGAACTGCTGAATGCTATCACCATAGAGCATGAGGGCCGGAAGATGACAGCTGAGGTAGCGCAGCACATTGGCGACAATGTGGTTCGCTGTGTCGCCATGAGCGCGACGGACGGGTTGGTTCGCGGTATCGAAGCCGTTGACACCGGCGGGCCTATTTCCGTCCCGGTGGGCAACGCTACATTAGGACGTATTTTTAATTTGCTGGGTGAGCCGGTCGACAACCTTCCTGCCCCGGAAACGGAAGAGCGCTGGCCCATTCACCGGCAGCCGCCCTCTTATGAAGAGCAGGAGAGTGCAACCGAAATACTGGAAACCGGCATTAAGGTTGTCGACCTGATTTGTCCCTATGCCAAGGGCGGTAAAATCGGCCTGTTCGGCGGCGCTGGCGTCGGAAAAACCGTTCTGATTATGGAGCTTATCAACAACGTCGCTACACAGCACGGCGGTCTGTCGGTCTTTACCGGTGTCGGCGAGCGTACGCGTGAAGGCAATGACCTTTACAATGAAATGAAGGAGAGCGGCGTTCTTTCCAAAACAGCGCTGGTTTACGGCCAGATGAACGAACCGCCCGGAGCGCGTATGCGCGTCGGCCTGTCCGGATTGACGATGGCCGAATATTTCCGCGACCGTGGCGGGCAGGATGTGTTGCTTTTCATTGACAACATCTTCCGTTTTACACAGGCGGGCTCCGAAGTATCGGCACTGCTCGGCCGTATGCCTTCGGCCGTTGGCTATCAGCCGACGCTGGCCACCGAAATGGGCGCTTTGCAGGAGCGCATCACTTCGACGAAAAAGGGTTCCATCACCTCTGTGCAGGCTGTTTATGTGCCGGCTGACGACCTGACCGACCCTGCGCCGGCTACAACCTTTGCTCACCTGGATGCGACGACGGTTCTCGACCGTGCGATTTCGTCGCTGGGCATATACCCGGCCGTCGATCCGCTGGGCTCGACCAGCCGTATCCTGTCTCCGGACGTTGTGGGCGAAGAACATTACCAGGTTGCCCGCGAAGTACAGCGAATTTTGCAGCGTTATAAAGAGCTACAGGATATTATCGCCATTATGGGTATGGATGAGCTGAGTGATGAAGACAAGCTGACCGTTTCGCGTGCGCGAAAAATTCAGCGCTTCCTGAGCCAGCCCTTCACCGTAGCCGAGCAGTTTACCGGTATGCAGGGCCGCTATGTTCCCATTAAAGAAACCATCCGCGGCTTTAAAGAAATTATTGAGGGCAAGCACGACGATCTGCCGGAATCGGCGTTTCTGTTCGCCGGAAGCATTGACGACGTCGTTGAAAAAGCCAAGCAGCAGTAACCGATGTCGTCAGGAGACGGGCAGAGAGGATGTGAAGAGAGTTGACTTTGTTCCAACTGCAAATCGTTACGGCCGACGGGCTTTTCTTTGACGGCGAGGCGGAAAGCTTACTGGTGCGCACAATTGACGGCGACGTTTGTATTCTGGCGCGGCATATTGATTATGTTACGGCGCTGGGCCTGGGCGAAGCCCGCGTCACTGTTGAAGGTAAAGCGCGCCGCGCAGCCTGTATGGGCGGTATGCTGGCTGTCACAAACGGCCAGGTACGTGTTGTAGCCTCGAGCTTTGAATGGAAAGAGGACATTGATGTCGCCCGCGCGCAAAAAGCGTTGGAGCG
>CANEGK010000083.1 GCA_947427035.1 uncultured Clostridium sp.
TGACGGTAAAATACCCAGCTTGAGGGAAAAAATCAGAATAAGCATGAGCGCGAGCAGGAACCCCGGCATGGATGCCAGCAGCAGAGACGAAACGGTCAGGCTGTAATCGAGGATGCTGTACTGCCTGACGGCCGAAACAATGCCGAGGGGGATTCCAATCACCGACATGCCGACAATCGCCAGCAGCGAAAGCAAAAGCGTCGTCGGGAACTTTTGCAGAATATCGTCAAAAACCGGCTCGCGGCTGCGGTACGATTCGCCGAAGTCGAGCCGCACAACATCGAGCAGATAGCGCCCGAACCGTTCGAGCATAGGGCGATCCATCCCCAGTTCGTGGTTGAGCGCGGCCACTGCTTCCTCCGTCGCGTCCTGCCCCAGAATGGTGCGGCCCGGGTTGCCCGGCACGATATTCAGGATGAAAAAAATGAGAAAAATGACGACGATGATGGTGGGAATGATGAGAAGAACGCGGTTGACGACATATCTCAGCACGCTGTTTCCCCGCCTTTCTTTGCATATTTGGCACGCAGTTCGACGTCTTGATCATCGGGCGCCGCCATTTCGACGTCCTGCCCGCGCAGGTAGCGAGCAAAAAAGCGCGTGTGCAGGCTTGTCATGATTTCGCGCACGGCAAAGGGATCCTTGCGCCCGATTCCGTCATAATCCCGGCCGGCCAGCCGGCCAATCATTCCTTTATCCGTAAAGCCCATGTGCTCCACCCCGGCGACCGATGCCAGAAAGCTGTCGGCCGTATTGCGCAGGAACAGATCGCGCAGTGCGGCGCAGGTGTCCGGCGCGCCGATGGTTAAAAAGGGCTTTTTGACATCGCGGCCAAAACTGCCGCCCAGCTGCGCGCCGTCGATGTCAACACCGCAGCAGAACAGGTCGCTGCCGGCGCAGCAGTTGGCCGCCGTCGCTCCGCCAAAGGAATGCCCGGTCACCCCTACGCCGCGCGACAAATCGAGCGCGCCGCAGAGGAAACCTTCTTTGCCGCTCAGCCCCTGCAAATAGCGGACGGCGTCCCCTGTCCGGCGCTGCCAGACGTCCGCGCGGTCGTTCAGGTTTCCGTCATGCAAAGCGTAGAACTGCTGCGCCAGCCGGCGCAGTTCTTCGGTATACTCCGGCCCGCGCGGCGTCTGTGCGATTTGGTCGATGAGCCGGCCGGCCTCTTCCAAAGCGGCCGGCTCGTAAACATAGTCCAGATACTTCTGCTCTTTGGGTAAAACGGCGCCGTCCGGCAGGCGCACCCACGCTTCCCCGGTGTGGCCGATGGCCGCCACGATATAACCGCAGCTTGCCAAATCGGCGCACAGCACCGAATTGCACATGGCAAAGGTCAGGTAGCCGTGGCTGTACGCCACCAGCGGAAAGGGCCCGTCCTTTGCCACCGGCGCATCCTGTATGCAGGCGGTGTCCGGCGTGACGCCCCAGCTTTCCAGCGCTTCGGCAAAGGCATAGGGCGCAGCCGATCCCGCGCTGTCCGGCTGTGCCGGGTAGAAAAGGGTCAGCGACAGCGGCGTCTGCTCGGCATCGTCATTGAATGACAGCTGGCGCAGGCCAACCGGCCTTCCCCCTACAGGGGCGGGCAGCATCAGCCCGCCGCGGCCCTGCGGTGTCATTTGAGCTTGACATCGCCCAGGAATACGGTCAAGCTGCCGGCGCTGGCGACGTTATTGTATTCGAAGTCAGAGTTGATGACATAGGCAAAGGGGGTGTCAAACAGGTTGACGGCGACGGCGCGGTCATATAAAAGCTCCAGCGCCTGCCCGATCAGATCGTGACGGGCGGATTCGTCCGCTTCCGACTTGATGCGGGCGACAAGCTCGTCGTATTCAGGGCTGATTTCCATATGGCTGCCGTAATTGGCCGATTCGCCGCTCATGGTGGTCAGCAGGTTTTCAATGCCGTTCGAGAAGGAGCCGAGCGGAACAATGGTCATTTCCAGCTCGCCGTTGACCAGCATATCAAACCACGCGTTGCTGTCGACCTGCTCGATTTTAATATCGATGCCCAGGGCCATCAGGTCGCTCTGTACCGACTGCGCCAGGTAGGATTCCTGCCAGATGGTGATGGTGATGGGCTGGCCGTCATAGTGGGACTGTTCCAGGTATTCCCGCGCCAAATCGACGTCGTAACCCGGGCCGTATTCCCTGCCGGCAAAATCACCCATGATGCGGCGTGAAAACGCGTCGACCGCCGGTTCGCCAATGCCCTCGTTGGCCAGCTTGATGGCGTTTTCACGGCTGACGCCGTGGTAAATGGCCTTGCGCAGGTTGGGGTCGTTTGCCAGGCGCTCGCCCAGGCCGATCAGCGTGTTGCTCGACCAGGTGCTTTCGTCAAGCACGACGGTGGCTTTGTCGCTCTCATCCAGCAGCGAAAGCTGGCTGATCGGCACGTCTATAAACAAATCCGCCTCGCCGGTTTCAATGGCGATAACGGCCGTTGACGGATCGACCGGCGGCTTGACGACAACGTTTTCCACTTCCGGCTTGCCCAGGTGATACTTTTCAAAGGCTTTCAGCTTGACCGTTCCGTCGCTTTCCATCAATTCAAAGGTATAGGGGCCGCTGCCGATCGGCTTGTCTGCAAAGCCGGCCGGGTCGCTTTCGTAAGCGGCCTTGGGCAGAATCCAGATATTTTCAATGCTGAAGTTTAACAGATTAATGTATGGCGCCGCTTTGTAAAAGGTAACAGTGTAATCGTCGTTCTTTTCATACGAAGTCATGCGCGATTGAAACTCATAGGCAAAGGGGCTTTCATTCGTGTACAAATCCATGGTGAAGATGACATCGTCAGCCGTCACCGGGCTTCCGTCATGGAAGACAGCGTCCTGCGCCAGGTGGAACACCGTCTTCTCTCCCGAGTCCTCCCAGCTTTCGGCCAGGCGGGGGATGATGTCGCCGTTGGTGTCAAATTTGACAAGGCCGTCATACAAAGCATGCATAACGTTGGGCTCGCACAGACTGATGTCAATGGGCAGCAATGAGTCGCTGGGGTACATCGCGATATAGGTCAGCGTATCGCGCGCGCTGCCTCCGCCGCCGTTGCAGGCGGCAAGGCCCAGTGTTAAGGCCGCAAGCAGCAAAATCGAGGCCAGTTTTTTCATATTTCCAATCCTCCTTGTTTTTTGTCGGCTTTCGCCGTACCTTCCTTTTTTTCTTCTGTTTTAATGATGCCGTGGCGGAAAAAGCTGTGGTAAAAGGTCTTGATCATTTTCGAGCACAGCTCGACGTCTTCAAAGCTGCTGAGTCCTATTTCGCGGAAGTAGAGCTGCAAATTGTACATGGTCGTGGCGTACATGTACGCAATCAGATCGGGGTCGATGTCCTCCCGCAGCGCCCCTTCATATTTCAGCTTGAGCAGCTCTTTGTGAAACACGCTTTTGGTCGTGTCTTTATACCGTCCAAAATACAGCTTGCGCAGCGTTTCCTCCGGCAGGCTGCGAATATGATACACCAGCTTTTTATCGCGCAGCGGCCGTTCGGCTTCCACGTCGCGCGGATTGCGGATAAAATCTTCCGACAGCTCGTCATAGGTTGTCTGAAAATTCAGCGCCGTCAAAAGCAGATCTTCTTTATCCTTAAAATATCGGTAAAAGCTGGCGCTCGGCAGATTCAGGCCCGCGGTAATGTCCTCAAGACTGATGTCTGCATACGGCTTGTCGCTGAACAGCGCTATTGCCGCCGTCAACAGCGCTTCCTTCTTTTCGTCTGCCAGAAGCTCGAAGTTATTTTTCGGCATTTCTCTCCTTCCCTTCCTTTATATGATATTTTTATTGTCTATAGATTTTAATTTTCTCAAATAATAGCATTTTATATGATAATTTTCAAGTCCTTTTCTGCATTTCATTCCTTTGCACAAAAATAAAGCGCAAAGTCCAGCACCTTGCACAGAGTCGATTGAGCAATCCGCTCTTTTTGTCTTTAGAAATAAAAAGGCCCGGATTCGATATGAATCCGGGCATCTATTAAATTTTTTACGGTTTGTTTTTGAAAATCTTCATGATATCCTCAAAAACATCAGGCTCGCCGGGCTCTTCGGGCGCAAGCCCCTTTTGCACGGTGTCGGCCTGCCCTTTTGCCTCGGGCTTCGCCGGCGCAGGCGCGGTCTGGCCTGCCTGCTGTGTCGCTGCGGCCGCCTGCTGGGCAGCTTGTCCCGTCTGCTGCGGCGCCGCCTGCTTGTCCGCCTGTTTGGCGTGGCTGAACAGCCCCTCGGGCGGCAACGTGGGCCGGTCGTCAAAACCGGTGGCGATGACGGTGATGCGGATCTCGTCGTCCAGCGACTCGTCAATGGCGGCGCCAAAAATGATGTGTGCATCGGGGTGCGCCGCAGCCTGCACCATGCTGGCGGCCTGCTCAACCTCTTCCAGGCCGATGTCGGGCGAGCCGGTGATATTCAAAATAACGCCGTGCGCGCCGTCGATCGACGTTTCCAAAAGCGGGCTCTGAATGGCCATGCGCGCCGCTTCCTCGGCCTTTTCCTTTCCGCTGGCGCGGCCGACGCCCATATGTGCGTAACCCGCGTTGCGCATGACGGTGCATACGTCGGCAAAGTCCAGGTTGATAAGCCCGGGCACCGTAATCAGTTCGCTGATGCTCTGCACCGCCTGCCGAAGGACGTTGTCGGCTACTTCAAAGGCGTTTTGCAGCGTGATCTTCTGCTCGCTGACAAATTTAAGCCGCTCGTTGGGAATGATGACCAGCGCGTCGACCTTTTCGCGCAGCTCCATAATGCCGCTGTTGGCCTGCTCGACGCGGCGCTTGCCTTCGTATGTAAAGGGGCGGGTGACGATACCGACCGTCAATATGCCCATGTCCTTGGCGATTTGTGCAACCACCGGCGCGCCGCCGGTGCCGGTGCCGCCGCCCATGCCGGCCGTAATAAAGGCCATTTGCGTATTTTCCAGCATTTTGCGGATCTCGTCCTCGCTCTCCTGTGCGGCCTTGCGGCCCACCTCGGGGTTCGAGCCCGCCCCCAGTCCGCCGGTCAGCTTTTCGCCCACCTGCAATTTAATGGTCGCGGCCGAAAAATTAAGAACCTGCTTGTCTGTATTGATGGCGATATAATCGACCCCGCGGATACCGCTGGCGATCATGCGGTTGACGGCATTCCCGCCGCCGCCGCCGACACCGATGACCCTGATGTTGACGGGGGCGTCTCCGCTGGTTTCAAATGCAAAGTTCATATTGACCTCCCGGTTTATCGTAAACTTCTTATTTTTTACTGATTGGTATAGGGCCTGAAGCGTGCCACCTGCGGATCGGAAAGGTCGATCACACCCCGATCGGCCGTCCCCAGCTTTTCAATGCATACGTCCAGAAAGCGTATTTTTTTGTCAAGCTCCTCCACCGTTCCCAGGTATACGGAAAAACGCTCGGTATAGCTTAACCTTATTTCAAAGACTCTTTCAAGGTTGATTTCTCCGATCTTACTTAGTATATCACTCTTTTGTGCGGTATTCAACATAATTTGTAAGGGTTTCTCTTTTTCCGG
>CANEGK010000084.1 GCA_947427035.1 uncultured Clostridium sp.
CGCGACAGCTTTGTTAGTATACCCCTTTTTCTCCCACCTGTCAATACCCTTTACTGGAAAAATTATTATTTTTTATTTTCGTCGCCATAAACCGCCTTGACTTTGTTTTCTCATTGAATTATTATTATAGGTACGCCAAACAGAAAGGGGGCTGCGTCATGGGGCGTGAAGGCACCAAGACCATCGCCGTCAACCGCAAGGCGCGGCATGATTATTTTGTGGAAGACACCTACGAGGCCGGCATTGAGCTGGTTGGAACCGAAGTCAAGTCGCTTCGTCAGGGCGCGGCCAACCTCAAAGACTCTTACTGTATGGTCAAAGGCGGCGAGCTTTGGGTGACCGGGCTGCATATCAGCCCTTATGAAAAGGGAAATATATTTAATAAAGATCCGTTGCGGCAGCGCCGTCTTTTGATGCACCGCCGCGAGATCGATCGGCTTTTCGGCTTTGTGCAGCGGGACGGCTATTCGCTCATTCCCCTTTCTCTTTATTTTAAGAATGCGCGCGTCAAGCTGGAGCTGGGGCTGTGCAAGGGCAAAAAGCTGCACGACAAGCGCGATTCGGCGGCTGCGCGAGACGCCAAGCGCGAAATGGATCGCACGCTGAAAGAGCGCAATCAGTAATCCTTTTATAAGGGGGCGTACCGGTTTCGACGGGGATCTGGAATCAGGTTAAGCGGGCAGAGGCGCATATCCTCTTAAAAATGTGCAACTTATAAATTAAACAACAACAAAACTGTTGCTGTCGCGGCCTAATTAGGCTGCCGTCTTTACCGGCAGGGCCACGAGCCGGATAAAGGCGTGGATTAGTGGCGTCCGTGAGCGCACAAAGCTTTGCGTGCGCCATGCATCATGAAGCTACCGATCCGCAGAGTCTGACGGTGAACTCTGCGGCTGGGGAATCCCGATGACCGTCTGCGCCCGGAGAAAAACCTGGGGAA
Source organism: uncultured Clostridium sp. (assembly GCA_947427035.1). GTDB lineage: Bacteria > Bacillota > Clostridia > Oscillospirales > Butyricicoccaceae > Ventrousia. The sequence continues at coordinate 941 of CANEGK010000084.1, forward strand.
GGGTTTTCGGACAGGGGTTCGACTCCCCTCGCCTCCACCATAAAAGGACGACTATTTTGATAGAATAGCCGTCCTTTTTCTTCTGCCTTAAAAGCCTTTGAGTTCAAAGGGTTTCTGGGTTTATAGGAAATAGAAAAGCCGCTGGGGAGCAATTTCCACGGCGTTTTTTGTATTTTAATGGCATTGCATTGTGCAAGTCCTTGGACAAATCGTTAAAATAAAGGGATATCGTTATCATGGATGAGTATCGTTAAAATGTAGTAACCTATACGAAAGACTGCAAAATAACACTTCCAAAACCTTATAAGCTCGTGGGCTTTTCCTTTACTCTCAAAGGCAATTCTGCTATATTATTTTAATAGGGATGACAAAAAAACAGCCTACACTGACGAACGCGGAGGGCTGCATGGCAAACTCGGAAATCATCTTAACCAGGCTTCAAGATATGAGTTTGGAGCAACTGCGGCAGCAGTATAAATCCTACCTCAACACCTTTGACCTCTCCGGCAACACAGTCGCAACGGCATCAGTTAACACCTTCTATCTTTTCAAGCATGAGGGTCACGATGCTTTCTGGAACGCAGTCCTCTCCCCGGATTTCGAGCAGGAAGCTCGTTCCGTTCTTCATGCGGCGTTGGCACAGCACTCTTCGGCCAACCCGGACACCCAGGTCAGCTCCTATTTATCGCATCTCCGCCGCTTCCGAAACTACGCCTTCTCCATGACTGGTGATGAGCAATACGCTGTGATTATGCAAGCCCGAGAGCTGCAAACGGCAGAAAAGTCAAAGCAGTCTACAAGAAACGCAAAGATTTCTTTGCCCCGCCCCTCAATCAGCGAGGTCGAATACCACCTCTCTGTGTGGGACACACTTGAGGATTACAGCTTGCAGGAGCAGGCACTTGATAAGCTCTTTTTCCAGCTATGCCCGGAGAACACCTGCATAGAGGACATCCTTCTCAAGGTCTCCTCGTTGAACGACTTTTACTCCACAAACATCTACTCCACTTTCCCGGTGGCAAAGCATATCCTCGCGTTGAAAATCGATGGGCGGCTCAAAACAGGTGACCTCTCTCTGGTCGAGGAAATCCAGAAGGTGTCCATCAAGGAGTCAGAAATCAACTTCTATTCCTTTGCCACCAAATACTGTAGCCACCACAATCCTTTGGCCTTTCCCATCTATGATAGCTATGTGGATGAGGTTCTCTTTCGGTTCATGCAACAGGATCATTTCGCCAAGTTCTACCGCTATGAACTCAAGGACTATCAGAGGTTCTACGACATCCTACTGACCTTCCGCACTTTCTATGGGCTGGAGCAGTACAACCTCAAAGAAATTGATAAGTACCTCTGGCAACTTGGGAAAACCCATCTGCCGAAAGACTACGGTAAGAAGGGTAAGGCGGCGGTAGAGGATTAATGCGGTCTGCACCCCCTTGGCAGAGTTTCTATCAAAACGGTCTGTTTTTGCCAAATATGTATTGGGCGGGCACCTATTTTTCAGCGGCGGCTTTGCCGTCAGGGTGATGCTCTAATACGAAATAAAAACCGCCACCTTAGATTAGGCTTTAAGGTGGCGGTTTTTTATATTTTCGCTGCTACTGCACAACTAAGCATCGTTATGCCTGTGATTTTCCGGTGTGGCAGGGGTTTTAAGCAGCCGAGTAATCCCGCAGCGCCTGCCGCAGAACATCCACTGCGTTCAGCAGCTCGGCCCTGGTCCAGCGGAGAATGCTGCGGGCCTCTTCCAGCGTGTAGCCGTCCAGAATCCAGCGGGAGAGCCGCCGCAGCTCCTGCGGCAAACGATCAATAAAATCGAAAAAAGCAATTCCGTTGGTAAAGTCGCCGTTTTGGGCGGACAGACGATCGAGAAAGGTCTCGCCGCTTTCAGTGGAAATAAACTGATTTAAAGACAGCTCCCGATAAAGGGAAGCAGTGCGGAGCCGTTTATCAAACCGGATGGCCCCGGCGACCTGTTCGAAAGCGCCGGGCCAAAAGCAGGGATCCCAAAGGCGTTCATACCCCTGATACCATGCCAGAAACGAGGCCCAGGCCGCCGAGCGGTACAGCTCGTCCGCAGGACTGAGCCCTTCCTGCATACAAATTTCCGTAATGCACTCGTCGACCCATAAAACCTCCTGGGAAGACAGCCGCCGTCTGCACCGCAAATCAGCCACGCTCCTTCCTGCCTTTAGCGGCGGCCTGTTTTCCGGGCGGCGGCGTCAGCCCGTCATACCGCGCGATCCAGCAGTGCAGCTCCTCTTCCCAGGAAGCCAGGAAGGAAAGAGGCGGTTCCAGCCCGCGCTCCCGCAGAAGCCTGCCCAGCGGATGATGGGTTCGTACGCCCACGGGGGTAAAGGTCATGTTGCAGGGGCCCTGCGGATCGAGCACAAGGGTCCGCCCATCCGAACTGATCCGCAGGCGAAAAGAGCGGACGCCGTTCATCGCTTTATGCAGCGTTTCATTCTGTGCGAACTGATCATCCTTGGAAAAGGACAGGCGGGGCTTTTGGGTGCGGTTTTCGGGCTCCGGAACATCCAGAAAGTCTTCAAAATCGTATGGACAGTCATTCCCGTTCAACATTATTATGCGGCCTCCTCGCTGTTTAAAAAGATAATATCAGAAAGCGAATATGCTATCTATTCGCAAATCATAAAAAATTTTTTAAAATATTTTTGCAAATACAAGGAAAATTGCGACTTATCTTATTGTTTGAAGTCTGTTAAAATAAAAGATTTGGAGGTATTTTTACCCTCTTCAGGAAATAAAAAGACGGCATGGCCTTGGCCATACCGTTTTTGTAACGCGCTGTTTTGCTGTCCGGCGCCGATCCTTGTCAACGGACAACCCATTCTGCTTTGATACACCACAGGGCGGCCTGCACCGCGCCAACCCCTGATACATCTCCGCTCCGGATCTGTTCATGGTGGCGCAGCAGCCGCTGCCAGCTATCCATGATTTCCCTCTTCTGCTCCGGGTAAAAGGCCGACAGCATGACGTCGCTTTCGCGCAGGCCGCGCAGCGCCAGCTCGGCGCAGAAAGCGCGCTCGTCGTCCGGGCTTTCTCCCATATATTTGAGCTGCAAAACGCGGTTCCAATCGTACATGTCGAAAAAAACCGCCTCGTCCCGCGGGACGCGCAGGGTGAGCAGCGTGCCGCCGCCCGAGCGATCCACACACTGCCGCTCCCCGAACACCCAGTAAGGGAGCTCGGCCCCCGCAGGCCGGGGCACGATTTTTTCGGCCTGGGCGGCAAACCACCGGTAAGCCGTCAAAAAGATAGGGCCGCTCTCCCCGTATTTATCGCGCACATACTCGGCTTTTGAAAAGCACACGCCGTCGCGCGCAATGGCCCGAAGCACCGCGTCGGACTGGGCAGTGTAAAGCGTCACTGTAGAATGCCGCTCAGCCATTCCCTGCGCACCTCCCAAATCAGTCCATATGCCTGTCCGTTGCCCATGGAAACGGAGTCATCAAAGAGCCGCGGCCAACTTTCTATAATTTCGCGCTTAATCTGCGGATAAAACTGCGTCATAAACGCTTTGGCATCGCTGACCCCATAGGCTTCGAGCAGCTCGCGGTGCCGGCGCGCATCGCCGGTATCCCGCGGAATATACGAGTAGTTGAGAATCGCCCCCCACTTGGCGACGTTGACCGGCGTTATCAGGGCGGGGTCCAGCGTCAGCTGCAAGATAACGGTGTTGTCGCTGGGCAGCATGACGGCGCTGCGCTCAAAGGAAACCCAGACGGGCAGCTGCGCGTCGGCCGGCCGGGCCTGTGCGCCGGGGCAATGGGAAACCAGCCAGTCATAAGCCTCCAGCACCAGCGGGGCGTGCTCCTGCAAATCCAGGGCCACATATTCCCTTTTGGCGGTATAACGGCCGGTTTCTGTAAGCTCGCGCAGAACGTCTTTGTGCTGCTTGCTCCACACTGTGACGGTATCCATAACTCGCCCCCCTTGCGCACAGTATAGCATATACGGCGGAAAAAACAAAGCCAAAAGCCCGGACGTTTGTCCGGGCTTTTGGTGTGGGGCAGGTTTATAGGGTTATAGGATTATAGGTCTTCGTCTTTGACAAAGTGT
>CANEGK010000085.1 GCA_947427035.1 uncultured Clostridium sp.
CTGAATGCCGCGCGCAACGAAGCAGCGATTCGATTGTGTTCGCAAATGGAAGATCAGCTGTCGCAGCTGGACATGCCGGCGGCGCGTTTTGGCGTCGAAATCGATACCAGTCTTGACAAACAACAAACGCGCTTTTCTCGGCGCGGCTGCGACAGTGTGCGCTTTTTACTTTCAGCCAACAGCGGTGAGGATTTAAAGCCCTTGAATAAGGTTGCTTCCGGCGGTGAGCTGTCGCGCATGATGCTGGCCTTACGCAATGTGCTCTCACAGGGCGACAGAGGTGTGACGGCTGTTTTTGACGAGGTAGATGCCGGTGTCAGCGGCCGCGCGGCCAGTAAAGTGGGGGAAAAACTGGTTGCCATTTCGGCGTCGCGTCAGGTTTTGTGCGTTACCCATTTGCCTCAGATTGCCGCCCTGGCCGACTGCCAATACTACATCAGCAAGGAAATGCGCGGCGGCCGCACCTATACCAGCGTTGAACCGCTTGACATGGACGGGCGTATCCGCGAGCTGACGCGCCTGACAGCAGGGGCCAGTGTCACTGACGCTGCGCTGCAAAACGCCGCAGAAATGCTGCGGCAGGCCGAAGCGCGCAAAACAGAGCTGTTGACAAGCAGTGATAAATAGGATATAATATCTTTAATATTGTAAAAGCGATGAACAAAAGAAGTAGCAGGAGAACGCTTTTCAGAGAGTCTGCGGGTGGTGCGAGCAAACAGGCAGTTTCTGCGAAATACATTTGTGAGCTGGGTTCCGAAACCCGTTTCCGGGGTAGTAGGCGGCCACGGGTGCGCCCGTTGTAGCGCAGGAGCATGATTGTGCTCTGTAAGGCGAGCGGAGCAATCCGCCCGTAAACTGAGGTGGTACCGCGATGTTGATTCGCCCTCTGCATATGCAGGGGGCTTTTATTTTGCACAATTCCCGGTCAACATATTAATATTTAGAAATGAAGAGGAGAGGGTTTATACCATGACGCTGTACGAAGAACTTCAAGCACGCGGCCTGATTGCACAGGTTACCGACGAAGAGGAAATCAAAGAGCTGATCAACAATGGAAAAGCGACTTTTTATATCGGATTCGATCCCACGGCCGACTCATTGCATGTCGGGCATTTTATGGCGCTCAACCTGATGCGCCGCATGCAGCGTGCCGGCAATCGTCCGGTTGCGCTCATCGGCGGTGGTACCGGTATGGTGGGCGATCCTTCCGGCCGCACAGATATGCGTCAGGTCATGACAGTGGAAACCATTCAGCACAACTGCGATCGTTTTAAAGATCAGATGAGCAAGTTCATCGACTTTTCCGAAGGAAGAGCTCTTTTACTCAACAACGCCGACTGGCTTCTCAAGCTCAACTATGTTGAATTGCTTCGCGAAGTGGGCGCCTGTTTTTCCGTCAATAATATGCTGCGCGCGGAATGCTATAAGCAGCGCATGGAAAAGGGCCTGTCTTTCCTGGAGTTCAATTATATGATTATGCAGAGCTATGATTTTTATCACATGTTTCAGACCATCGGCTGCAATCTGCAGTGCGGCGGCGATGACCAGTGGTCCAACATCCTCGGGGGTACCGAACTGATTCGCCGCAAGCTGGGCAAAAACGCTTATGGGCTGACCATTACACTGCTGTTGACGTCGGAAGGAAAGAAAATGGGCAAAACTCAGTCGGGAGCAGTCTGGCTGGATCCCGAAAAGACCAGTCCCTACGATTTTTATCAGTACTGGCGCAATGTCGATGACGCTGATGTCATCCGCTGCCTGCGTATGCTGACCGATGTGCCACTGGACGAAATCGACGCCATGGCCCATTGGGAAGGCAGTCAACTCAACCAGGCCAAAGAGCTTTTGGCGATGGAACTGACCACGCTGGTGCATAGCAGGGAAGAGGCGGAAAAGGCCCGTCAGGCCAGCCAAGCGCTGTTCGGCGGCGCAGCCGACTTCAGTAATGTCCCCACTACCGAGTTGGCTGAAGCCGATTTTAATGATGGCAAGCTGACCATTTTGGAGCTGATGCTTAAGGCCGGCCTCATTTCATCCAAAGGTGACGGGCGTCGGCTCATCGACCAAGGTGGCGTCTTTGTCGGCGAAGAAAAAATAAGCTCGGCAATGCAGGCCTTCTCGCCCGAAGATATCCGCGGCAGCGACTTCATTATCCGAAAAGGAAAAAAGACCTTCCATCGCATTTCTTTGCAATAAGCACATCAAAAAAGACAGGGGCGCGCGTATTCACAGGTATTTTTCTGAAATGATCCTCTTGAATTGCGCCGCTTTTTAAGATAAGCTCCCGCCGTATACAGCGGGAGCTTTTTCTTTTGAGCAAACGGTTGAATGGATAGCAAGTTTGAAGTATAATAAATAAATACTCCGATTTTGTCGGTATGAGGTGAAACATGAAAAAATCTCTGCCCCTATTGTTGTCTGTTCTTCTGCTGCTGGCGATTTTACCGATGTCTTCCACAGCTGCCGAACCGGAATCTACCTTGAAAATCGGCCTTTACTATGGCAACAACGCCATGCCGGCCGCCAATCTGCAAAATGTTTCCGGCCTGCCGTCTGGGTATCAGCTCGGTTATTACAACGGCAGCCGTGATTTTGTTGTGCTGTACTCCACGGGCGAAATCTACCTGACTGTTTTAAAGGATAAAAATATATACATCGGCTCTGATAAACTTTACTATGATTCGCTGCCATCATCGTACAATACGGTCATCGGCGCCTATCACTTGCAGCTGGAAACCGCTTTTGCTTCTCTTGACGAGGCGAGCGCCAAAGCATCCGCATTGAAAGAGGCAGGACTGTCTGCATTTGTCGCCTATACATCCGGCGGTTATCGTGTGCGCACCGGTCAATATACTTCTTCCGGCGCAGCAGCGGCAGATGCTGGACGCGTTGCAGCGGCGGCGGGTGTCAATGCAGCTGCAATAGGGGAAAGCCGCAGCTGCTATACTGTAACCGTCACGGGGAGCAATACGATTCTGTTCGAGCTGGACATGGGCGGTCAGCCGCTCGGCATTCGGCCCAACTCTGAAAAAACCTGGTTCAAAGGACAGACTTATTATGGGGGATTTGAATATAACAGGGTGAACGGCAACGATGTCACCGTCATTAACGTTGTGCATATGGACGATTACCTCAAAGGGGTTATCCCCTATGAAATGAGTCCCAGCTGGCCGGTTGAAGCGCTCAAGGCGCAGGCGCTGTGTGCAAAATCCTATGCGGTCAACAGCATCGGCAAGCATAGGTCACAGGGCTTTGATCTGTGCAATACCACCGACTGCCAGGTTTACTATGGGACCAAAACGGCTACCGCCAATTCTGACAGCGCTGTTGAAGCTGTTTCCGGGTTGTATGTAACCTATAACGGCAAAGTGGCTGAAACCTTTTATCACGCCTCCAGCGGCGGCTGGACAGAGGATGTCAAGAACATCTGGGGGTCTGATATCCCGTATTTAAAAGCGGTCGAAGACAAATACCTGGTTGATACACGCCCCTACAGCTTTTCCATTACACTGGATGAAGTGACCAGTATTCTCAAGCGAAAAGGGTATAACGTGACGGAAATCATTGATTTTTATGCCAGCGGCATCACCGCCGCCGGCAATGTCTGCGAGGTGACCTTTGTACAGAAAAACGGCGACAACCTGGTTTTTTCCGGTGACAGCGCGCGCACCTGTCTGAACACGTCAGGCAGCAGCAAGCGCATTAACAGCCACCGGTATACCATCAGCACCGGCTCAAAGCTGTACGTTAACGACACTTCACTTGAACGAACGGCAGGCGGGTACTATGCGATTGGCGGCGGGGGACAGGTAAACACCACAGCAAGCTCCGGGCTTTACGCCATTTCCGGGGACAAAAAAATTGAGCAGGTGCGTATGACTGGTTCAGGATCGGGCGAATATTTTATTAGCGGGACCGGCTCAGGCCATAATATCGGTATGAGTCAATGCGGCGCTTACGCCATGGCCCAACAGGGATTTTCGTACGAACAGATTATCAAATTTTATTTTACGGGGGTGCAGGTTGGACCTGCAAGCTGATTATGCCAGATGGAATGAAAAAAAGCGATTATTACTATGACCTGCCGGAAAACCTGATCGCCCAAACACCTCTCGAAAAACGCGATCATTCGCGTATGATGGTGCTGAATCGCCGCAGCGGCGCTGTCGAGCATCGGCATTTTTACGAGCTTCCTGTTTTTTTACGCCCCGGCGACTGCCTGGTCATCAACGATACGCGGGTGTTGCCTGCGCGTCTGTACGGTGAAAAAGAGGGAAGCGGCGGTTCAGTAGAGGTACTTTTGCTGAAAAACCCTGTCGGTGATCTTTGGGAATGTATCGTGTTCCCCGGTAAAAAAATGCGCGTCGGCGCGCGTGTCTGCTTTGGCGGCGGAGAACTGCGCGGCGAAGTCAAAGAAGTGCTCGACAACGGCAACCGTATGATCGCTTTCGAATATAGCGGAATTTTTGTCGAAATTTTGGAGCGATTGGGCACCATGCCGCTCCCACATTATATTAAAACCCGCCTAGAAGATCGGGATCGCTACCAGACGGTTTACTGCAAGGAAAGCGGTTCGGCTGCGGCTCCCACAGCAGGGCTGCATTTTACGCCGGAGCTTTTGAAAAAAATCCAGTCCATGGGCGTTGATATCGTCACTGTCACGCTCCATGTGGGCTTGGGTACCTTTAGGCCGGTCAAGGAAGAAAATATTACCGATCATCTGATGCACTCCGAATGGTATCATGTTTCGGACGGCGCGGCTGAACGCATCAATAACGCACGTCGCCGGGGCGGGCGTGTCATTGCCGTTGGCACTACGTCGTGCCGAACTCTGGAATCGGTCACCGATGAAAACGGCGTCACACATTCCGGCAGCGGCGATACGGACATTTTTATTTTCCCGGGCTATACATTCCGCGCCATTGACGGGCTGATCACCAATTTTCATTTGCCGGAAAGCACATTAATCATGCTGGTATCAGCTTTGGCGGGG
>CANEGK010000086.1 GCA_947427035.1 uncultured Clostridium sp.
GTTTGTGCCGACAATACTTGGCTGGTGACGGCCCGGAAAGATAGGTAACGCCTACACAAAACCGATGGTTTTCCATCGGTTTTTTACTGTCTGTAATAAAATTTTGCTTGATAAACCATGTCAAGGCAGGAAAAAGGCAGAAGCCCGATAAAAAAGATGATTTAAAAGGAGAAGCCTGTATGGAAAAGCATGAAAAAGAGCAGCAAGCAAAGATTGAAATCCGCGCTTTGGGCAATGAAGAACTGGAACAGGCGCTCCATTTTATTTGGGAGGTTTATGCCCGGACAGAAGCGCATATGCGAAGCGATGACGCAATTCAGGATTTTTTGTGCAAGGTTGACTTTGAATACGCTGCGCTGCGCATGGGAGAAGGAGTCTTGCGCTTTTGGGGCGCTTATATGAATGAAAAACTGATAGGCGTCTGTGCTTTTCGCGGTTTGGGGCAGGTTTATCTTTTATATGTCGACCCGCGCGCGCAGGGCAACGGCGTTGCAACCAGGCTGTTGAAACGGGCTGTTTTTGACAGCAAGCGCCATGATGACGAGTTGGCTCGCATTATGGTAGAAGCCCCGGATATTGCAGTCGGATTTTTTGCCAAGCTGGGATTTGAGGCATTATCAGAGCCAGAAGAAGACTGTGGCGTCGACTATACGGCAATGGAACTTAGACCGGAGGCTGCCGCGGCAGCTCCTTTTAGAGAAAATCCTTTGGGTTTGGAATAAAAAACGGGAAATATCGTAAAACAACCGGATACCGCTCAACCAGGAGGAAAGAAAGGCAGCTTTAGCACAGCGGCAAAAGCATTTGGGTGCTGCCGGCTGACAGCAAAGAGAGGGTAACTGCGCTGACAAAACGCATCCATGTACTCGGTCGGAATGAAAAATAAATATCCACTCCATATTTCTGCGGCGTGCCGCTGTTTTAAGTGCAGAGAGAGCAAACTTATGTCTATGCGCTCAGGCATCCGCGTCACAAGCGTCGGATATTTTTCATGCAGGATATCCAACGGTGTTTTGTCCTCTGCTTTTGTAAAGTCTTATGGATTTTGCCTGTCTGTTCATCCAGAAGGCGGTAAATTGCTGGGAATATTGCTCATACTGCGATAAAAAATACAGCCATGTTTTCGGTGTGAAGAACATAGCTGTACGTTCGGCTTTTTTACTGTAATGCGTGTGCCACCTTATGCAAAAGCATCTCCCGTTTAAAGGGTTTGACGAGATATTCTTTTGCGCCCGCTTTCGCAGCTTCAATCATCATGCACTCTGCACCGATGGAACTCATCAAAAGAATAGCAGCAGAAGGCTCCTTTGCAAGGATTGCTTTTGTTGCCTCCAGTCCATCCATTTCCGGCATGGTCATTTCCATAATCACCAGATCCGGTTTTAATTTCATGTATTCTTCAATTCCTTCTTTTCCGTTCCTAGCTTTTCCAACGATCTGATAACCATTTTTACTGAGAGCATCCGAAATCATCATTTTTAAAAAAGCTACGTCACTTACAATCAATACCGTTTTTTCCATTATTCTTTTTCCCCTTTTTGTTTTAGGCAGAATTTCCCGTGGCTTAAATGTGTTTCATATTCCGCTTTTTATTTATTATAGGATAGAATACTTAATATGTAAATAACAATCCATAGTGTTCATGCGGCTTTACGGTATTTCCGGTATTTTTTGCAGCGTGAAGAGCAGGTTATTCTGCTGTTTTTATCTATTCATGATTGGGGAAATGGGCTATGCATCTGGAGACAGAGCGCCTTGTATTGCGCGACTACCAGGAAAAAGACAGAGAGGATTATTTCAGGCTGAAAAGCGACCCCGAAACCATGTACTATTTGCAGGATATACAACTTTTTTCAAAAGAAGAAGCCGACAAAGATTTTTCGGCTGTGCTGCTGGACCAGAAAAGCAGGGACAGAAAGTTTTATTTTTGGCATATGGGGCTGAAACCTTCGCAGGAGCTGATCGGCAGTATCGGCTATACTGTTCTGGCTGACACGCCGGTGGGAAAGCTGGTCGAAGCCGGGTATTTTACCTTTCCGCAGTTTTGGAATCACGGATATGTAACGGAGGCTTTTAGAAAAGTTCTGGAGTTTGCCTTTCTTGAGAACAATGTGTACCGAATCACCATGGGATGTTTGGCGGAAAACGCAGGTTCAGAAAGGGTTATGCAAAAATGCGGCCTTTTCAAAGAGGCGGAGCATGTGGAATGGGAATGGCATGACGGGCATATGAAAACCAGACGGGAATACCGCTTGCTGAAAAGCGAATGGAGCAGGCAGACAGGCGGGCAGAGGCCGAGCAGGTAAATTCCGCGCTTTTACAGACAGATGATTCAGGCAGGAAAGCGTTAAATGGGCTTTCCCGCCTGTTTCTAATTGCAGAAAGGTTTTTTGGGGACAAGGAAAACCACATGGACGGTTCTTTTTGAAAAATAAAAACACACCCCGGCTCTAACCGGGGTGTTTGATAATAAAGTCAGTTTTTTCTACCGGGAGTAAAACGCCGGACTTTGGAAACCGGGGCGGCAGGCTGCGGAGCGGCTAAAAAAGCGCGAATTTCACGGGCCATCGCGTCGGCCTGCGTCCAGTGCAGATAATGCTCGCCGGGCAGTACGACACAACGGCCATCATTGACCGAAAGAGTCTGTTTCTGGTGCTCGGCCAGCCAGTCGAGCTGAGCGCCGTCGGGCAGCGAGTCGACATTGGACTGGGCAACCAAATGGAGCAGCCGGCAGGTCTTGGGGAAGTGCAGGCGCTGCGCCGAACGGCAATTCTGCGTTACGCGCAGCGCTTCGTCCAGAATGGAACGGTTCATGGTGTTGCGTCCGGCAAGGCTGCGGACCGCGGCGCAGCGGGACGGATCGCCGCTGCCCATGTGCGTCAGCCGCTTGGAAACAGCAGGAATACGGTTATACAGCCGGAGCGCGCCGCAGCGGTTGAGCAGCAGCAGCAGTCCGGCGCAGCGCAGCGGCCGGTTGAGGACCGGGTCCTCGACCTGAATGGGGATCGAGGTGTCGTCGCCGATGACGGCTTCGACCTCGGACGGGTAATGTGCGGCCCAGGTCAGCATGTAAATGCCGGCAATGGAATGCCCCACCAGGACATAGGGCGGCCTGAACCCGGCGGCCAGAAGCCCTTCGCGAATTTCAGCGACAATGTTGGCCGCGGTGCGCGGCGCGGAAGCCAGGTCGGAAAACCCATAGCCAAAGGGCTCGGGCACGACGCAGCGGAACTGCCCGCGCAGGCGGGCGAGCAGCGGCATGAAGTCATAGGCCGGGCTGGCGGTACCCAAACCGGGCAGGAAAACCAGGGTCTTCTGCCCGTCGCCCTCGGTATAAACGTGCATCTTGCGGCCGCCGACCTCGACAAAAAAGCCGATGGGCGGATAACGACGGCGCTCAAAACGGCGCCGGATGGCCTCGATGCCAAAGGGCGCGGCGGCACAGGCCAGCACGGCGGCGGCTTTAAAAAAGCGATTTTGCTGTTTGCTCATAGAATCCTCCCTTATTCGGAGCAGGCCGCGGCTACAGAATGGTCACGCCGCCCAAAAGCTCGCGCTCCATTTCGATGCGGTGGAACGGGGTATTAATGGCGGGCGCGCCGCCGGTGTGCAGGAAAATAACGGTCTCGCCCTGGGCGATTTTCCCTTCCTTGACCATGTCGCGCACGCCGGCAAATGCTTTGCCGGTATAGCACGGGTCCAGGATGATGGCTTCGGCCCGGGCCATCTGGTAAATGGCGTCGCGCACGACGGCGTTGGGCTTGTTATAGCCTTCGCGCACATAGTCGGTTTCAATGTCAAAGTCAGCGCGCTGGGCCGTGATATCAAGCCCGAGCGCTTCACGCACTTCGTTAAAATACTCGACGACGCGGGCTTCCTTGCTCTGGCCAAAGGGCGAAATGGCCACGCCGGTCAGGCGCAGGGGCGAGCCTTCGTTTTTCAGGCCGCAGAACAATCCCATATAGGTGCCCAGGCTGCCGACGCCGCACAGCAGCCGCGCGTGCGGAATACCCATTTCAAAGGCCTGCGCCGTGATTTCGCGGGCGCATTCGTAATAGCCCAGCATTCCGATGCGGTTGGAGCCGCCGACAGGAATGACATAGACCTTTTCGCCCTCGTCGGTGTACTTTTTGACCATCTGGGCCGTCAGCTCGTCGAGCTGCTCGCCTTCGGGGCGGCCGTCGCTCTTTTTCAAAACGACATCGGCGCCCATGATGCGGTCGAGCAGGATGTTGGCGCTGACCTCGCCGGGGTAATCGTCGATGCACAAAATGGCGCAGCGCATTCCGTATTTGGCGGCGACGGCGGCCGTCAGCCGGCCGTGGTTGGTCTGTGCGCCGCCCAGCGTCAGCAGCATGGTGGCGCCCTGCTGCTGCGCGTCGTAAAGCAGGTATTCCAGCTTGCGCAGCTTGTTGCCGCCCATGCCGAGGCCGGTCAGGTCGTCGCGCTTGATGTAAAACTCCACTCCGAGCTGGCGCGAGATGGCTGGCAGGTATTCGAGCGGGGTGGGCAGGTGCAAAAAGGATACTTTTTCATGGCCGAGAAGCATCGGTAAAAACTCCTTTCGGGTTGAGATACGGCAAAATTATTGTTTTCATCATTATATACCGCGCAGGGGGGCAAATGCAAGGGAAGCGGGGGTGTTTGTTCTTTTTGTCACCGAATAAAAGAACTAAAAGGGTTTTGGATTTGTTCTCCCATACGGGGCAGCGGGGGGACGTTGATGTTCTTTTGTGACCGAACAAAAGAACCAAAAGGGTTTTAGATAAGTTCCCCCTACGGGGGAGAAGAGGGCATTCGTACTTTTTGTGTCGACAAAAAGTACCAAAAAGCGACGCGAGG
>CANEGK010000087.1 GCA_947427035.1 uncultured Clostridium sp.
ATATTGGCCCTGCTTTTGGAGCGGCCAAAAATAAGCAATAAAAACACTGTCTTAGGAGGAAAAGGACATGAAACGTTGGGGTATCCTTATTTTGGCCTGCTGCCTGCTTCTGGGGCTGGCCGCCTGCTCTTCGGAGGATCGCGCGTCCGGTGAAAGTTATGAAACCGATAAGCTGGGCGAGAGCCTGTCGACGGCGTTCTTTGATTTTCAGGTCAATTCTGCAACTATGACCGGCGAATTGGAGGATTACGAGCCGAGCGACCCGAATAACCGCTTTTTAATTGTCAATGTCACCATTAAAAACACTTTTAAGGACGATACATCTATCCCGATGTTCGATACGGATTTCGTACTGCGGTGGCCGGAGCTGGGTGAAAACCCGTTGCTGTGCGAAGAAAATTTTGCTTCGAACCAGCTGCCCGAGGAATATGAAATTTTTAAGGGCGAAAGCCGTACCGGCGACCTTGTTTTTATTGTGCCGAGCAGCCAGACCAGCTTTACGCTGGAGTATACAGAGGTTTACGAGGACGAGTTTGAGGGCAATACCTTCAAAATCAACTTTGAGGCGGCAGAAGAGACCGCAGAATAAAATCAACGCGCTTCAAGCGCCCCGCCGCAGGCGGGGCGCTTTTTTATGGCAGCATTTTCCTGCGCTCGACAATTCGGCCGGTCTGTGGTACAATAGCTTCACTTGGCGAGTCGCGTGGCGGGCGCCGGTTCAGGTTCGTGCCCGCGGCTTTTCGGCAATTTATTTGCCGCGAACCTGCGAAAATAAATCGAGCCCCCTTCAATACACAAATTTTTGGGGCCGGAAAAGGTGATATTCATGCTCAATGCCATTTTTGAAAGGAGAAGTATTCGCAAATATCTCGACAGGCCGGTGGAAGATGAAAAAATACAGACCATTCTCCGCGCCGCCATGTACGCCCCTTCGGCCAAAGACGGGCGGCCCTGGCATTTTGTTGTGGTACGCGATCGCTCAGTCATCGAAAAGTTCATGCAGGTGCATCCTTATTCCAAAATGCTCAGCCAGGCGCCTGTCCTGATCGTCATCTGCGCCGACAGGAACCTTGAGGCTGCACCGGGCTATTATCTGGAGGATTGCGGAGCCGCCGCGCAGAATCTGCTTCTGGCCGCCCACGAACTGGGACTGGGAACCTGCTGGCTGGGCATCAGCCCGGTAAAGGAGCGTATGGAGCCGATGCGGCCGCTTCTGGGCCTGCCGGAGAATGTCGAGGCCTTTTGCGGCGTCGCCGTTGGGTATCCTGCCGAAAAACGGGAGACGCCCGAGCGCTATGATCAGAGCCGCGTTCACAGTGACCGCTGGTGAGCATGGATCGGATTAAAAGGAACCGTTTTTTCCAGATCGTGCGCGAGCTCATCACCCGAACCTTTCAGGACGGCGTTGCGCGTTCGTCGGCCGAGCTGGCTTATTATCTGCTGTTTTCGCTGTTCCCGCTGCTGATTTTCCTCAACGCCATCATCGGCATGTTTCAAATGGATGTCCACGCGCTGATGGAAGAGCTGGGGCTTATTTTGCCGCCGCAGGTGCTGGACATCATCGTCGATTATGTCGATTACGCGTCGGCATTGCAGACGCAGACGCTTATTTACGCCGGCGTGGTGCTGGCCTTCTGGTCCATTTCGCGCTCGGTGCGCTCCATGCTGCGCTCGATTTCACAGGCTTACCGAGTGGAAAGCCGCGGCTGGATGTCGGAGGTACTGCCCGCCATTGTCACGCTGATTCTCATGGTGTCGGTGTTTCTGCTGCTCATTCTGCTGATGATCAGCAAGCGGCTTTTGACGACGGTGTCCCAGTATATCAGGCTGCCTCATGTCCTGATTGCGCTGTGGGATCTGATCAAGTTCCTGGTCGCCCCGATCTTTATTTTCTTTGTGCTGACGGGGCTTTATTACGCTGCGTCGCAACGCAAATATCGTTTTGTACAGGCCATGCCGGGCGCGTTTTTCAGCTGCGTGGTATGGACGGTATTTTCGGCTGCTTTTTCGTACTATGTCTCCAACTTCGGGCGCTACTCCATTCTGTACGGTTCGCTGGGCGCCATCATCATCCTGATGCTGTGGTTTTACTCGACCGGCATTCTGTTGATCACAGGCGGCGAGCTCAACCATGTTCTCATTGAAAACAAACGAAAACGACAGGGGGATTCGTAAAGTGGAAAAGATTCTGACCGTTGCTCTGCCCTTTTTGACGGAAAAACGCCGCGAGCGTATCGGAGCGGCCGCGGAAAAACACGGCTTCTCCGTGCGCTGGGTGAACGATTATCAAAAGGTCACGGCCGATGATGTGCGCGACTGCGAGGCCTTTTTTGGAATGCTGCCGGCCGAGCTGCTGCGTCAGGCGCCGGCCCTGCGCTGGATGCAGTGTTCGTTTGCCGGGGTTGACCGCTATACCGACCGTTCGCTGTATGCGGGCGACGTGGTGCTGACCAACGCTTCGGGCGCTTACGGCATCACCATTTCCGAACATATGCTTGTCACTCTGCTCATGCTCATGCGCCGTATGCCCGAATACCACGAAATGCAGAAGCGGCGTGAGTGGTACTGCGTCGGCGAGGTCCGCTCCGTTATGAACAGCGTCATTACGGTGGTCGGCGTAGGGGATATCGGTTCCAATTTTGCCCGCCGGATACGCCCCATGGGCGCAAAGGTGCGCGGCGTCCGCCGTACAGCGGGCGCAAAGCCGGACTTTGTCGACGAGATTTACACCTCGGATCGTCTGGACGAAGCCATTGCCGACGCCGACGTCGTCGCGTTGTGCGTGCCGGGCACCGACGCAACCCGGCAGATGTTTGACCGCGAGCGCCTGCTCAAAATGAAGGAAGGCGCTATTCTGATGAATGTCGGCCGCGGCAGCGCCGTCGACCTGATGGCGCTGGCTGAGCTTTTGCGTGCCGGCCGGCTGGGCGGGGCAGCCATTGACGTCACCGAGCCCGAGCCGCTGCCGCCCGAGCACCCGCTGTGGACGGCGCCAAACGCGCTCATCACGCCGCACATTTCGGGCAATATGTCGCTGCCGCTGACATGCGATCTGGTCGTTGACATTTTTCTGGACAACCTGGAGCTGTACGCGCAGGGGCTGCCGCTCCGGCACGTCGTCAATCTGGCAAACGGATATTAATATCAAATCAGGCAGGCCGCGGGGAAGTTCCCGCGGCCTGTTTCGGTGAAAGGCATGAAGCGCCGCGCCCCGGAATAAACTGGAAGCAATAAATCAATGTCTGGGGGAACGGCTATGAACAAATTACCGAGCTTTAAAAAGCTGGCGCGAAAAAAGCGCGGCGTGCTGCTGGCGCTGGCGGCCGTGCTGGCAGTGGGGATTTTTTCTGTCACGCCGGCAGGGCAGGCGGTGCGCGCCGCCGCCATGAAGCGGGATCTGCCCATCTACTGCGTGCAGAAAGACAGCAACGTCTGCGCGCTCAGCTTTGACGCCGCCTGGGGCAACGAGGACACACAGCAGCTCATCGACATTCTGGGCAAATACAATATTCGGGCCACTTTTTTTGTTGTGGGCGACTGGGTCGACAAATACCCCGAGTCGGTTAAAGCGCTGCATGACGCCGGGCACGAAGTGATGAACCATTCCAACAAGCACGACCATATGACCAAGCTGAGCGCCGACCAGATCATCGCCGATGTCAACGCGTGCAGCGATAAAATTGAAAACGTCACCGGCGTGCGGCCCGAGCTGTTCCGCCCGCCCTACGGCGAGTATGACGACAAAGTGGTTTCCACTCTGCGCAGTATGGGGATGTACACCATTCAGTGGGATGTTGACAGCCTGGACTGGAAGGAATTATCGGCCGAGGAAATTACCGGCCGCGTGACGGAGCGCATTGCCCCGGGCTCTATCGTCCTGTTTCACAACGCCGCCAAGCACACGCCGGCCGCGCTGCCGGGGCTCATCGAAAAACTCATTCAAAAGGGGTATTCCTTTGTCCCCATTTCCGAGCTGATACTGCGTGAAAATTATGACATCGACCATACGGGCCGGCAGATTCCCACCGGCACAGCGGCGCAGTAAAAAGAAATTTTTCAAACCGTCTCATTGCAGAGGGAGCCGGAATACGGTATGCTGTGGTGAGAGGTGAGATTCGTGGCAAACGAAGCGAAAAAGGATTTTAACGCCATGCTGCGGCAGAGCCGCGACATGCCGCGGGTTCAAATTGTGACCGACGCGGCGAGTATTCAAAAATACGGCGGGGAGCGGATGTATCTGGCCCCGCCCGCCGACTATGACGCCGTCATGCGCCGGGTGCCCTTTGGCAGGCTGACGTCGGTGGGGGATATCCGCGCGTATTTTGCCCGGGAAAACGGGGCGGATTTCACCGACCCCATTACGGCGGGGATTTTTGTCTCCATTGCCGCGTGGGCCAGCTTTCAGCGTGAAGGACGGGACGAAACGCCCTGGTGGCGCACGCTGAAAGCGGGCGGAGAGCTGAACTCCAAATACCCCGGCGGCGTGCAGGCGCAGCGGGAAAAACTGGAGGCCGAAGGGCATACCGTTGCGGTCAGAGGACGCAAGAACATCCGATATTTTGTAGAAGATTATGAAAAATCGCTCTGTGTCTGGCCTGGAGCTTTTTAAGCCCCAGGCCTCTTGACAAGGGGCGCGTCGTGCGGTATTGTGAAACCATCAGCCCGCGCCGCGCGGGAAAACGGGAGGAAGTATAGCAGATGAAAGTTTTTATCAGCGCAGACATCGAAGGCGTTGCCGGCAGCCTGAATTTCCAGGAATGCCACAACGCTGAAAGCACTTACCGCAAG
>CANEGK010000088.1 GCA_947427035.1 uncultured Clostridium sp.
ATTCTCCGCCTTGGCAACACACAATATGACGGCAAAGCAGTGGTGATAGCCTGCACCAACGTCTCGTCCGAATTTATGATCAATATTGCCATGATCCTTGTGTGCATTCTTTAGAATCTTCAGCTTATGAATTATGCGGGAGAAGACGGAGTTGCAGCTTACGGTGTCATGATGTATGTCAGTATGATGTTTTCGGCGGTTTTCCTCGGTTATACGACGGGGGCAGCCCCTGTTATCGGTTATCACGATGGCGCCCGAAACTATGGCGAATTAAAGGGGCTGCTGCGGAAGAGCTTGTCCCTAGTGGCAGTTTTCGGCGTTGCAATGGTTGGCTCCGCAGAGCTTCTCGCCGCCCCTGTATCGGTAATCTTCGTGGGATATGATCGGGCGCTGTTTGAGATGACCGTTTCCGGCTTCCGCATTTTTGCGCTTTGTTTCGCCTTTTTGGGGTTTGGCATTTTTGTTTCCGGCTTTTTTACTGCCTTAAATGACGGACTGACTTCTGCGCTGATCGCCTTTTTGAGAACGCTCGTTTTTCAAACCGCTGCGATTCTTATTCTGCCCATGATTTGGGGGGTGAACGGCATTTGGCTCTCGGTGGTAGCCGCCGAATTGATGTCTCTTGCGCTGGGTACGATATTCTTGGTTGTGAAGCGGAAAAAATACCGCTACTGATTTACGGCATTTTTATCGGCGCCGCCTTTGGGTATTTTTTACGCGTAAAACTGGTGGTTGCCTATGTCTTTGATATACGGCCGGTTCTGCGGCACCCACAGACTGCTTGCAATGCTGGCGTTGATAAAATACAGGCAGTTTGGGGGTACGGTGCTTGCCCCTTCCAGACACAGCTTGGCGGCAGCCACGCTTTCTTCGTTGGGCGTATTGTAAACGGTCCCGTTGGCGACAGGTGTAAACTGCACACCGTTGGCCTGGTCAAAAATGACGCCGTAAATGGTGTTGGGGAAATCGGCGCTGCGCACACGGTTGAGCACCACATTCCCCACTGCAATTTTCCCGTCCAGCGGTTCGCCCTGGCTTTCTGCATGAATGATACGCGCCAGCCAAAGAAGCTCGTCCGCATCGTAAAATTGTCCGCCGCTCTGCGCCGGCCGGCTCTCGCCTGTCAAACAAACGGTGCGCGAAGCGGCGTCCCACATAACATCCACGCCATATGCGGCGCTGAGGGCGCGCACCGGCACCAGTACGCGGCCGCCCTGCTTTACGATGGACTGCGCCATGTAAAAGCAGCGGCCGTTTGCCGTCATGTACTTTCTTCCGTCCTGCACTGTAAGCTCCAGGCCGGGCGCGCGGACAGCGGCCGTCCCCGTTCTTCCGTCCCATGTAACCTCGGCCTGTGAAAAGGTTTCGGCAAAGGCGCGCAGCGGAACATAGGTCGTCCCCTCACGCAATATGGCCGGCGTGTCGGTAAACAATTCCTGCCCGTTGAGAAGGACGCGCACCGGCGTTGGGCCCGGCGCCGCTGCCAGAGGGGCTGCCAACAGCGTCAAACTTATTCCAAAAGCGGCGGTCGCTCGCTTCCATTTCTTCAGATTCATGGGTACACTTCCTTTTTGTCATCATTTTGTAACCTGTTTACCATCCTAGCGAAAATCAGCTCCCTGGGCAACCCCTAACATCTGGAAATCCGCGCAGCCCTTTGCGCCCCAAGGGATCGCGCTTTCTATGCAATGCTTTCCAGCCCCGAATTTCCGATGAAACTTTTTTTGTTTTCCTGCGTCTAAAGCTATAATGACACCACCAAAGGAGAGTACCATGATCAAAAAAAATCTTTCGCTGCTGCTTGCAGCCCTGCTTCTTTTTTCATTGGCCGCCTGCTCATCCGGCGAGCCGCCACTGCCGCCGGACGACGACGCCGACCTTTCCGGCGCGCCGGATGAGGGGCAGACGCCGGACGAAAATCAGCCGCTTTCCCCTGAAGAAGAACAGACGCCCGATAACCAGCCGCAGCAGCCGGACGATTCCGGCTCCAGCGATTCTGTGCCTGAACAGGCGCCCGCTCAACAGCCGGACAATGCCGGCAACACAAAGCCTGACAGCACCAAACCCAAGCCTTCGGCACCCGGCGGCAAGCCGGACGCCGCCACGCCGGATCAGCCCTCTTCCGGCGGTTCTTCCCAGCCGCAACCGGATGATGACAAAAGCTTTTCCATCTCCGACATCTGGAGCGATATTGAAGCGTCGCTGGGCGATTCGCTGCCCGATCTCGATGCGCTCGACGCCGACACCCTGACGGCGCTTTACCCGCTCTCGACCAGCGACTTGGTGGAGTACGGTTATTATGGCAGCCTGATTGGCGTGCAGGCCAGCGAGTTTTTTATTGCCAAGGTGCAAAGCGGCAAAATGGAGACCGTGAAAACAGCGATTTTATCCCGGCAGGCCGATTTGGACGCGCAGTGGCGGCAGTACCTGCCCGAACAGTATGAGCTTGTCAAAAACTACAAGCTGGTAGAAAACGGCGACTATGTATTCTTCGGTGTGGCCGAAAAGGTCTCGGACGCCGTCGACATCTTTAATCAGTATACAAAATAAAAAAAGCCCGACGGATATGTCATCCGTCGGGTTTTTCTATTTGCCGGCCGTCAGATTTTCCGCCGCTTTTCTCAACTGCTCCAGCGTGTCCATCTGCACGCCGCTCTGTATGACCGATTCCTGGATATAGGCGGGCAAAGTATCAAAATACTGCTGCATCGCAGGGTCTTTAAACTGTTTCATGCCATTTCACCTCGGCATTAGTTTCTGACAAAGCGCCCTGTTCATCAGCGGTAATTTTTTCAATTTTCGCTGTCTTTTTCATCGGGCAGCAAAACGGTTTCCTCCGGCTCGATGACCGAGCCGGGCCGGATGGCCTGACGCCCGTGCTTTTCACGAATGCTGTCCATTGCCATCTCGAGCCGCTCCCGCTTTTGACGGCGGGCGTCGCTCTCTTCTTCAAACAGTGAAAGCTGCGGCTGCACTGCCGAAACAGGCAGCAAATTGGCGCCCGTCACCGTCATCATGCGCACGGGCGCACCCATGCTCCAGCTTTCACGCAAAATTCGCCATGAAACCTCCGTCAGCTCTCGCGCCAGAAAGGTTGGCGTTTTCAGGGTTTTTTGCCGTGAAATGGTTTTAAAATCGGGGTCGCGAATTTGCAGCTGCACCGTCTGGCACTTGACGCCGTGCCGCCGCATACGCGCGGCCACCGAATCACACAGACTGCTCAGCGCCGGGCGCAGCTCTTGCTCACCGCACAGGTTGCGGTGAAAGGTCATGCCGTTGCCGACCGATTTGATTTCGCGCTCGGCATAGGCCGAGCGCACTGGGCTGTCGCCCAGGCCGTTGGCGCTGTCCCACAGCTGCTCGCCCGCCTTGCCCAATACCCGCGCCAGTGCGCCGCGGTCGCAGCGCGCCAGCTGGCCGATGGTGTGAATGCCCAGACGATGCAGTGTGCTGCGCGCCGAGCGCCCCACGTATAAAAGCGATTCCACCGGCAGCGGGTACAGAATACTTTCCACATCCTCGCGCCGAATCACCGTAGTGGCGTCCGGTTTTTTATAGTCGCTGCCCAGCTTGGCAAAGGTTTTTGTGAAGGACACGCCGACCGATATCGTCAGCTCCAGCTCGCGCTTGACGACAGCGCGCAGCTCGTCGGCTATCTGCCGTGCGTCCCCGCCGAACAGGTGCATACTGCCCGTGATGTCCAGCCAGCTTTCATCAATGCCGAACGGCTCGACCAGGTCGGTATAGCGCTGATAAATATCATTCACCAGCCCGGAATAATGCGCATAGCGGTCATGGTGCGGCGGCACCACAACCAGATCGGGGCATTTGCGCCTTGCCTGCCAGATGGTCTCGGCCGTCACGACGCCCTTTTTCTTGGCCAATTCGTTTTTAGCCAGAATGATGCCATGCCGGCTTTCCGGGTCACCGCCGACGGCCATAGGTACGGCGCGCAGCTCGGGCCGGCCGATACATTCGACCGAAGCGTAAAACCCGTTCAAATCACAGTGCAGAATGGTTCTGTCCACAGCTTGGCTCCTTGTGCGTTCTGTACGCGGCCCTTTGCCGCCCACGCCTAAAATCGAAATTGCACTGCCTGTCGGCAGTGCAATTTTCTATCGGCCGCGCTTTTACTTTTTCAGAGCAATGACTTCGATTTCAACCAGACCGCCCTTGGGAAGCTTAGCAACCTCGACACAGGAGCGGGCGGGAAGCACGTCGCCGTTGATATACTCGGCATATACTTCGTTGACAGCGCCGAAGTCATTCATATCCTGAATGAACACCAGCGTCTTGATGATGCTGTTCATGCCCAGCCCGGCTTCAGCCAGAATGGCCTTGACATTTTCCAGCGCCTGCTTGGTCTGCGCCTTGACGCCATCGGCAAGGTTGCCGCTTTCGGGGCAGATGCCCAGCTGGCCGGAGGTGTAAACGAGATTGTCGATTTCAACGGCCTGCGAATAGGGGCCAAGAGCGCCGGGAGCCTTGCTTGTGTTGAGTTTCTTCTGCATTTTTTATCCTCCTCAGGGCGGAAAGCCGCCGTTTTATCCATTCCAGTAGATCAC
>CANEGK010000089.1 GCA_947427035.1 uncultured Clostridium sp.
ATTGCCGGCCTGCCGGGCGATGACGATGCCGGATTGCTGGAAAGCGTCCGCCAGGTGGCCGGGCTGGCGCCTGAAAATATCACGCTGCATTGTCTGGCGCTGAAAAAGGGAGCGCCGCTGCGCTTTGGGCCGCGCGGCATACTGGACAGAAAAGCGGTCGATCGCTGCCACGCTTTGCTGGAAGAGCGGGGCTACCGCCCCTATTACCTGTACCGGCAGAAATATATTGCGGGCGGGCTGGAAAATGTCGGCTTTGCGCGGGATGGCTTTGCTTCGTTTTACAATGTCTGCATGATGGAGGAGCTCGGCTCGGTGGTGGCGCTCGGCGGAGGCGTCACCAAGCTGTGCGACCGCACGGGGCGGCAGGTCCAGCGCTTTTCAAACCCCAAATATCCGCTGGAATATATCAATGCCCGTGAGCGTGTTTTACAGCGCGCGGCGGCGCTGGAACAAGCCGCACTGTAAGATTTCAGGATTTATTTGATATTTGAACCTATTGGTGCTATAATGGCATATAATGCTTTGACAGCCAATTTAGTCCGAAAGGAGTAAAAATGATGGATCAGAAGATAAAGGATTTGCTGGAAAAGGTAAAAGCAACGGCGACGACGGCCGCAGAAGCTGCGGGCAAAGCAGCGGACGCCGCGTCCAAAAAGGCCAGCGAACTGGCTGGCGTCACCAAGCTCAACCTGCAAATTTTCGATCTCAACACGGATATTGAGCTGCTGTTTAAAGAGATCGGAAAGTCGGTCTACCTGACCCATACCGGCGCAGAGATCGAAGCGGAGGAAATTGACGGCAAGATTGCGCAGATCGACGAGAAATACGCAAAAATCGCTGAGATTAAAGAAAACATCGCAAGCAGAAAAACGACCTGCCGCTGCCCCAACTGCGGAAAGGAATGCGACAAAGGCGATGCTTTCTGCAGCTCGTGCGGCGCAACGCTGTAAAAATTGAGGATTGTTGAGAAAGGGAGGGTGGAAGCGTTCCATCCTCCCCTTTCCCGTTTCCGCTGTGGCACGGAAAAGGAGAAAACCATGCTTACTTACAAAAATTATGCTGAGAGCGCTGCGTATATCCGCCAGTGCATCGGCGGCTTTGAGCCGGAAATCCTGATGATTCTCGGCTCAGGTCTGGGTTATCTGGGCGAACTGGTGAAAGAGCCGGTGTACATCCCTTACGGTGATATCCCGCACTTCGTTGTGTCAACCGCGCCCGATCATGTGGGGCGCCTGGTCTTCGGTACGCTGAACGGAAAACGCGTGATGGTCATGCAGGGGCGGCTGCATATGTACGAAGGCTACAGTGCCGGGCAGGTGGCCTATCCCGTCCGCATTGCGCATTTGCTGGGCGTGCACAGTCTGCTCATCACCAACGCCTGCGGCGCGATCAATACTGCATTTGACGTGGGGGATATCATGCTGATTTCCGACCACATCCGCCTGTTTGACCCCGACCCGCTGATCGGCTGCAACCTGCCCGAGTTCGGCCCGCGCTTTTGCGATATGTCCTATGCATACACCCCGGCTTACCGCGCTGTCGCGCGTGAAGAAGCGCAGCGGCTGGGGCTGACGCTGCGCGAGGGCGTTTACTTCTACTTCACTGGCCCGCAGTTTGAAACGCCGGCTGAAATCTGCGCGGCGCGGCTGCTGGGCGGCGACGCGGCCGGCATGTCCACTGTGCCTGAAGTCATTGCCGCGGCGCACTGCGGCATGAAGGTGCTGGGCTTTTCGCTTGTCACCAACATGGCGGCTGGCGTGCTCGAACAGAAGCTGGACGGCGTGGATGTTCTGGCGGCGGCCGAGGCCGCGCGTGAAGGGTTTTCTTCGCTGGTGCTCGGCTGCCTGGCCCGCTTAAATGAAGGGGAAAGATAATGGACATTCTTTTTCAAAATGTGACGGCACTGACGCTGGATGAAGCGAATCCTGTTTTAAAACATGCGTATGTCGGCGTAAAAGAGGGGAAAATATGCTATGTCGGCACGGAAAAACCGCAGGAGCCGGTCAAGACGGTGATAACAGGCGAAAAGCGCTTGCTCATGCCGGGCCTGGTCAACACGCACACCCATACGGCGATGACGGTGCTGCGCGGCTATGCCGACGATTACACCCTTCAGGAATGGCTGTTTGACAAGGTATTTCCGGTCGAGGCCCGGTTTACCGAGCGAACCGTCAAGGCCGCGGCACAGCTGGCCATCGCCGAATCGCTGCGCTTTGGCGTGACGTCGCTGACGTGCATGGATCCGTATATCCCCGTGATCGCCGAGGCCTGTTTTGAAGCCGGGATCAACGCCAATATCGGCAACGGTTATCTGTGCATGGATCCCGAGCAATACTGCTTTGAAACCGACAAGGTCACCGCCCAGAATCGCGAAATGCTGGAGCGCTGGCACAGAGCGGATGATGGGCGTATCCGGCTGGACGCTTCCATTCACGCCGAATACACCAGCTTTGATCGCGTGTGGGATGACGCCGCGCACTTCGCCCGGGAGAACGGGCTGAACATGCATGTGCATCTGTCGGAAACGGAAAAGGAGCACTGCGAATGCATGGAGCGGTACGGGATGACGCCGGCCGAAGTTCTGGACAGGCATGGCGTTTTCGGAACGCGCACAACGGCGGCGCACGCCGTATGGGTGTCGGACGGGGATATTGACCTTTTGGCAGAGCGCGGGGCGGTCGTGGCGCACAACCCGGCCAGCAACCTCAAGCTGGGAAGCGGCGTCGCACCGGTGGACAAAATGCGGGCAAGGGGCCTGCGCGTCGCGCTGGGCACTGACAGCGTCTGTTCGAACAACAATCTGGATATCCTGAATGAAATGCGGCTCAGCCTGCTTTTGCAAAAGGGGCTGTCGCGTGATCCGTCCTGTGCCCCGGCGGCCGAAGCCGTGCGCTCGGCCACGCTGGACGGCGCTTACGCGCAGGGACGGGAAGGGGAGTGCGGCGCCATTCGCGTGGGCTTGTACGCCGACCTCATTTTGCTGAATCTCGATGCGCCCCATCTGTACCCGATCCATGACCCGTATTCGCTGCTGTGCTACGCAGCGAGCGGAAGCGATGTGTGCATGACTATGGTGCGGGGGAAAATTCTGTACCGCGACGGCGAATTTCTGACCATCGACCGCGAGCGGCTGCAACGTGAGCTCGACGGGTTTGTCATGCCGCACGTTTTCGGCGCATATTTTGGCGCATAGGTTGTTTACGCGAAGAAAGGGTGAGTTGCTTTTGAAAGAAAAACGTGGCAGCAGCTTTATTGAAAGCACCGTCGTCTTAATGATTGCCAGTATTGTCGTCAAGCTGATCGGCGCTTTTTTCTCCATTCCGCTGACCAACCTGTACGGCGCCGAAGGGACCGGCATTTTTAACGTCGCCTACTATATTTACACCTGTATGTTCACCATTTCGACGGCCGGCCTGCCGGTAGCTGTCTCGCGCATGGTTGCGGCGTCCAACACGCTGGGCCGCGGCAACGAGGTGCGGCGTATCGGCAGAATTGCTTTCATTTCCTTTACGCTGATAGGGCTGTTTTTTGCCTCGGTCATGTACTTTGGCGTGGACATTTTCCTCGATCTGGCAGGGATGCAGTCGGCGCGTTATTCGGTTTTGGCCATTGCGCCCTGCATCTTCTTTGTCGCGCTGGTCTCGGCCATCCGCGGCTATTATCAGGGGTTGGCCAACATGGTGCCCACCGCCATGTCGCAGGTTATCGAGGCGCTGGGCAAGCTGGTCGTCGGCCTGGGGCTGGCCTATTACCTGATGGGGCAGGGCTACAGCCTGGAAATTGTCGTGGCCGGCGCCATCGGCGGCGTCACCATCGGCACGGTGCTGGGCGCGCTGTACATCATCGCCGTGCGTATGCGGGATATCCGGCGGGGCGACGTCGCGGTCCAGCACTTGACGAGCGAAAGCCGTTCGTCGGGCGACCTGGTCAAAGCGCTGTTTAAAATCGCCATTCCCATCACCATCAGCGCCGGCGTTTTGAGCCTGACCAATTTGATTGACACCTTCGTTGTCGTACGGCGTCTCCAGGAATCGGGAATGACCGAACCGGCGGCGACCTATCTGTACGGGGCGTACGGTATGTCGGTCAAGTTTTTCAATTTGCCACAGACCGTCATCGTCGGCATCGGCGTCAGCGTCATCCCTGCCATCAGCGCGGCGCTGGCCCGCCGCAGCCGCGAGCAGGCCGCGCGCCTGACGGAGAGCGCTTTCCGGCTGACGGCGCTTTTGGCGTTGCCCTGCGCCGTGGGCCTGGCTGTATTGCCGCAGCCCATCATGGATTTGCTGTACTATAAGCGGCCGGAGGATGTTCTGGTCGCAGCGCCGACGCTGACGTTGCTCGGCCCGGCGGTTGTCTTTGTTGCGATGACGAGCGTCACAAACGCCATTTTGCAGGCGCAGGGGAAAGAAAGGATGCCGGTCATTTCCATGGTGACGGGCGG
>CANEGK010000090.1 GCA_947427035.1 uncultured Clostridium sp.
ACTTACCGCAAGTACGCCGACATCATGACGCGCGAGGTAGCCGCCGCCTGCGAGGGGGCCTTTGCCGCCGGAGCAAAAGAGATTCTGGTCAAGGACGCCCACGGCCTGGCCAACAATATTGACGTTGAAATGCTGCCGAAAGGCGTGCGGCTGATCCGCGGGTTCAGCGGCCACCCGTACGGTATGGCCGAAGGGGTTGACGGCGGGTTCGATGCCGCCATGTTCGTCGGTTACCATTCGGCGGCCGGTTCGCCGGGGAATCCGATGTCGCACACCATCCGCGGCAACATGAACCACATTCGAATCAACGGCCGGCTGGCCAGCGAGTTTATGCTGTACAGCGGCGCCGCTGCGCTCGAAGGGGTGCCGTCGGTGCTGCTGTCGGGCGACAAGGCGCTGTGCGACGAGTCGCGCGAGCTGGTGCCCGGGCTGATCACCGTCCCCACCAAAGAGGGGCGGGGTGTCACCGTCATTACCAGAACGCCGGCCGAGGTGCAGGAAGAGCTGCGGGCCGCCGCCGAGCAGGCGGTCAGAAACTGTAAAAATATTGCGCTGCCCAAGCTGCCGGAGCATTATGAGGTGGAAATCAGCCTGAAAGAGCACACCCACGCCTATCGCGCGTCCTTCTTCCCGGGGATGGAATTGAAAGACGCCCGGACGGTGGTATACCGCGCGGACAAATTGTTTGACGTGCTGCGGATGCTGCGTTTTGTATTGTAAAAGGGTCTCTCAGCCGGCAAATAAAAAACCGCTCTCATATCATTTGAGAGCGGTTTTTCTTCAGGCAGACCGTCAGCCCCGGTCGACGCGGGTAAGGATTTCCATGAGTGCGTCAAACTGATTCGGATCGGGCAGACGCAGGCGGACGCTGTTTGTGGAAAGGGACAGGAAGTCGCCGCCCGAGACGGTGATGACCCCTTCGCGCGCCAACAGCGCCTGCAAATCACAGCCGGCATCCTCATGAATGAGCAGACAGATGGGGACGGTATCGGCCGTTCTGGCCAAATGCAGCCGGCCGCCCAGCGCTTTTTGAAGAGCGGTTTTGCGGGCTGCGATACTCTGGCGGCAGCCGGGCAGGAAAAGCTCGTCGCGCAGCGCCGCTTCGCAGATGAGTCGGGCCGGTTCGGAGATGACATAGGGGTGTGACAGCTTGCCGATGGCCGCGACGATGTCGGGGGAAGCGGCGAGATAGCCGGCGCGCAGGCCGGCGAGGCCCCAGCCTTTTGAGAAGGTGCGCAGGACGATGACGTTGTCCAGCTCGCGCAGCAGCGTCAGCGCGGAGTTTTCGTCGGGCATAAAATCGCCGTAGGCTTCGTCGATAATGACGCACACCCCTTTTTCGCGGGCAGCCAGCGCAATTTCGCGCAGATCACCGAGGGGCAGGATCTGCCCGGTGGGGTTGTTGGGGTTGTCGATGTAAACCAGGCTGAAGCTCTCGTCCAGCGCCTTCAAAACAGCCTGCTTGTCAAAGCTGTAGCCGTCGTCTGCCCGCAGGGGCACCGCCTGGTAATCGTAGCCGAGCAGTTTGGCGTTTGACATGTAGTCGGAAAACTGCGGGCAGATGCCCAGAACGCGCGCGCCGTCGCGCAGAAAGGCGATATTGGTCAGAGAGATTCCCTCGATAGAGCCGGCGGTCAGCAGAAGATTGCCGCCTGTCAGATCGGCGAACGGTGCGAAATGGCGGCAGACGGCCTGCTTTAGGCCGCTGTAATGAGGGTACAGGTTGACCTGCTGAATAGACGTTTGTAAAATGGCCTTTTTAGCGGCGTCCGGCATGAGAAAGGGGTTGGAGCCCGCGCTGCAATCGATACCGGAAGCGGGCGCGTGGGCGTCGTCATCCTTGGCGTAACTGACCTTGTCCTGGCTGACCAGGCTGTCGCGAAGTTTATACTGCATCATCATTCCCTCACTTTATAATGGTTTCAGGCTGCTTCCAGTGTACCAGAAAAAAACCGCCGCGTCCATAGCTTGACGGGCGGAGAAAATCCGGTTACAATGTCGGGGGTGATGGAAATGAAGATCAGCATTTACGAGCTGCTTGAAGGGGCGCGCAAAGCGCACGGCATGGTGGTTATCATCGACGTATTCCGCGCGTTCAGCATGGAAAGCTATGCGTTCAGCCGCGGCGCGGCGCGCATTTACCCTGTCGGCGATATTGACGAGGCTTACCGCAGAAAGGCGGAAGACCCCGGTGTGCTGCTGGCGGGCGAACGCGGCGGCGTCAAGCAGCCGGGCTTTGATTTCGGCAACTCGCCCTTCGAGGTTATGCAGGCCGACCTGCGCGGAAAAACGCTGGTGCATACGACGAGCGCCGGCACACAAGGGGTGGCGGCCGCCATCGAACACGCAGACGAACTGCTGTTGGGGGCGCTGGTCAACGCCGGGGCGACGGCCCGCTATATCCGCGCGAAAAACCCGCAGGAGGTCAGTCTGGTCGCCATGGGATTGGCCGGCGTGACGCCGACGCAGGAGGATCGCCTGTGTGCCGAATACATTAAAGCTCTGCTGGAAAACCGGCCTTATTCCTGTGAAAACGCGGCCGAGCAGCTGCGCAAAACCGACGGGGCGCGTTTTTTCCGCGCCGAAAGCCAAAACTCGGCGCCGGAAGAGGACTTCTGGCTTTCGCTGGACTTTGACCGGTTTGATTTTGCACTGCCGGTGCAGCGCGATGAACGAGGGCGCATCTTTACACAACCGGTTTTGGCGGCGCGCTGACGCAGGCTTGCACGCCTATGCCGGGAATGCGGCATGAACAATTTGAAAAGCTTGATGCTTCACAAAAGCGGCATGGCTGGTTCATGCCGCTTTTTATTATTTGCAGGGGAAGGGGCGCGGCCTGCGCAAATGCCGCCGCCTGTGAAAGGTATAAAGGAACGCCCCAAAGGAAACGAAAGGGGAATAGGGTATGAAAGAACGCAGACTGACGGCCGAGCGGATAAGCCGTTTCCTGGAATCGCTGAAGCGGGGAGAGCGGGCCGTCGGGACGGTGGAAAAGTATCGCCGTGACCTGAATGGGCTGGCCGGATGGCTCGGCGGCCGCGACATAACCCCCGAAACCGCGGCGGGGTGGAAGAAAGAACTCATTGCTTCCGGCCTGGCGCCGGCGACCGTCAACGCCAAGCTTTCGGCGCTCAACGGCCTTTTGGGTTTTCTGGGCTGGGATGACTGCCGGGTCCGGTTTTTAAAGCTTCAGCGCCGTGTTTTTCGGGACCGGGCCCGCGAGCTGACGCGGGAAGAATACCGGACGCTGCGCGAAACGGCCGAAGCGCTGGGCCGCCGAAGGCTGGGCCTGCTGCTGGAAACCATCTGCGCCACCGGCATCCGGGTCAGCGAGACGCAGTACATCACGGTAGACGCCGCGAAAGCCGGGCGGGCCGATATTTCGTTAAAGGGCAAAATCAGAACCCTGCTGCTGCCCGGAAAGCTGTGCCGCAAGCTTTTGAAATATGCGAAAAGCAGGGGAATAACATCCGGCGCCATTTTTGTCACCAGAAGCGGAAAAATCCTGTCCCGGCGGCAGATCTGGCGGGAGATGAAAAACCTTTGCGAAAAGGCGGGCGTCCCGCCGGCCAAAGTCTTTCCCCACAACCTGCGCCACCTGTTCGCAACGGTTTTTTACCGCGCCTGCCGGGACATTGTCAAGCTGGCCGACATTCTGGGCCATAGCTCGATCAATACCACCCGGATCTATCTGCAAACCACGGGCGCAGAGCACGTTCGGCAGCTGGAAAAGTTGGGGCTTGTCACATGAAATCGGCAAAATAGACAAAATGAATCTTTTGTCCAATAACTTTAAAAACAGCCGAAAGGACAGGGGAATGAACCGAAAAAACAGCAGGAAAAGAAGGACTGCAAAAAAAGAAAAGCTTCGCAGCCCGTTATTTTCGCGCGGTATTTCGTTATTTTGCCGATTTTGAGGCGGCGGTATTCCATTTCGGCGAAGACGTGCTATAATGAAGGTGAGGCAGCATAGGCTTTTTGGGGGGAGCCGTCCTGAATCAGACCGTCGGCTCTCGCCTGAAAAGAGGACAAAAGATTCATTTTGTCTACAGCTGCAAAAGCAGGCGAAAGTGCGGCTTCACGACGCTTTTGTGCAGGAATTTGCCGCTGTGGCTTTCGGGCCGTCGGCGGTTGATTCATACAATACGCAAAAGGGGGAATGCAATGCTGCAAAGGGATCCGTCCCGGCAGAATCCCGCTGCGGCGGGGTGCGGCTGGCGTCGGGGACCGGGCAAAAGACACATTCGGCAGCCCATTGGAAACAATGGGACGCAAAGCCAGCGGCTAAAGCGCCAAAGGGGGAATTGCGCAAGCTCTTTGACGCGACGCTTGTTTGGCTGCGACTGGCAAACCGTCGGAAACGGCGGGACGCAAAGCCAGAGGCTAAAGCGCGGAACCCCGCGCCATGCCCGTTCGGTTG
>CANEGK010000091.1 GCA_947427035.1 uncultured Clostridium sp.
GCACATCCAGCCGGCCGAAGTACTCGAACAACCCATTTTACTGAAAGGTATTGACGGTTCCGCTGCTGTCAACGCCGCGAACCTGCTCGATATACGTTTTGGTTACGGGCTGCTTGTAAGCGATAATGGCCAGCACCTCAAGCGCTGATGCGGACAAGGAAGGCGCACGCCGCGTTTCCAGCACAGCGCGGACCTGCCGGGCGTAATCGGCGCGCGAGCAAAGCTGGTATGCGTTTTCCAGCACCAGCAGCCGGATGCCGCGCCGCTCGAAATCATATTGATCGGCGAGATGCCGCGCCGCGGCGGCCAGCGTTTGTCTGTCCGTTCCCAAAACAGCGCACAGCTTGCTTTCAGCGACCGGCTCGCCCGAGGCAAACAACACGGCCTCCAGCGCGCATTCAAGCTC
This sequence comes from uncultured Clostridium sp., assembly GCA_947427035.1. Taxonomy (GTDB): domain Bacteria; phylum Bacillota; class Clostridia; order Oscillospirales; family Butyricicoccaceae; genus Ventrousia. The sequence goes on from CANEGK010000091.1 coordinate 407, forward strand.
TGTCAGCTGCTCCATTCCTTCTCCTCTGCCAGGGTCAGGCTATAACCCGAATCCCCTTCATCGATAAAAATTTTGTGAACCTTTGAAAGCTCGAGCACAGCCAGAAACAACGCCACCACTTCCGATCGGCTCCGGCAGTCCAGCACAATCGCATCCAGCGAAATCACCCGCTGGCGCGTGAACAAATGCACCAGCATCTCTATCTTTTGCCCAACCGGCACCGGTTCTTTGCCGACAATGCCCGAAAAGGCCGACGCCGGCGGCGGCATCCGCCGCTCGGAGCGCTCTAAAATTCCGCGGATGGCCGACACCAAAACTTCCGCAGCATACCGGTAGTCCTTCTGCTTCTTTTCCAGCATTTCCGGCTGTTTGACAAACAAATCGCGCCCCAGCTCGGCGCGTGTGCCCAGGTAACCGCCCATTTCCTTGAACCGCTGGTACTCCAACAGTGCTTCAACCAGTTCGGCGCGCGGATCATCCTGCGCTTCATCTTCATAAACCGGGAGCAGCATTTTGGACTTAATCACCATCAGCTGCGCTGCCATAGCGACAAACTCGGCAGCGACTTCCATATCGAACTCACGCATCCGGTTGATGTATTCAACGTACTGCTCCAGGATTTCAGAAATAGGAATATCATAAATGTTGATCTTGTTTTTGGCAATCAGGTGCAGCAGCAAATCCAGCGGTCCGTCAAAGACAGGCAAATGAAAATTGACCGTTTTCACACTAAAACGCTCCGCTGATCGCCATAAAAATTCGATTGCACACCCGCATGGCCGTTCGGACGACAAGGCTCTGCCCTGCACCGATGACGCCGTCGAGCGCCCCCAGGAAAACGACGGCGAGCAAGACAAAACGGATGGGGCCTTCATACGGCATGATTTTCGCCACAATCCGATTGGGAAGCAGCGGATAAATAATTTTGGAACCGTCCAGCGGCGGCACGGGAATTAAATTGAAAACAGCCAAACCCGCACTGATAGAGGCCGTAATCATGAAAAACTGCGCAACAGCCAGCAAAATACGGTTTTCAGTGAAAAAGGAAATGCCGTAGGCGATAAAAAAACCGACAAAGCACAGCAAAATATTCGCAGCCGGCCCGGCCAGCGCTGTCAGCGCAATATCGCGCTTCCGGTGCTTGAAATAAAACGGGTTGATGGGCACGGGCTTTGCCCAACCGACGCCGGCTACCAGTATGCACAAAAAACCGATCGGGTCAATGTGATCCAGAGGATTGATGGTCAGCCGCCCCGCGTTGCGCGCTGTGGGGTCGCCCAGCATATAAGCCGACCAGCCGTGCGCCATTTCGTGAAACGAAATGGCGAGCAGGGCCGCCGGAATGACAATCAGCAAATCCCGGAAAGATGTTGTAAACAGAATAGCGGGTTCCTCCCTTTTCTATTGTTGACAGACGGCATCAAAGCAAATCATTGCGCACCAGGTCTTCAAAGCTTTCACGCCGGACAACCAGCCGGCTCGCTCCTTCGCTCACCAGCACGATGGGCGGACGCGGCAGGCGGTTGTAGTTGGACGCCATGGAATATGTATAGGCCCCGGTCGAAAAGACGCACAGAAGATCGCCGCGCTGCGCCGGCTGCAACCGGATGTCCCGGCTGATCATGTCGCCGCTTTCACAGCACTTCCCTGCGATGGTGACCGTCTCTGTTTTTTCCTGCCCCGCTTTGCCGACAATACACGCGTCATACTGCGCCTGATACAGGGCAAAGCGGGGGTTGTCCGGCATTCCGCCGTCGACCGCGACATAAGTACGCGCCCCCGGCACCGGCTTGACAGCCCCCACCGTATACAGGGTCACGCCGGCAGTGCAAATAATCGATCGCCCCGGCTCAATGACGATTTCCGGCACGTCGACTTCATGCTTTTTACAGCTTTGGCGAACCGCATCCCCCAGGAATGCGACCATCTCGTCAACGGGCACCGGCCGATCCTCCGGCATGTATTTGACGCCGAAGCCGCCGCCCAGAATCAGCTCCCGCAGGTCAAAGCCAAAATCGCGGCGCAGTACGGCAAACAGTCCCACCATTACATCGGCTGCGACACCAAACGGCTCTTTCAGGAAAATTTGCGACCCTATATGGCAGTGCAGGCCGCAAAAATTCAGGCTTTTACAGGTTTTCAGTCTCCGCGCCGCCTCATACACCTGGCCGTCTTCAATACCAAAGCCAAATTTACAGTCGTTATGGCCGGTGCTGATAAACTCGTGCGTATGCGCATCGACGCCCGGTTTGACGCGCAGCAGAACGGATACGCGCTTGCCTTTTTCCGAACACAGTGCATCGAGCCGTTCAATTTCATCAAAACAGTCGATGACGACCGAGCCGATGCCGCAATCCACCGCCTGCTCCAGCTCGGCGTCGGTTTTATTATTGCCATGAAAGTGCAGGTTTGAAGCAGGGAATCCTGCACGCAGGGCGGTATACAGCTCGCCGCCCGATACCACATCGGCGTTCAGGCCTTCGCTTTGCAGAATAGGGTACAAAAAGCTGGAGCACAGGGCCTTGCTGGCATAGGCCACCTTAAAGCGCCCGCCGAACTCGCGGCGCATGGCCTGCATATAGGCCCGGCACTGCTGCCGCACGGCATCTTCGCTGATCAAATAGGCCGGCGTGCCGAACTGGCGCGCCGCGTCTGCCAAATCCAAGCCGTCAAAGGAAAGGTTTCCCCGTTCGTTCACACTGAAATGTTCGCTGAAAAGTTCTTGCTTCATGCTGCTCAATCCTCCAGTCCGGCAAAGATCTCGTGAATAACTTCGTCTCGGCCGGTGTGCTTTTCCGCTGAGAACGCGATGGCCGGGACTTCGTCCGGCAGCTCAAGTCCCGCGCGCACAGCGGACAGGCAGCCCGCCACCTGCGACGGCTTGAGCTTGTCCGCCTTATTTGCAATCACTGCCAGCGGCAAATGATAGGCGCGCGCCCATTCTGCCATCGTTTTATCATCACTCGTCGGATTATGCCGGATGTCGACAATCAGCATAAAGCGGTGAATGTTTTTCATATCGCTGTGAAGATACTCGTCAATCAAAGCCGAGTACCGCTCCTTTTCCTTCAGCGAGGTCTTCGAATAACCATAGCCGGGAAGATCGACAAGCCACAGCCTGTCTTCCGCCAAAAAAAGGTTGACAAAAACCGTTTTCCCCGGGGATGCGCTGACGCGCGCAAATCCCTTTTTCCCGACCAGGGAATTGATGGTGGACGATTTGCCGACGTTGGAGCGCCCGGCAAACACAATGCGCGGTCGTCCGTCACGCGGAAAACCGGACGCGTCAGCGGCCGAACGCACAAACTCAGCATTGCGTAATATCATGGCCGCCTACCTGTAAGAATGCGCCGGCACAGCGCCTTCTTTCGCCGGAATAGCGACGGGCGCCGGCAGTTCGGCCGGCATATTTTCGGCCGGAGCCTGCCGCAAATCGGAGCCGAAAATCACGTCTATGACCTGATCCATATGCGAAACACATACAAAATTCAGGTTCTGGCAAACCGTCTGATCGATGTCCGACAGGTCGGGCCGGTTATCTTCCGGAATGATTACCGTCGTCACCCCGGCGCGAAAAGCCGCCATGGTCTTTTCTTTCAACCCGCCAATGGGCAGCACCCGGCCCCGCAGCGTGATTTCCCCTGTCATGGCGAAAAAGCGCGAAACCGGCCGGCCCGTCAGGGCGGAAATGACGGCGGTCGCCGTGGCGATTCCGGCCGAAGGCCCGTCTTTCGGCACCGCCCCTTCGGGGAAGTGAATGTGGATGTCTTTTTTCTGATGAAAATCCTCTGCGAGCCCCAGTTCCTGGGCCCGGCTGCGGATATAGGAGAGGGCCGCCCGGGCGGACTCCTTCAT
>CANEGK010000092.1 GCA_947427035.1 uncultured Clostridium sp.
GCAGAGGCCGAAGTCGCAGCCCTGGTTTGCCTGGAGATTGACACCAAGGAGGGGCGCACCCTCATTTATCGGAGAGCAGTCGATGGTACGGGCGGATTTATCCACCGCGTCCACCGTACACACCAGGGCGACCGTTTCGCCGTCGGGCTGTGCGAGCTGTCGGATAATGTTTCTTAAGTCTGACATAAGGCAAAGAATCAGGCGACGCGGAGGCCGAGGGTTATTTCCTGGCGGAATCCGCCGTCGCCGTATTTAATCACAACTTTTTTGACCTGATAGACCCCCATTTTGTTGCCGTCGATAATAAGGCCTATGGCCTCGAGCGGGTCAACGAGCTTATAGCCGAAAGTAGTAAAAGAGCCTGTGAGGCCGTCGCGTTTCAGGCGTTTTATTTCCTGTTCCGCCCATGCCTTGAGCTCGCTTTCGGTTTTGTTGTAGGTGTGCAGCGTTCGGTGTTCTCCGTCGCTGTCGCCGACCTCCACTTTGATTTTTTTATTATCCGGCATAAGGCTGACAGCTTTGACGCGCAGGCGCATATTTTCGGCCTTTTGCTGCTGGAGGCTCTGGTCTGATATGATGTTAAGCCCGGTTTTGAATGTCTGGGAGGGTGTGGCGTCACGTTCAAACAGAACACCGCAATAAAGCACCGGCTCCCCGTCCTCATAGCGGAAAAAAGAGCGGACGCCCTGTTCGGAGAGTTTGCCGAACAGAGAGGCCACCGTGTCGGCCGTTACGCGGTAGGCGCCGAGCGACTGTTCGCCCATGATGTTGAGGCGGTAAGTAATGCCCTGGTCCTTGAGCAGCGTTTCGAGCGTAACAGAGCGGTAGGCCTTTTTAACGGCCGGCATTTGTTTGAGCTTGAACATATCGTCCTCACAGGTTATGACCACGGGCGTTTTGAATCCGACGTCACGGACATAGCCGACAAAAGCGAGCTGGAGACTGTCGTCGTAGCCCAGAGAGATACGCACACGGTCGCCACGGCGCACGGGAATTTCAGCGGCCCCGTCCCACTTGATTTTTTTAGGCAGCGTTATTTTGGCTTCGGCTGTCAGTTTTTCGGTGTCGCGTGTAATCTCCACGGCAGTAACGAAGTCGAGCGACCAGGTGCGGTCGCCGGCAATCTCTATTTTGGCGCACAGTCTGAACATTACTTAAACGGTGTTTAACGGGTGTTTAACGGGGTGTTAAATGGCGTTACCAGTCGTAACGGTTTGGGGTCATGGAGCCGAAGCGCACGGGGTTGCGGGTGTCGTCGTCGGAGCCGTCGGGGGACTGATAGACCGGGAGGTCGGGGGAGGCTTTGCCGGCCTGAATATCGCGCAGCCACTTGACAGAATCATTATAGAGGCATTCGCGGCGCTCATGGCCCATATTCTGGGGCAGACGGTGAATCATGAGCCACAGGGCGATATTTACGGTGCACTGCACCAACATAGAATTGCGGGTAGTTCCTGAGGTAGCAAACGCGCGGTCGATGTCATAGCGGTGGCGCAGGTAAGAGGCTATTTGCTCCATCGCGGCGGCTTCGGCCGTCAGGCGGATGTCGTCGTTCTGTGTTATCTGCTTGAACTCGTAGTCGTCGCACACACTGCTGTAGTCGTCGAGGGTCAGGAACATGGGCGCGAAGTGTTACGGGGTGAGGCCTCAAAAATTGCGATTTCGCGGGCTTTTTCGGCCGAGAGGCCCGGGAGCCTTTTCTGGCGGATCAATTTTTTCACGCCCTGCATGGAGACGCAGACCGGGCGTCCCTGATGGACGAGCACCAGGTATTTTTTACGGTAGAGGTCGGCAGAGCGCCGGGCATGACGGATAGCACGATTTTTGCGCCAGTCGAACAGGAGGGCGCGGAAGTATTCAGCAATTACCATGATACATTTTTAGCGTTAGGTCGCAAGCCTATTGAAGTGTTGTTAACAATATTTTTCTGGCGCGTGTCGCGCTGGAGAATCCAGATAGCGCCCTCATCGGCGTCGGGGCCGTCGTCGTGGCCGCGCATACCTTTTTCAAAAGCAAGGGTCTGGTCTATGCCTGTGAGCATGTCGGGGTCGTCCTTTTGCGCTTCGTCGTAGGTGACAAAGCCACGTTCCCAGAGTGGCGAAACCGCTTCAACACGTTGGAACTTGTCGGGCTTTTTCCGCTTGTCGCCGGTGATGGGGAGCTGATAACCGCGCAGCTCCCCCTCGCGGCGGAACTCGTCAAGGATGGTGTCCTGCATGAAATTGGCCTCCATGTACCAGCGCACGGCAATTCCCTGGGCGCGGCACCACTCGTAGAGGTCGTAACACCAGCGGACCATTTCGGCGACGGAGCATTGGCGGACAAAAGAGCGGAGGCACCAGAGACCGGTCCCGGCCTTGCCCCAGAGCTTCGCGGCCTTGAAGTCGTTTTTTGTGGAGCCCTTGAAGCTGGGGTCGATGTATAGCACAAATTCCGAGAATTTGGACCATGCCGGGCGTTTGCCCCAGCGGATCCACTCATTCCGGAACACTGCCCCCTCAATGATGGGGTTGTTCATGTATTCTTTTTGAAATGCCCTGTACCCGGCGACATCTGCAAGGGCTTGCACTTCGGCCGGAGTCCATTTAGCGCGCCAGGATATATTTCCGTTGCGGTCGTAGATATTTACGCGGGTAACGTGGACAGTCTTAATCTCGCACCACTTCGCCAGAACTGAATTTTTGGCAATGAGGTTGCCGACCATGAAAAAGCGTCCGCGACCGCCGTCGAGGGTACCGAACAGAGCGGAGCGCACCCAGTCGAACAGTTTAGACACACGGGCCGGACTTTCGACCAGCTCGTCGTCGTCGAGGTCGTCAATAACGACATAATCCGGACGGTGGGAGCGATAGCGCAGACCGCGCGGAGACTGACCGCGACCACGGGCAAAAAAGGCGACGTCGGAACGGGTAACAAACTCGCCCTCTTCCCAGGATCCAGCGTTGTACTGTTCGCCGAAATCGGCAATATAACGCTGGTTGTACTGTAATTCGGCCTGAATGTCGCCGAGCAGGGTTTTGGCGTTGTCCTCAGACTTGCCGACCAGCACCATGACGTTAATTTCACGCCCCTTTGTTTGGGTCGTTCCAAAAATTTCAGAGCCGACAATATCCCAGGCCATAAGCCACATGGGGATAAATACGTCCATGTTGGTGGATTTTGCCGCGCCACGGTGCCAGACAAAACCGGCCTTGAGGTTGCGGTTTTTTCTGATTTTGTTGGCGGCGTCGATATGGAACGGAGCGCAGGGCGTTGACTGCCCCGTTTCGGGGTTTTCAGTCCAGTGCGGGAAATAGTGATCTACGAAATCGGCATAATTCAGCAGCAGCCGGCGCAGACGTGCAAGGCGCTGCTCGGCTGTTTCGTTGATGTTTACGGCGGTGGCCGCCTGCACCGTCTCGCAGTGCTGTTTCCACTTTTCTCGTGCTTTTAATATTTCCGCTTTCGTAGCCATGCGTTAAAAACTTTCTTTGAGCTTTTCAGAAATGAAAAGGTCGTGATAATGATTTATAGTTTTCAGCAGCTCCGGGGTGACATTGGGGTCAAAGCTCATGCGGTATTGCAGCCACTTGCTGAAAGCCATAAAGACCTCTATAACGTCAACGACAGAAGTTTTTTTGTCGAGGCGTTCAACGGTGGCGGCGAACTTGACGAGCTTGTCGGCGCTGGCTGCTGTTTTCTCCGGCGAGGGGTCGGCGGCCAGGTCCTCCAGAAGCACGTTAATGCTGTTTAAAATCTTATTTACGAGCTCCGGGCGGGTGATGTTGGCAGCGGCGCGGGCCTGTTCC
>CANEGK010000093.1 GCA_947427035.1 uncultured Clostridium sp.
CGGTCGGGCCAGTGGGCCCGGTTGCCCCGGTGACACCCGTCGCGCCGCTCGGGCCAGTCGGGCCGGAAGGCCCGGTTGCTCCGGTGACGCCCGTCGTGCCGCTCGGGCCGGTCGGGCCGGAAGGCCCGGTTGCCCCGGTGACACCTGTCGCACCGCTCGGGCCGGTCGGGCCAGTGGGCCCGGTTACGCCGGCGACACCTGTCGCACCGCTCGGGCCGGTCGGGCCAGTGGGCCCGGTTGCACCGGTGACGCCCGTCGCACCACTCGGGCCGGTCGGGCCGGTGGGTCCGGTTGCGCCGGTGACGCCCGTCGCGCCGCTCGGGCCAGTCGGGCCGGAAGGCCCGGTTGCACCGGTGACGCCCGTCGCGCCATCAAAGCCAGGGAAGCCCTGCGGCCCTTGGGGGCCGGTGGGCCCAACGGGGCCGGCAGGCCCTTGAATCCCCTGAAGCCCCGTAGGGCCAATAGGGCCAGTGACACCTGGAATGCCCTGTATCCCCTGAACGCCCGGAACGCCCTGCGGCCCTGTAGCTCCCGTCGGCCCCATTGGCCCGGTGGGGCCTGCAATCATACTGGGGCAGCAGGGAGCCGACGGACAGGGCGGCGGACAGGGCGGGTTCGGATGGGGACAGGGTTCAGGGCGGTAAGACGAACAATCGGGTTCCCGCGGCCAGCGCGAAGAGCTGGCGCAGCAGGGAACAGGCCTGTCGAACTCGTCGCAGCTGACGATTCTGGTGCGGATATAACCGAAATCATCATTGGGCATAAGCACAAAACTCCTTTGTTTGAAATCGGGTGTGCGGTCACCCATTTCATCTTATGCAGGCGTGACAGGGTTCGACACCGGAAAAGCAGGCCCACAGAAAAGCTTCGCTTTTTTCCGTGGCTATGGTATAATAACATCGACAGTAACTCCCCCCGCAGAAAGGATGATTTTATGCTGCTTGACGCGCAGCCGCGGGTACGGCTTTTGACTTCTGAAACTCCGCTCGAACCCGCTGCCCGGCTGGGACAGACGCTGGGCCGCCCCCTTTTCCTCAAGCGGGACGACGTGATGAGCCTGGGCATGGGCGGCAACAAAGTCCGCTCGCTCGAGTTCTGGCTGGGTGAAGCGCTGGCGCAGGGCTGCGACACGGTTTTGGTGGGGGGACTTCCGCCGTCCAACCTGTGCCGCCTGACGGCGGCAGCCTGCGTACACACCGGGCTTTCCTGCACCGTTGTCCACAATGCGCCCCCGCCCCTGCCGAACAGCGCGCCGCAGGGCAACGCCCTGCTCAACCACCTGATGGGCGTTCGCACCCTTTATTGCGGCGATGTCGACGAGTTCCGGCGCATGGATTTTATCCGCGAACAAGCCGACGCCCTGCGCGCACAGGGGAAAAAGCCCTATATCATCGGCGATGCCGTGACCGGTGCGCTCGGCTATGTGGCCGCCGCATTCGAGCTGTGCAGCCAGGCTGAGCGGCAGGGTGTCCCGCTGCGCCATGTCTTTATCAGCGCGTCGGCCGGCCCCACTGAAACCGGGCTGCTTTACGGCCTGTGTCTTTTGGGCGGCGTGACGGTGCATCTGGTCAGCGTCGAGTATGACGAAGAGACCTTCTGGGCCATTGCCGACAACATTTTTGAAGGGCTGGAGCGCCGGCTGGGCGTCCGCCCATCCCTGCGCCCGCGCGACATTGCGCGCTTTTACGGCCAGTATCTGGGGCGGGGCTACGGAATCCCTACGCCCGGGGCGCTCGACGCTGTGCGCACGCTGGCGCGCACCGAAGGCGTTTTTATCGAAACGACCTACAATGCAAAGGTTTTCGACGGCCTTCTGGACCTGTCCCGGCGGCAGGCTCTGCCGGCCGGCGAACCGGTTTGCTTTTACCACACGGGGGGCGCGCCCGCCCTGTTCGGGCAGGCGGCGCAGTTTTGCGATGTTCCGGCGCGCTGACCGCAGCCCCCGCGGCGACGACGGCTTTAAACGCTATACCATTTACAAGCGCAAGCCGTCGGACGAGGAAGAGAGCCAGCGCGACTATCTTTTGCGCCTGTTTAAACGGGGGGAAATCGTGCAGGCCGTTATTCTCCTCGGGCTGTTGGGCGTTGTCGCATATTATCTGTTTTTCCTATAAAATCAGGATTTTCAGGGGGAATCGATATGGATCAGCTGGACGCATTGGCCCTGCGCATGATGGAGCACGACAGCGGCGACCCGCGGCGCATTCAGCATTTTCTCAAAGTCCACACGCTGGCCCGCTTAATCGGCCGGGCCGAAGGGCTGGACGGGCAGACGCTTTTGACGCTTGAAGCGGCGGCGCTGACCCACGATATCGGCATTCGGCCCGCCGAGCAGAAATACGGCTCGTGCGCCGGCCCTTTGCAGGAACAGGAGGGCCCGGCCCCAGCCCGCGCGATGCTGGCAGAGCTCGGCTTTGACGCCGCGCTCATCGAGCGGGTCTGCTGGCTCATCGCCCACCACCACACTTATGAGAATGTAGTGGGGCTTGATTACCGCATTTTGCTTGAGGCCGATTTCCTCGTCAACCTGTACGAGGGCGGCGCCGACTGCGATAAGGTCCTCTCGGCCTATGAGAGCATCTTTCGCACCGAAGCCGGGCGGCGTATCTGCCGGATCATGTTCGGCCCGGGCGACCGGGCGTAAGCTGCCCCCTGAAAAGGAAAAAAGGAACAGTGCGGGGGGCGCCTTCAAAAAAAGTAAAGGGCAAGACAGATCTGAACGGCCTGCCTTGCCCTTTTTGTGCTGTATAAGCCGCTATGACGCGTTCTTTCGCGTCAGGCAAATCCCGACAATAGATCCCATCAGGGCAAACGGCGCTGTTCTGACAAACAGCCACTCAAATGCGTGAAGCAGCGTTCCGATCACTGCGGTTTCGGGCTTGCTGTAATCCCAGCCCTGGTAAGGGCTGTTGAACGCGATCAAGACTGCAAAAATCGCCGCTATAACCGTACTCAACGAGATAAAAAACCAGTGGAGCGCTTTTTGCCTCGCCGCTTTTCTGCGCGCGAGCTGTAAATTTATAACCTCAAGCTTTTCGGAAATTGTCCTTAAGTCGTCAGCCCTGGTCTCGGCAACGGCTTCTCCAAGCAGTGTGCTTACAGGTGTTTCAAATACCTCCGCTATGGAAATCAGCATATCGGCATCCGGAACCGACAGGCCCTGTTCCCATTTGGAGATTGTCTGCCGCACCACATTCAATTTGATTGCAAGCTCCTCTTGCGAAAGCCCTTTGGATTTTCTGATTGTTTTCATGTTTTCACTGAGCATCAGGAACGGCCTCCTTTCATCGCTATCATACAGCGGAAAAGCCCGTTGCTGCAAGCAACGAAAATTAACATTCCGGCGTTCTTTCGGTAAATGCGGCTTTACCGCCGAAATCATGCGAAAGGAACACCCGCTGAAAAGCAATTGTTTTTCAGCGGGTGTCCGGTTTTTCATGGCGGATTGCTCAATGGCATCGCCCTTTTTTATCTGCGCCTTATTTTACGATGTCGAACAGGCGCATCATGGTGACGATGGACTGCTCGCGGGTG
>CANEGK010000094.1 GCA_947427035.1 uncultured Clostridium sp.
CTGTTCCCAACCGCCCTCTGCAACCCATTTTGTAATTGTCTGTGCAGACACTCCCACTTTTTCAGCGATGGACTTCTGAGGCTCGCCCTGCATATATAGGAGGCGGGCGTGTTCACGCTGCTGCTCACGTTCTTTTTTAGTTGCCATTCATAAACATAAAATTTTACGGATTTAGGCGCGACCACCATTGGCGCGCCTTTTCACAGTGCAAAGTTGGCTCAAAAAGGCACCATAATAAAAAAGAGTGTAAAAGATTTACACTCTTTTTGACCGGGCCGTGAACAATGCGCAATTTTGCAGTGCTGAACGACTTACAGCCACATTCTTTGCTGTGGCAAAGCGGCAAGCCGATTAGCGGAGTAGAGCAGCGGACAGCTCGCCGGGCTCATTCCCCGGAGGTCGCAGGTTCAAGTCCTGCCTCCGCCACAACAATTAGGTAAAAGGTAAAAAAGATTGATTAACGGCCCCGGGCGCGGGGGACACACCCACCCTCCACCCACCGCCCCCTCGCGCCCCGGGCTTTTTTTAAGGACAAAACGCAATGGCGAAAGATGTAATAATATCAACGGGAGCCGTGAACTGCTACGGCACGCGCGTGCTGACCGAGGGGATAGACCTGAGCCAGTACGAGCGCAACCCGGTTTTGCTCTGGATGCACCGTAGAGCATTCGACGGAAACGCTATGCCGATAGGCAAGGTCGAGAATCTGAGGGTCGAGGACGGCAAGCTGATAGGTACGCCGGTATTTGACCAGGCCGACGACTTCGCCAAGCGGATAGAGAGCAAATGGGAAAGCGGTTATCTTCGCATGGCGTCGGCCGCGCTTGAACCCATTGAAACGAGCGCGGACGACGCGCTGATACTTCCCGGACAGACGCGCGAGACAGTCACGCGGTCAAAGCTGATTGAGGTCAGCATTGTGGACATAGGGGGCAACGACGAGGCCCTGCAACTGTGCGGAGCCGACGGCAAGGTGATGAAGCTGGCCGCCGGAGAGGACGCGCCCGGACTACCCCTGCTTCAACTGCAAAAAGATAATGAACCCGAAACCGGCGACGGAGCCGGCGAGGAAAACAATAAACCACATAATCAAACAACAGCGATGAACAAAGAACAGTTAACCCTCCTGGGCTTGCCCGAGGGAGCCAGCGACGAGCAGGCGACCGCCGCGCTCCAGCTGATGAAAACGAAAGCCGACAACGCGGACGCCTTGCAGCTGGCAGCCGTGACCCGGTGCGTGGACCAGGCGATTGCAGAGCGCAGGATTGTAGCCGAGCAGCGCGACCACTTTATCAACCTGGGGAAAGCCGCCGGCGCGGCAATGCTTGCCGACACATTCAAGAGTATGCCCCCGCAGCAGAAGCCTACCGACACATTACACCTATCCCGCGCGAGCGCGCCCGGCTCCGGCTCCGGCGGCGGCAAGAGCTACGCCAAGCTCAGCGAAGTGCCCCAGGATGAACTCCTGGCTCTCCGCAAGGACCAGCCCGCCGAATATATGCGCCTGTATAAGGCTGAATATGGCGTCGATTGCCCGCCCCTGAGCGAATAAGACCCGCAAGAACAAAATAACCCATAAACAACAATGAAACCCAAAAACAACCTTTTCAAAACCCTGCTCGGCATTGTCGGCTGTATGCTGATGGCCGTAACATTCAACGCCGCCGCCGGCGCCACGTGTGCCGTGGCAATCGGGTGCGCGCCGGAAGCCGGAGCCATAGCCGGCAACGTGCTGGCACTCGCCCTCCAGGGGGCAGCCCCCAGCGGCGCCCTCCGCGCCGGAGTGCTCAAAGAGATATGGACCGGCGAACAGATCAAACAATTCCGCACTGCCCTGGAGTCATGGGGCTGGCTGGCGCGCATACGCAGCTATAACCAGTATGTGGATAACGATGTGATTCACTTCGTGGCGATCGGCGGTGACCCCAAGGTACTTCTTAACAACTCCACCTACCCAATCCCCGTCACCGCTCTGGAAGATGCCGACAAACCTATTGCTCTGGACAAATTCACGACAGAAGCTACCCCGGTAACATACGATGAACTCCACGCTATCAGTTACGACAAAATGGCGAGCGTACAGGAGCGACATCGTGACGCCCTTATCGAGGCATTCGGTGCCCATGCAATTCATGCGATTGCCCCGGCCAAGAACGCGACAGGCATTCCCGTATTGCGTACCACTGGCGCAGCCTATGGCGGCCGCAAGCGCATGACCCCCACCGACCTGCTGGCAATCAAGGAGGCATTCGACAAGATGAAGATTCCCAAGAAGGACCGTATTTTAGTGCTGTGCAGCGACCACGTTAATGACCTGCTGGCGACCGAGCAGCGCTTCAAGGACCACTACAACATCAACCAGACCGAGGGCAAGATTTGCCGCCTCTATGGCTTCGACATATTCGAGTATGACGGCACACCATTCTACAATCCGACCTCCGGCGAAAAATTGGCGTGGGGCGCAGTTCCGGCGGCCACAGACATGCAGAGTTCCGTCGCATTCTACGCTGGCCGCATGATGAAAGCCGCAGGCTCTACGCAATTTTTTCACAGCAAGGCCGAGAACGACCCGCAGAACCACCGCAGCCTCGTGAACTTCGACCAGTACGGCATTTGTCTGCCCCTGAGTGAGACCAACTGTCGCGCGGCCATAATGAGCGACAAAGCCGCGTAAAGCCCAGCCGAATGACAACACTAAAGCGAGGCAGCTGCGGGGCGGAAGTCAAGACCCTGCAAGGCAAATTAAACCTGATGGCCGACGGCATATTCGGGCCCTTGACCGAGGAAGCGGTAAAAGAGTTTCAGAAGCGCAAGGGGCTGAAAGCCGACGGTGTTGTCGGGGCGCAGACGTGGGCGGCTCTGGGAATAGCCCAGAGCAAGCGCAAGATCGATGAAATCATTTTGCACTGCACAGCCACGCCGGAGGGCGAGGAATTTTCCAACGCCCAGATAAAGCAAAGCCACCTTGCGCGTGGATTCTCCGACATAGGCTATCACTTCATCATAGGGCTTAAAGGCGAGGTGCGCCCGGGACGCCCTGTGGCGATAGCCGGGGCGCACTGCAAGGGGCACAACACGCGGTCAATCGGCAT
>CANEGK010000095.1 GCA_947427035.1 uncultured Clostridium sp.
TGACCAGATGCTCGGCGACGATTTCGGGGATGTCCTCTTCGGTGATGTGGCTGTAAAAGCAGCCCTCGGGGTAGACGATCATGACGGGGCCGAGCGCGCACAGGCCAAAGCAGCCGGTCTTGACAATTTTGACTTCCTTTTCAATGCCGTTTTTGGCAAGCTCGCGCTCCATAGCCTCGATCAGCTTGGCGCTGCCCGAAGACGTGCAGCCGGTGCCGCCGCAGATGAGCACATGCGCTCTGTACAGTTCTCCCATACTGGCCCTCCTTACTGTGCGCTGCCAATGGTGTATTCGTCGACAACGACACCATTGACAAGGTGATTTGACACGACTTTGGCCGCCTTTTCAGCGGTCATTTTCACATATGTGACCTTTTCCTGGCCGGGGACGTATACTTCAACAATGGGCTCCAGGCGGCACAGGCCCATACAGCCCGTCTGTGTGACGACGACGTTGTCCAGCCCCTGCTTCGCGGCCTCTTCCAAAAAGGCCTGAAGCACCGGACGCGCGCCGGCCGCGATGCCGCAGGTCGCCATGCCGACGACGATGCGGATAGTATCGGGGTTTTCCCGCCGCATGGCGACGCTGCCCTTGACTCTTTCGCGGATTTCCCGCAGTTCGGCGAGTGATTTCATCTATTGATGCACCTCCACAAGTTCCTTTTCATTGTCATTTATAAACGCACTGATAAATGTCTGGACTTCGAAACAGCCGGGCGGCACGTCCGAAAGCTCCTGCCGGAGCGCGTCCGTATCGAAACGGAACGCTCCCCGCGCTGCACGCCTGCGATAGACAAAACGAATACCGGGGTTCTGCCCGATGAGCAGCGCCATCGTGCCGCCCATGTCCCCCAGCGGCGGGCAGTCGATGTGCCCGGTCATCAGCACGGCCGTCAGCCTTGTTCCCTTCCCCTGTTCGCTTTCCACGCGCAAATACCCGCCGGTCAGCTCGGCCGCCAGCTTGAAAAGCGGCACGCCCAGCCCGACGCGCCGGCTTTGGCGGCCGGTGGCAAAGGGCGACGTCACGCGCGCCAGCATTTCGGCGCTCATGCCGCAGCCGTCGTCGCACACTTCGATGCGCCGCACGCCGCCTTTTTCGTCGCAGACGCTGACGGTGATCTTCCCGGCGCCCGCTGCGACCGCGTTTTGCGCCACATCCAGAATATGAAGCGACAGGTCGTTCATCAGGCTTTTATTCGTATTTTGCCAGCACAGCTTCGGCCTCTTCCGGCGTCAGCTTGCCGTACACATCGTCGCCGATGGTAAAGACGGGGGCCAGGCCGCAGGCGCCGATGCACCGGGTCGCGTCCAGCGAAAAGCGCCCGTCAGGCGTAACGCCGCCGACTTCGATGCCCAGCTTGCGCTGGATGCGGTCCAGAATGGCCTGCGAGCCCTTGACATAGCAGGCGGTGCCCATGCAGACGGCGATGGGGTATTGCCCCTTGGGGTTGAGCGAGAACTGCGAATAAAAGGTCACAACACCGTAAACCTCGGACAGAGAAACGCCCAGCCCCTCGGCTATCATGATCTGTACCTCGATGGGCAGGTAGCCGTAAATCTGCTGCGCTTCCTGCAAAACGGGCATCAGCGCGCCGGGGACCGATTTATTTTTTTCAATGACGGCAGCGAGCTGTGCCTCCTGTTCCTTTGTGCCGTTAAAAGGAACGACCGTTTTCTTTTTTGCCATAAGTGCCCTCCTTTTGTTGTTGCCAAGCCGGAATGTCAAAAAATAGACAATAAAGCAATAATAATTATACAACACCGTTTGACAGATTACTAGGGGTTTTCTCAAAATTTATTAAAAAAATCTCGGCTTTTTTCTGATTTTCAAAAAAATTTGGCTTATTCGATAAAATTATCCTGATTTATTTTGCCTTTTTCACTTTTCAATCCTTCCCGGCCCTGTATTTTCTTGCGCGGCCGAACGCCGACTTTCCGGCTCTTTTGCCGTGCCATCGGACGCCCGCGCGCATAAGCTGAATGCAGGAGGTGATCGCTTTGAACCTGCAAAACGGCAATATACGGGTGGGCGAGCTTTTGCAGAACCCCGGCGCAGTACGTATTTTCAACGAAGAGTTTCCCGGCATGTTAAACAGTCCGATGGTGCGCATGGCGCGCGGCATGAGCTTAAACCGCGTGCTCGGCCATGTGCGCGGCAAGGTGCCCCAGCAGAAAATCAACCGTGTGCTCGAGCGCCTGCGGGCGCTGTAAAAGCGCCCTGGCACAGCACAAAAATAAGCACTGCGCAGAGGGAGAGGTAACGTAAAGAAGTTACCTCCCCCTCATTTTTTGCAGTCAGCCGAATGTGATTGAATTGCAAGAAATTATAACATTATCGGAGGACTATATCATGAAAAAGTCATTATTTGAGCGCATGGGCGGAACCTATCATCAAGCGGGCGATTACTTTCTCCCCGACCTGTCTGCCCCAGAATTTCCCGCCATCGGTATATGGGGACAGCGGCGGAGGCGGTATCTGGAAGATCACCGTCAGGCCCTTTATACGGCTCTACTGCTGTCCGGCAAGTTGAATGACCATCTGTCAGAAATTGACGAGCAAGCAGAAACTATGTTTTTTCAGTTAATCAATCAAATGACAGAACGGGAGGGCATTACGGAACAGATGAAAGCGTATAGTCAAATGGAATGGGTCAAACTGATGAACAGTATCCGAAACCGATCAGAGGAAATCGTCTACAGCGAATTGATTTACGCCTGATATTAAGTAAACCGGGGAGCATAGTTTTGGCTATGCTCCCCGGTTTTATATGAAAAGATTGAGATGAATAAAGTACCCTTTGAAATGGTAGTTCGTTGTTTTCGTTATCCAAGCGGTTTGGGCTATTTGCTTTTTTGCCATTGTGTTGCCACTGTAGTGGACACCATCGCTCTCATACTCTGATAATGCTATACCGTTTTGACGACTTTATACAACGGAGTACTTTCTTTGTGTGAAAATGCCAAGTCCATATCTACTTGTGGGTACTTTAGAAAGTCTTCCCATGTGACTACATAAATATAATCATTTTTAACATTGCTTTTCAATATCGGAAA
>CANEGK010000096.1 GCA_947427035.1 uncultured Clostridium sp.
AGAGCACGCTGTTACAATGTCGGCAGGCTTGGCCGCCGGTGGAATGCGTCCTGTATGCGCTATATATTCTACTTTTTTGCAGCGTGGTTATGACCAGTTGATTCATGACGTCGCCATTCAGAAAAATCATGTGGTATTTGCTGTAGACCGTGCCGGTCTGGTCGGCGAAGACGGGCAGACCCATCAAGGGATTTTTGACGTTCCGTATCTGACCAGTATTCCCAATCTGGCAGTTTTTGCACCTGCATCGCATTCGGAGCTGCAAGCGGCGTTGCGTAAAGCATTGTATGAATACAACACGCCAGTGGCCATCCGCTATCCACGCGGCGGCGAACGCGAGTTCCGGGAAAACTCTTTTGAGCAGTCCATTGCCGTTGTGCGGGAAGGGTCTGATGTCACGCTCCTTTCTTATGGGATTTTAATCAATGAAGCTCTCGCCGCTGCCGAGTCATTGCAAAAACAGGGAGTCGACGCCGAAGTTTTAAAGCTCAACTGCCTGACCGATTATGAGCTTTCATCTATTGTGCATTCTGTCCAGAAGACCGGCCGGCTGATCGTTGCAGAAGACTGTTTGCAAGCCGGCGGTATGGGGGAAAAAATTGCGGCACAGCTGAATATCGCCGGCGCAGCACCGTCTTTTCTTCGGCTGATTAACCTACAGCGTAAGTTCATTCCAGAAGGGAAGGTTCATGAGCTGTACCAGCGCTATGGCATTGACAGTTCGGCGATTGCAGCAGCTGCTTTGGAGGGAATGCGTATTGAGCGATAAAAAAAGATTGGATATTGCGCTCGTAGAGCGTGGCTTGCAAGAGAGCCGCGAGCGGGCCAAAGCCGTTATTATGAGCGGTGTGGTTTACGTGAATAACCAAAAGGCCGATAAAGCCGGGCTGTTGTGTTCTGAAACCGATCAAATTGAAGTGCGCGGCGGTTTGCGTTATGTAAGCCGCGGCGGTTTGAAACTGGAAAAGGCACTTGATACATTCACAGTGGATCCGGCTGGGCTGCGTGCCATCGACATTGGCGCGTCAACCGGCGGTTTCAGCGACTGCCTGCTTCAGCGCGGCGTACAGAAAATTTATGCTGTCGACGTCGGATATGGTCAGCTTGCATGGAGCGTGCGCTGCGACCCGCGGGTCATCTGTATGGAACGCACCAATATTCGCTATGTCACAAATGAACAGATTCCGGAAAAGCTGGACTTGGCTGTATGTGATGTGTCTTTTATTTCTTTGCGTTTGGTTTTCCCGGTAGTGTATCGTCTACTGAAACCGGATGGACAAATGCTCACTCTAATTAAACCGCAGTTTGAAGCCGGGCGTGAAAAGGTTGGGAAAAAAGGGGTTGTCCGCGAACCGGAAACACATATAGAAGTGATAAAAACCGTTCTGAGCGATGCAAAGCAAATCGGCTTTACAGTTACTGGTTTAACATACTCACCCATAAAAGGCCCTGAAGGAAATATTGAATTTTTGGCTCAGCTGCAAATGCATGGCTGTGAACAGTATCCCGATATTGCCGGCATCGTACGGCAAGCACATGAGAATGCGAGGTGGTTGTGATGGAAAAGGTGCTCATACGCCCCAATCCGACCCGTGAAAAAACGCTCCACGTCACGCCGACCATTGTGTCGGCTATTCGAAGTTTCGGCTTTCAGGTTTTTATCAGTGATGAATTTAAAGAGCCTTTGGGGACGTCACTCAATGGCAAAGCCGCCTTTTGTAAAGAAGAGCAGGCGTTGGAATTGTGCGATTTTGCTGTTGTCATCGGCGGTGACGGCACTATTTTGCGCATGGCAGAAGCCGCAGCCATTCATCACAAACCCGTTTTGGGCATCAATGTCGGAACCATTGGTTTCATGAGCGAACTGGAGATACAGGAGCTGTGGGAAATGGAAAAAATCCGCAGCGGAGCATATGAGCTTGATTCTCGAATGATGATCACGGTGCGCGTTCTTGACGAGCAGGGCAAAATACTTTTTAAGGCCGAGGGCTTAAATGACGCTGTCATTTCCAAGGGGAGTTTGTCCCGTGTCGTTAAACTGTGCGTACAGGTGAACGAAAAAGAGACCTTGCGCTTAAGCGGAGACGGCATTATTGTCTGCACCCCGACAGGCTCTACCGCTTACTCGCTTTCAGCTGGCGGCCCTATTTTAGAGCCTTCGTCCAACTGTATTGCCGTCACGCCCATCTGTCCGCATTCTCTGAATGCAAAATCTTTTGTACTGGGTGCTGACAAGGAAATTCGTATTACTCCCCCTAAGCAGGACAGCCCCATTCATTTGTCCGTCGACGGGTATCAGTCAATGGAAATACAGCCGGGACAATCGGTTGTCATTCAGCGTTCTCCTTTTGCACTTTCACTGATCCGTATCAAAGAGCTTGGGTTTTACGAGGTTATCAGCAAAAAACTGTCCAACGAAAGGGTGGAGATATGAAATTCCAACGTCAGGCAGCTATTGTCGAGATTATTACCAATAACGAAGTGAAAACACAGAAAGAGCTTTCCGATCGCCTGAAAGCCGTGGGGTATGCCACAACGCAGGCTACCATTTCCCGCGATATTAAAGAGCTGCGGCTTGTGAAAGTCGCTTCGGTGACTGGCGGTTATAAGTACTCCACGCCTGAAATGAATACCGATTCCGGTTTTATCCCTCGTTTGAAAAATATTTTCAGAGAATGCGTCATAAAAATCGACAGGGCGCAGAATTTGGTTATCGTCCGCACGTTGACCGGCATGGCCAATGCAGCAGCCTATGCGATTGACACCATGAAAATTGATGAAATTATCGGTACTCTGGC